>JAPLLM010000129.1:2530-5047 GCA_026387555.1 Candidatus Omnitrophota bacterium | reverse complement strand
TTGCCACTAATTTCGGCGCGCGTATCTGATCGAGCAACTTTCCCTGAATATGCGGGTCGATATTCGCCAGAAAAACATATTTTATATTTTTTTGTTGCGCGTTAATCTTAGGATCAAAATTAAGCAAAACCCCTAATTCGGTTTTTCTGGTGATCGCGGTGTTTAAATCTCCCTCGTACTCGCCGACCCAGCTGAAAGACTTTCCTTTTTCGCGGGTGAGCGCGTCCAAGATTACGCCTTTCTGTTTAAGAAAGTTTATATACTTAAGCGGGAAGTCTTCCCCCACCGCTGCCACGATATTAACTGGAGTAAAAAGCCGGGCAGACATCGAGAAATGCGCGGCTGACCCGCCCAGAATATTCTTACGCAGGCCAAAAGGCGTCTTTACCGTATCCGTTGCTACTGTCCCCAGGACGATTATGCTCATTTTATAAATATCAAGGTTAATACCGCTATTACCGCGCAATAGTACCCGAAATAATACAACTTGGCCTTCTTTAATACCTGCTGCAGGATCCTAAGCGCGAGCAGGCCGACTAAGAAACTTACCAAGAATCCCAGAACAAATTCCGTCGGATTTAATTTAAGGGAAAAATCTATCTTCCTTGCTTCCAGAATAGCAGCCCCGAATATCGCCGGGATAGACGCCAGGAAAGAAAAACGGAAAGCGGCGTTGCGTTCAATATTCCTAAACAACAAACTCGATACTGTAATACCCGAGCGGGACACCCCGGGGATGATGGCAAACCCTTGAGCCAGGCCCAAAAACGAAGCATCCTTAAAATTCAAGTCCTCTCTTTTTGCGTCCATGAATCTTTGGGCAGCAAAAAGAATAGCGGCGGTAATCAACCAACCAAAGGCTACTGCCCGCGGCGAAGAAAAAAGCGCTTCAAAGAAATTTTTCCCCGATAAACCTATGGCTCCGGTGATGACCGTCACAATAACCACAAGGATGATCAATTTCAGGCTGCGTAATAATTTAAGGATGTCTTTAAAGAAAAAAACCAGGAGAGATAAGCATGTCCCCAGATGCAGTATGACGGTGATAGCAATGGCTTCTTGCGATAAACCGAATAATCTTTCCAAAACCACCAGATGCCCGGAACTGCTTACCGGCAAAAACTCGGTCAACCCCTGAACTGCTCCCAAAATAATCAATTTAAGCATGGCTTTTTAAAAATTCCTCCATAAACTCCGGCAGAGGGGCGCGTAATTTTATGCTCTTGCCGGTCTGCGGATGCAAGAATTCAAGGCCCTCGGCGTGTAAACACAACCTCTTGGCCCTTAATTTAAAATCCCTGCGAAAAGCAAAACGGTCATCCCCGACAATAGGATGCCCGATATGTTTAAAATGGATCCTGATCTGATTAGTCCGGCCGGTCTTCGGCTCTGCCTTGATAACCGTAAAATCATTTTTTCTTTCTATTACTTTATAACCGGTAAGGGCGTTTTTACCCTCAATGGGTGCCTTTATTTCACCGAAATCAGCAGCAACCTGCCCTTGCGTAAAAGCTATATATGATTTCTTTACCCTTCTCTGCTTAAACTCCTCCATCATCTTCTGTTCAAGAGTCTTACCCTTGGCGTAAATCATCAGCCCGGAAGTCTCTCTATCCAGCCTGTGGCAGGGGTGGAGGCGATATGTTATGCCTTTTGCCTTTAAATCGTCATTGAGGATACTTGTCAAAGTGCGCGATTCGTTTTTAGGCGTGGGTACGCTTAATAATCCCGCCGGCTTATCCACTACGACCAGATAATCGTCCTCGTAAACGATGGGGATATTCACTATATGATTTCAAGCATCCGGTCAAGCGCCTTTCTGGCGCGTTGACGGATATCTTCAGGAACCCTCACCTCTTCCTTCATCTCCTCCAAAGCCCAGAGAATCTTCTCCTGCGTAGTGCGTTTCATGTTCGGGCAGATCGCCCGCTCGGAAGCGGTATAGAATTCTTTTCCCGGATTATCTTTCTTAAGCCGGTAAATAATACCGACCTCTGTGCCAACGATAAATTCCTTGGCTTCGGTTTCTTTAGCGTATTTACCCATCTGGCTGGTCGATAGGACTACATCGGCTAAGGCCACCACTGCAGACAAACATTCAGGATGCACCATCACCTTGGCAAAGGGATGGAATTTTCTCTCGCGGTTGATATCTTCGGGAAGAATCTTTACGTGCGTAGGGCAATACCCGTTCCAGCTGATCAGCTTTCTACCGGTCTGCTTTGATGTGTAATCAGCCAGATATTTATCCGGTATGAAAATAATCTCTTTTTTATCTTTTAAGGCGTTAACCACGGCTACGGCATTAGTGGAGGTGCAGCAGTAATCCAATTCCGCTTTGACTTCCGCGGAGGTATTCACGTAACCGACAACCGCGGCATCGGGATGCTCTTTCTTTAATCTTCTCACGTCGGCAGCGGTGATCATATTCGCCATGGGGCATCCGGCGAGGACATCAGGCACGATCACCTTTTTATCCGGCGAAAGTATGGAGGCAGTCTCGGCCATAAAATGCAC
>JAPLLM010000129.1:0-2506 GCA_026387555.1 Candidatus Omnitrophota bacterium | reverse complement strand
GGAAATCCGCCACATCCTGGACCTCGGGGAGCTGATAATTATGCGCCAGGATCACGGCATTACGTTTCTTCTTAAGTTCTTTAATTTTCTTTTCTAAATCGTCGCGGAATATTTTCTTAAACATTTTAATCCAACGCTTTCTCTATTATGCCTCCGCCCAACACATTATCTCCGGAGTAAAATACTGCGGACTGACCCGGGGTAATAGCAAACTGCGGATGTTTAAAAATTATTTTTAGTTTATTTTTAAAAGCGGCAACCTCTGCGCCTGCTTCTTTGTGATTATACCTTATACGCACCTTTAAAACAACCCTCTTTTTTATCGGTTTTGAAATAAAATGCACACCTTTGACCAGAAGTTGTTTCTTTAAAACATCTTCTTTGCCGCCCAGGGTCAATTCATTAGTCTTAGGGTTAATCTTGGTTACGTAAACCGGATAACCCAAAGCGATGCCGAGCCCTTCGCGCTGGCCGATGGTATAAAATGCCACACCTTTATGCAAACCGAGTATATTTCCTTTTTTATCCACGATCTCCCCGGATTTAATCTTATCTTTCAGATAGCTTTTAATAAACGGACGGTAATCTACTTCGGGCAAGAAACATATCTCCTGGCTTCCTACTTTATCAGCCACTGCCAGCCCGAATTTTCTGGCTATTTCCCTGACTTGAGTCTTGGTATAATCGCCCAAAGGAAAGATCAAATGCTTAAGCTGATTCTGGCTTAGGCGATAAAGGAAATACGACTGATCTTTATGCAAGTCTTTGGCTTTTCTGAGCTGCAAACCGCCCCTGCCCTTGACGATTCTTACATAGTGCCCGGTAGCAAGATATTTGGCATCCAGAGAGAGCGCTTTTTTAAGCAAGTAGTCGAATTTCAGATATTGATTGCAGCGCACGCAAGGGTTAGGCTTACGGCCACTGGCGTATTCCGCCAGAAAGTCCTTGATCACGTGCTCATTAAGGGCTTTCTGCATATTCAGGACATAATGCTTAATCCCTAATTTATGGCAGACGCGCCGGGCATCCTCTATCCCTTGAATCCCACAGCAGGCAGGTTTTTTTCTATCAGCATCTTTCAAGTTAAAACACATAGTGATGCCGATGACCTCATAGCCCTGCTCTTTTAACAGAGCTGCCGCTACCGAGGAATCCACTCCCCCGCTCATCGCCACCACAACGCGAACTTTATTCATAAAAATTTAGGCGCGGTACATAATTACATTGGCTTTTTCAAGCGTGATTAATCCTTCTTTTACCATTTTATCGAGCTCGGGAAGGATTTGATTGATCTTCTCTTCACTATCAACTATTTCTATGACTATGGGCAGGTCCTCCGAGAGACGTAATAATTTAGCGGTATGCATATGGCTCTTACAGCCAAAACCCATAAATCCTTTAAGCACGGTTGCGCCGGCCATACCTTGCTTTTTAGCAAACAGGACTATCTCTTCATAAAGCGGCTTACCCTGCCATTTATCAGCCTCTCCGATAAAAATCCTTAACAACTTTCCGTCAGCCGGAATTCTCATATTAACCCCCTTATTAAATTATATTACTTCGCCCAATAGAACGCCGATTCTAAAAACAATAAAACCCACCGCCACACTGACAAATACGTTCATAAAAGCCCTTAACGTTTCTCCGCCCTTTATTAGGTTATTCGTCTCCAAAATCAAGGTCGAGAACGTCGTGAAAGCCCCGCAAAAACCTATCATCAGCAAGAGCCTCGCGTTAGGATTAAGCAAAAACTTGTTTTCAGAGATCGACACCAAAAAACCGATTATGAAACAACCGGTTAAATTAACAACCAGGGTTCCGTATGGAAAACTTGTCCCGAAAATCCTATAGATAAATCCGGACAAAAAATAACGGGCGATTGTACCTATTGTACCACCGATAACCAGATTAATAAACTTTATCATAACAACTCCTCCTTAAAAACAAAAAACCCCTACTTTATAAGTAGAGGTCATCAGCCGGAATTTTTACGGCGGTTTCCTTAGGCGAACCTCATCGCCCTATTTTAGACTTTTGTATTATAACAAAAACAGCAGGATAATCAATACAAAACAAGCTACTTCCCCCTATGATAGCGCGGGTCCTGTCGAGTCGCGACTAAACACAAAGCATTAGCGGACTGACTTGGCTGGCTTTTAGCGGGGCCTGTCGGCAAGGAGCGGGCACGGTTCCCGCATCCGGCTCCTGATTATAGAAAACGGACTTATACACGGCCCGGATGCGGGAGAGCGACGCAGCCGACCGGAGCGCAGTTTTGCCTCGCAGGGGCAAAACAAGCGTACCCGCGAAAAGACAGACAAGGCAGGACGCAACTAACAAAACAAAGAGGCCCGGAAATTTCTTTCCGAGCCTCTAATGTTTGTCTCAACTACCAGGTCTTATAGCTTCACTACGTTCTTAGCTTGCTCACCTTTGGGGCCTTTTTCGATCTCGAACTCGACTTCCTGGCCTTCCTCTAAGGTCTTATAGCCATCACCCGTGATCG
>JAPLLM010000104.1:917-7256 GCA_026387555.1 Candidatus Omnitrophota bacterium | reverse complement strand
ATCCTATATATAGGAAGACAGCTTGCTCCGGCCACTTCGGACGCAATGAAGAGGGGCTTATCTGGGAGAAGACGGACAAGGCTGAAGCGCTTAAGAAACAAGCAGCTAAACTTTAAGGAGAAATTGATGAATTATGATATTAAAGATATAAAACTTGCGGCGAAAGGGGCGTTACGCATTGAGTGGGCGCGTAATAATATGCCTGTTTTAGGTTTGATTGCCGAGCGTTTTAGCAAAGAAAAACCTTTAAAGGGCGTAAAGCTTGCTGCCTGTCTACATGTAACTACCGAGACCGGCGTTTTGGCGGAGGTTTTGAAAGCGGGAGGCGCGGAATTAGCGATCTGCGCGTCTAATCCGCTTTCTACGCAGGATGATGTGGCGGCATCTCTGGCTAAGAATTTAAAGATAGCCGTATATTCGATCAAGGGAGAAGATACCAAGACTTATTATAAACATATGCAGGCAGCGCTCGCCATAAAACCCGATATCACCATGGATGACGGGGCTGACCTGGTGAGCACTATTCATCAGCGCAAGGTTTCAGAGCACGCTAATATCATAGGAGGCACCGAAGAGACTACTACCGGAGTGATCAGGCTGCGCGCGCTGGCTAATGAAGGGAAGTTGCGCTATCCGATTATCGCGGTAAACGATGCGCTAACTAAGCATTTGTTCGATAACCGTTACGGTACAGGACAGTCTACATTAGATGGTATCATCCGGGCGACAAATAAATTAGTCGCCGGGAGCAATTTTGTGGTCTGCGGTTATGGCTGGTGCGGTAAGGGCGCATCTATGCGCGCCGCCGGATTAGGGGCTAAGGTCATAGTAGTAGAAGTCGATCCTTTACGCGCCCTGGAAGCGAATATGGATGGTTTCGGCGTTATGCCGATAAAAGATGCGGCGAGAATCGGGGATATATTCGTAACCGTCACCGGTGACATCAATGTTATCCGCAAAGAGCATTTCCAGGCGATGAAGAACGGAGCGATTGTTTCTAATTCTGGGCATTTTAACGTTGAGATCGATATTCCGGCGCTGGAGAAGTTAGCTAAAAAGAAAAAACAGATCCGCGATTTTACGGTTGAATATATAATGAACGACGGGCGCAAGATTTACCTATTAGGAGAAGGGCGTTTGATCAATCTGGCTGCTGCCGAAGGCCATCCCGCGCAGGTAATGGATATGTCCTTTGCCAATCAGGCTCTTTCTGCCGAATATATGGTGAAAAATCATAAAAAATTAAAGAGGCAGGTTTATAAGGTCCCGGATGATATCGATAAGAATATTGCTTACTTGAAATTAAAATCAATGGGTATAAAAATAGATACTTTGACCGTGGAACAGAAGAAATATTTAGCCAGTTGGGAGATGGGGACGTGAAACGTATAGCTGTTTTGACGACAGGCGGGGACGCGCCGGGGATGAATGCGGCAATACGCGCGGTAGTGCGGACTGCCACTAACCAGGGTAGTGCGGACTGCCACTAACCAGAAAGTGGAAGTAATGGGGGTATTCCGCGGCTGGTGGGGGCTGATGAACGAAGAGTTGAAGGTCTTTGACCACCGTTCGGTCTCCGGAATAATCAACCAGGGCGGGACGATCTTAAAGACCACGCGTTGCCAGGAATTCTCTACCGCCGAAGGGGAGAAGCGCGCCCTTAATACAATACAAAAGAATAAGATCGAAGGCCTGATCGTCATCGGCGGAAACGGGAGTTTTTCCGCTGCGCATAAATTCTGCCCTAAATTTAAAATTCCCTGTATCGGTATCGCAGCTTCTATCGATAATGATGTAAACGGCATTGACGTCACGATAGGCGTGGATACCGCGGTAAATACCGCATTGAATGCTATAGACAATATACGCGATACCGCAACCAGCATGGAGAGGATTTATGTCGTCGAGGTCATGGGCAGGGATTGCGGGTTCATTGCCTTGGCAGTCGCTCTTGCCGGAGGGTGCGAAGAGGTGCTTATCCCCGAGAAGAAATTCGACCTAAACGACGTCTGCCATAATATAGTCCAGGGGAATTTGAAAGGCAAGATCAGCTGGATTATTGTGGTGGCGGAGGGAGCGGGTAAGGCCGAAGATATAGCCAGGCAGATAAAAGAGATAACGACTTTAGATACCCGGCCGGTGGTCCTAGGCCATATACAGCGCGGGGGGAGGCCTACGGCAATGAGCCGGGACCTTGCGCTGCGTTTAGGGTACGAAGCCGTGAATTGTCTGCTGCGCGGGGAGACGGATAAAGCAGTGGGGATGAGCGCGGGAAAGGTCTGCCTTGTCGATTTTGAGACCGCTATAAAGAAAAAGGAAATTAAATTAGAAAAGATCTACGAACTGATAAAAATATTAACCTGAGTCCCTCGCAAGTGCACACAAATTACCATTGCTCGGGATCAATTTGCTCGAGGTAAGAGCAAGCAAATTGAGGAGGAATTAAAGAGATGGGTAGGAAACCGCTTGATATCGACAAAATTGTTATGGACCTGATTACTAGCAACGACGTCGCTACTAAGAAAACAATAGGTAAAAAGATTTTGGATATGGCTTACAAAAAGGGGATTTATCCGGCTTCCATACATGAATTTTATATTGCCAGGCCAAAGGAAGGTTTCGGCGGGTTCACAGTACCGGCAATCAACCTAAGGTGCATGACTTATGATCTCGCCCGGGCATTATTCAGGGTCAGCAAGGCGAATAATACCAATGCCGTAATATTTGAAATCGCTAAATCCGAAATGGGTTATACTAGCCAGCCTCCTTATGAATACGCAAACGTAATTTTAGCTGCCGCGATCAGAGAAGGATACTCGGGGCCGGTATTTATCCAAGCCGACCATTGCCAGTTAAACGCCAAGAAGTTTCAGGAGAGTCCGGATAAAGAAATAGAAGCCCTGCAGGCGCTGATTTCAGAAGCGATTGCCGCGGGTTTTTATAATATCGATATCGACTCATCGACTCTGGTGGATCTATCCAAACCGGATGTAAAAAAGCAGCAGAAGAATAATTACGAAGTCTGCGCCAAGCTTACTCAATTTATCCGCCGCATCGAACCGCGCGGCATAACAGTATCCGTCGGCGGTGAGATAGGTGAGGTCGGGCATCAGAATTCTACTCCCGAGGATCTGCGCGCGTTTATGGGCGGATACAAGGAGAGGTTACGCAAAGGCCTTACAGGGATATCTAAGATTTCAATTCAGACCGGTACTTCCCACGGGGGAGTAGTCCTGCCGGACGGATCTATCGCGCAGGTAAAGCTGGATTTTGATACCTTGAAGAATCTTTCTAAGCTATCCCGCGAAGAATTCGGCTTAGGCGGAGCAGTGCAGCACGGCGCTTCAACTTTGCCGGCGGAGGCATTCCATAAATTCGCTTACCCGCGGAGGCGTTCCATAAATTCGCGGAGTGCGATGCCTGCGAAGTGCATCTGGCCACCGAATTCCAGAATATGATTTATGACTCCAAGCATTTTCCGGCAGATTTAAAGAAACGGATGTATGAATGGTTGAAAGTCAACGCCGCTAATGAAGCCAAGGCAGGGGAGACCGAAGAGCAGTTTTATTATAAGACCCGCAAGAAGGCGTTGGGACAATTTAAGAAAGAGATCATGGGCCTGGCGCAGGATGTGCGCGATGCCATAACCAAAGATATCGAGGCTAAGTTCGATTTTCTCTTTAAGCAGTTAAACAACGTGAATAACCGTGAATTGGTCGATAAGTACGTGGTCATAAAGCGCGTGATCGTGCGCAAGCACCAGGATAAGGGCGCTGTGGTGCACGACGGAGAAGGAGCAGACTAATATGCGTTCAGACAAGATCAAGAAAGGTTTAGAGAGAGTGCCGCATCGTGCGCTCTTGCATGCTACCGGTCTATCTAGAAAAGATCTGGATCGCCCCTTTATCGGAATTGCTTCGTCGTTTACAGATTTAATCCCCGGTCATATCGGTATGCGCGATTTAGAGCGCTATATTGAGCGCGGTATTTGCTACGGCGGAGGCGCGCCATTCTTATTCGGTATTCCGGGTATATGCGACGGTATTGCGATGGGTCATTTGGGGATGTGTTATCCTCTGGCTCTGCGCGAAATCGTGGCAGATACTATTGAAACTGTGTGCAACGCCCATCAGCTGGACGGTTTAGTGTGCCTGACTAATTGCGACAAGATCACTCCGGGTATGGTGATGGGGATTGCGCGGTTAAATATCCCGGCTGTGATCGTGACTGCCGGTCCGATGATATCAGGAAGATTTAATAAGAGAAAACTTGCTTTTGTGCATGATACTTATGAAGCATTAGCCCGAGCAAAGAAAGGACAGATTTCTCCCGAGGAGTTAGTGTGTCTGGAGATGGAGTCTTGTCCCGGCGCTGGTTCATGCCAGGGTCTTTATACGGCTAACACTATGGCTTGTCTCATGGAGACGATGGGTTTGTCTCTGCCCGGAGCAGGTACTGCATTAGCGATATCCGCAAAGAAACGCAGAATTGCCCAGGCAAGCGGCGAACGTGTGGTGGAATTAGTGAAAAAGAATATTAAGCCGCTGGATATCATCAACAATAAGTCCATGGAGAATGCTATTACCGTGGATATGGCTTTAGGTGGATCAAGCAATACCGTGCTTCATCTGATGGCGATCGCCAATGAGGCCGGACTCAAGCTTGACCTGAAGACCTTTGATAAAATAAGTAAGAATACGCCGCATATTACCTGTTTGGAACCGGCAGGAACGCATTTTATGGAGGACCTCGAATATGCCGGAGGAATCCCCGCTGTGCTTAAGCGCTTAAAAGGAAAATTAAATAATACGCTGACTTTAAGCGGCAAGAAAATTTACGATATTGCCGATGAGGCCAGGATCTTTGATGAGGACGTGATCCGTCCGTTGAATAAGGCTTATCATAAGCAGGGAGGCATTGCCGTGCTTTACGGCAATCTTGCTCCGGATGGTTCTGTGGTGAAGCAGTCTGCGGTTAATCTCAAGATGATGAAATTTACCGGAAGGGCGCGGGTGTTTAACCGCGAAGAAGAAGCGATGCAGGCTATTCTAAATCGCAAAATTAAGAAAGGCGATTGCATTGTCATCCGCTATGAAGGTCCCGCAGGCGGGCCCGGAATGCGCGAGATGCTTGCGCCTACGGCGGCTATTGTGGGAATGGGTTTAGAGAATGACGTAGCCCTGATCACCGACGGCAGATTCTCCGGAGGGACAAAAGGCCCCTGCATCGGCCATATTTCACCCGAGGCGTCGAGCCGCGGCCCGATTGCTATTTTAAAAGACGGTGATATAATCACAATTGATATCCCGAACAGGAAGCTGGACGTGAGGTTGAGTAACGCAGAGATCCAGAAGCGGTTCAGAAGTTGGAAGCCGGTTCCTCCCAAGATCAGGACTGGATATCTATCCAGATATTCCAGAATGGTGAGTTCTGCGGATAAGGGAGCAATCCTGAAATGATCGGAGCACAGATATTAATAGAGTGTTTAAAGCGCGAAGGTGTAGAGGTAATCTTTGGTTATCCCGGGGGCCAGGTCTTACCTATATTTGACCGGCTTTATGACGCTGACGTAAAATTTATTCTCACCCGCCACGAGCAAGGTGCGGCGCATGCTGCCGACGGATATGCTCGGGCTACGGGTAAGGTGGGAGTTTGTCTTGCTACCAGCGGGCCGGGAGCGACGAATCTTACTACCGGTATTGCTAACGCCTATATGGATTCAATTCCCATGGTAGCTATTACCGGACAGGTGAAATCTTTCTTGATCGGTAATGACGCTTTTCAGGAAGCGGATATCACCGGTATAACGCGCCCGATAACCAAACATAACTTTTTAGTAAAAGATATCAAGGATCTGGCCCGGATCGTGCGCGAGGCTTTTTATATCGCATCGACCGGCAGGCCTGGCCCGGTGGTAATTGACATCCCTTCGGATATTCAGATGCAAGATACGCCTTTTGTCTGGCCGGAAAAGGTAGAAATACGCAGCTATCAACCTACGTGTTTCGGCCATCCCGGGCAGATCAAAAAAGCGGTAAAGTTAATCGTTAATTCTAAAAAGCCGCTGATTTATGCCGGTGGCGGGATAATCACTAGCGCAGCAAGCGAAGAATTAAGAAAGCTGGCAGAAAGAATTCAGGCCCCAGTGACCTGGACGCTCATGGGTATTGGCGCTTTTCCGGGAACGCACAAACTTTCCCTGGGCATGCTCGGCATGCATGGGACAGCCTATGCCAATCACGCCATAATGGACGCTGACCTGATCATCGCGGTGGGCGCGCGTTTTGACGACCGCGTAACCGGTAGGATAGACAGTTTCGCTCCGGGGGCCAAAGTCAT
>JAPLLM010000104.1:0-886 GCA_026387555.1 Candidatus Omnitrophota bacterium | reverse complement strand
TCATATCGATATTGACCCCTCGTCTATCAGTAAAAATATTAAAGTGGATGTGCCGATAGTGGGTGATGCTAAGAATATACTGGGAGAGATCCTGGAGCAGATTAAAAAAGGGCCGGATACTGCGGAGTGGCTTAAGACAGTGGATGCCCTTAAGAAAAAGTATCCCTTGAAATATAAAGAGGGCGAAAGAATCAAGCCTCAATATGTATTGGAGCAACTCTATGACGCGACTAAGGGGGATGTGATCATTACTACCGAAGTAGGCCAGAATCAGATGTGGGCCTGCCAGTGGCTTAAATATGACCATCCGCGCACATTCATCTCATCCGGCGGGCTGGGGACAATGGGGTTTGGTTTCCCGGCGGCGATGGGCGCGAAAGTGGGCTGCCCTGATAAGACCGTGATTGACATCGCGGGAGACGGCTCTATTCAGATGAACATTCAGGAATTAGGCACCTGTGTGGCTAATAAAATAAATGTTAAAGTTTTTATATTAAATAACGGTTATTTAGGTATGGTGCGCCAGTGGCAGGAGCTTTTTTATAAGAAACGCTATTCGCAGGTGGGGATATCTTCGCCTGATTTTGTGAAGCTCGCCGAGAGTTACGGAGCGGTGGGTATTTGCGTAAAAAAGAAAGAAGATGTGCGTTCGGCGATAGAAAAGGCGCTTAAAACCGATAATACCGTGTTTATTGATTTCCACGTGGAACCGGAGGAGAACGTGTTCCCGATGGTGCCGGCGGGGGAGGCGATAAACAGGATGATAGAAGGGTTAGCCTAAAATGAGACACACTATATCCGTATTGGTGGAGAATAAATTCGGCGTACTAGCGCGCATTGCCGGATTATTCAGCGCGCGCGGTTACAATATCGCGTCTTTAGCGGT
>JAPLLM010000069.1 GCA_026387555.1 Candidatus Omnitrophota bacterium | reverse complement strand
GTTTGCTCTCCCGATAATTAGCACGGTACTTTCTCCATTAGGGCCAAAAGCATTGATCATAATGCGCTCCAAACGCGCTTTTCTTGGGGTTTTTGTTACATAGTCTAAATCGCAAGCAGGGTCAGGTTTTTCTAAATTTGTGATCGCGGGGATGAAGCCCTCTTTTAAGGCGCCGATCCCTGCTACTAAATTCATCCCACCCGAGGCGCTGTAAGTCTCACCTAGCGTGGATTTGATAGAAGTGACCGGGACTTTATACGCATATGCTCCAAAAACTTCTTTTATAGCGTTAGTCTCGGCTAGATCCGCGTCTTTAGTGGAATTAGCATTAGCAAAAATAGAGTCGATATCTTCAGGTTTAAGGCCCGCATCATCAAGTGCAGCGCGCATAGCCTGTTTCATACCAATAGCCTTAGGATTGTATTTATAAAATCGCGCCGGATCAAACGCCGACCCTGTCCCTAAGATTTCCGCGTAAACATGGGCTTTACGTTTTTTTGCCTCTTCAATATTTTCCATAATATACGCTGTCGCGCCTTCTGACAGGATGATTCCGTTTCTGCGCTTATCAAACGGAAATGATTCTTTGGATAAATAATTTAATTTATAAAAGCCTAAGAATATCTGCGGAGAAAGTGCCTCTACTGCTCCGGAGACTACGGTCTTGATCTTATCTAGGGTCATCAGGTCGCGGGCATAATCTATGGCATCTAAGCTTGAGCACATCCCGGTTGATATAGTTGAATTAAATCCTTTAATACCGAATTTTATCGCTGCCCGGCTCGCCGGAGAATTGCCGACAGTGCTAGTAAACACTGAAGGATTAGCTAAACGCGGGCCGTCGCGCACTGCCTCTTTATCAAACTCGGAGATACTGTAGAGGCTACCAAAAGTTGTCCCTATGGACACTCCCGTATCGCAAGTATTTTCAGCGTTTATTTCTAACCCGGCATCGTTAAGCGCAAGCTTGACCGCGGAACTTAAAAATAATGAAGCCCTATCCCAGTCCATCAGCCCGGCTTTACCTAATAATTGTTTAGGGTCAAACTCCGTTATCTCTCCGGCAATATTGGTTTTAAGGCCGCTGGTATCAAAGTGAGTGATCGGTTTAAAATTAGATTTGCCCTCTGACAGGCTCTGCCAAAATTGCTCTTTACCAATACCTATCGGAGAAACTACGCCCACTCCGGTTATGACGATGTGCTTTTTAAGCAATGCTCATTCCTCCGTCTACTACGATAGTCTGACCGGTTATGTATTTCGATTCATCAGTAGCCAAGAATTTAACCGCCTTAGCCACTTCTTCTACTTTACCCATGCGCGCCAACGGCACATGTTCTAAGATCTTCGCCTTAAAATCATCGCTTAAATCTTTGAGCATATCCGTTTCAATAAATCCCGGAGCAACTGCATTGACCCTGATTCCGTACGCTGCGACTTCCTTAGCCAGAGCTTTAGTCAGTCCGATTATCCCGGCTTTGGATGCAGAATAATTAGTCTGACGCGGCAGACCGACCATTCCGCTTACTGAAGTAATATTTATGATATTTCCGCTCTTTTGTTTTAAGAATGTGATGATCGCAGCGCGACAGAGATTAAAAGTTCCGTCCAGGTTAGTATTTATTACGTCGTGCCACTCCTTGATATCCATCATCGCCAGGGCCTTGTCTTTGATTATTCCGGCGTTATTCACCACTAAATCCAGTCCGCCGAATAAAGCCTTAGTTTCCTCAACCCAGTTTTTAACCGTATCGAAGTTTTTAATATCCACCTGAAATGCTTTAGCCTTGACGCCAAGCGCGGCTAATTCGGATTCTAGTGTTGCGGCCTCTTTCGAGCTGGAAACATAACTAAAACTGATATTTGCCCCTTGTTTAGCCAATTCCAAAGCAATCCCTCTTCCTATACCGCGAGTAGCACCGCTCACCATTACAACTTTTCCTTTTAGCTCCATGGCTTACAATACCGGGGCATCCGGCGCCCAGATTTCAAATCCGTGCTGCACCGCGATGTCGGCTATCTCCTCAAGTTTATCGATGTTAATGGTTTCTCCCAGCGAATAACTCACCAGCTTATCGTCAAGCGCAAGAAGCATTACTTCCGCTAAGTCAGCAGGGACAGGGTCTTTTAACCCGGGGACTGACACATAAGCGCCTTCTATAAGCAGAGTGTCTTTATTTAAAAGGCTTCGCGCTAATTTAACTTCGCCGGCATTTACTACTAAATCCGCAGCCCTGATCGCGTTCTCCTGGTCTGTTTCAATGATGACTTCGATCGGATTAGGATGCAGGATGACCTCTTTTAATTTAGCCAGTTTTTCTTTATCGTGGTCGCAAATAATTATTTTTGTGGCGTAACCGGATAATTTTCTGGCGGTTAAATAACCTACGGTAGAAACAGCGCCGATTACAGCCAGAGTGATCTTATTTAAAGCAACTCCTTTGGTTTTAGAGACGCGATAAGCCTGTTCAAATAGCGCCCAAGCGGTAAAGGC
>JAPLLM010000105.1 GCA_026387555.1 Candidatus Omnitrophota bacterium | reverse complement strand
GGCCGGAAGATCTCCCGGCTTTAATTCCGGCATAACGCTAATAACTAAAAGATCTTTTATCTGCAGCCGGTTGATGACTTCTTCCTGGCCGCTGGCGTCTTCCGTGCCAGTGATCTTATTCCCTAACCTGTCCCTGGCTATATAATAGAATTTCGCCATTACTCCGCTCCGATAGTGACAGACAATGCCTCTTCGAGTGAAGTAGAGCCTTGTTCAACTTTCTTCAAAGCTGTTTCATAAAGAGTCTGCATGCCGGTAGCCTTGGCGACTTCTCTGATCTTTTGAAAAGGCGCGCGTTGATTGATTAAATCCTGGATTTGCGCATTGGCCATCAGAACTTCATCAACGCAGATCCTCCCTTTATATCCGGATTGATTACATTTGTCGCATCCCTTAGGCCTGTATATCAAATCGGCTTTTAATTTTATATTTTTCAGCTGTTCAGCCGTCGGTTCATACGCCTCTTTGCAGTCCGGGCATAACCTGCGCACCAGGCGCTGGGCTACGATCATCAATAAGGACGGAGCAAGCATATACGGCTCTATTCCTATATCCATAAGCCGGTTCACCGCCGAGGGCGCGTCATTAGTGTGCAGGGTACTCAAGACCAGATGCCCGGTGAGCGCCGAGCGCACGCAGATCTGCGCGGTCTCCAGGTCCCTTACTTCACCGACGAGCATGATATCCGGATCCTGTCTTAAGAAACTGCGCAGGGCAGTAGCGAAAGTTAGGCCTATTTCGGGTTTGATCTGCACCTGATTAACGCCCTCAAGCTTATATTCAACCGGGTCTTCGATAGTAAGTATATTCTTGGTAGGACTTTTCATCTCGTTAAGCATGGCATAAAGTGTCGTGGTCTTACCGCTCCCGGTAGGCCCGGTCAAGAAAACCAAACCATAAGGGGCCTCCATTGCCTTACGCATCAATTCCAGCTGCTTCGGCTCAAAGCCTAAAAGATTAAGGTCAAGCACCACTTTGCTTCTATCCAGTATTCTCATCACGATCTTCTCACCGTAGATAGTCGGAATTGACGAAACACGGATATCAATGGGCCGTTCGTTTATCTTGACCATAAAAGCGCCGTCTTGCGGAAGGCGTTTTTCGGCTATATCAAGTTTTGAGAGGATCTTTATGCGCGAGATTATCGGCAGATGCAGATGTTTTGCGGGAGGAGGGATTTCGTATAATTTACCGTCGATACGGTAACGCAGCGATATCTTATCTTTGAAAGGCTCGATGTGGATGTCGGAAGCGCGCTCATCGATGGCCTGGCGGATGATCAGATCTACAAGCTTGACTACCGGCGCTTCTTCTGCCCGGGCAATAAGCTTATCCAGGCTCAACTCCTGGTCGCCGGCGGAAGTATCGACAGTAGCTCCGGAGTCAACACTGCTGATATCGTAACTCGCCTCCACTGCCTCCCTGAACATCGCGGATTTTCCGTAAAAATCCTCTACCGCTTTCTGTATATCGGTCTTGGTAGCGATCACCGGATTGATCTCACAGTTAGTAAGCCTCCTTAGGTTATCGATCAAAATGATATCCAAAGGGTCAGCCATAGCTACGGTAAGCGATTTTAAGGTGCGGGATAACGGTAGGACGGTATTCTTATAAGCAAATTCCTGGGGGATGACTTTATCCAGCTCCTGATCGGCGGCGGGTTTAAGCATCCCGGTCCCGAGGGAAAAATACGGGATATTCAGCTGTTTCCCGAGGACGGAGACCATCTGGTCTTCTTTCACCATCCCTAGCTTGACCAGAACTTCTCCTAAGCGCCCGCCCTCCTGTCTCTGGACGCTTACTGCTTTCTCTAATTGCTGTAAGTTGATGAGCCCCTCTTTGACAAGGAGCTCGCCCAACCTCAAATATCTCTCTCTAGGCATCGTTATTGCTTTTTTCTCTTGTCAAAATTATTCAGGCTCTGGTTTATGGCCAGATCGCGGTCATACCCGGAATCCACATTCTGCTCCCTTTCGGGGATAGACAGCTGCACATTTTGAGCCAATTTGACCGGCAGAGAACTAAGCGTAGCTGTAGAAGTATCCTTAATAATATGAGGGGTGATAAAAACCAGAAGTTCACGCTGCTTATTCTTATCAGGCGAATTCGCCGAACCTCCGACATGCCGGAATAAAGCTCCGATCAACGGGATATCCTGCAGTATCGGAAGTCCCTTTTTTTGAATTGACAACTCATTCCGGATGAGTCCGCCGATAACCACGGTTTCCCCGTCCTTGATCCTCACCACTGATTTGGTGGAACGCTCTTCGGGATCGCGGAACTGGAAATTCTGTCCGTTCGAAGTAAAACTGTTTCCCTGAATGGCTTCCGCGACCTTGGGATAAACGAACATAGTGATCTCTCCGGTATCGATATTGACCTGCGGCGTTACCCTGAGGATGACTCCGGTCTGACTTCTCTCAGGAGTAGCATTAACAGTCGCAGTGGTACCCGAGGTTGTAGTAGTGACTCCGATGGCTTCGTCTGTAGCAATGCGGATCTCCGCAGTTTCATTGCTTAAGGTCAATAACTTAGGCCGGGCGAGAAACTTTGTATCGGTCTGGGTACGCAAATAATCCATGGTTACCTGATAAGAGTTAGTCCCGGCATTTATGGCTAAACTGCCTTGCGCAGGATTAAAGATCTTGCTCCAGCTTCCGTACGGAAAACCCGTTGCTGCGCTGGCACCCGTTAAAACTGCGGTAAAAGGCGAACTCCCATAATTAAAACCTAGATTATCCACCACGTTCTTGCTGACATCAAGCATTTCTACTTCCAACAAAACCTGCGGCATAGGCACATCTAATGCCGCGATAACCTGCGTAATCACCGCCATACGGTTAGGCGCATCCGTGATCACTAAAGAATTGGTACGGAAATCTTCGATTAGAGAACCATCGCCAGATAAAAGCCTCTTAACGGCTCGAGTGATACCCGCATCAGCTTCAACTGACCATTTACCAGTGCTACTAGCTGAGCTGGACCCGGATGAGCCGGTTCCCGGAGCAGAACCTGTTTGAGAACTAGACTCCGAAGAAGAGCCTAATTGACTTGACATCTCCTGCTTCAAAGAAGAAGAGGATACCGTTGCGTATTTCAAATAAAATACCTTAGTAACTGTTTCGGTAGTAACTCTCCCCCAATCTTTAACGATGAATATACCGGCATCCTTATCCAGCTCGAAAGAAAGGTTGTTGGCTTTAAATATCTTGTCCATAGCCTGGCTTAAAGGAACGCTATCCAAATAAAGGGTAAGCTTCCTATCCTGCACCCCCTCCGAGGCGATAAAATTCAGGCCCGACTGGATAGAGAAGATCTTTAGCACATCCTTTAATCCCGCATCCTGAAAATCAAGGGATATCACAGGTTCCTTAACGCCTCCGGAGACGCTTAAAGGCAGAGGTATCACTCCTGCATTCAATCTAACTAGCGGCATAAACAAAGAAAAAACGTAAAGCATTACAATAACTTTCAATATTCTTTTCATATCCCCCTCCTTAATTATTATCGGCTGACCCAGCCATGGGAGAATTCAGCGTAAAACTTTTTCCGCCGTAGAGCAAAGTAACCCCCTCCTTACCGATACTGGTTATCCTTGCCTCTTTAATACTGTCTCCCACTCCCAATACTTTATTATTTATGATTGCTTGGGGGAACCTGCCTCCCCAGATGATACCTTGCACTGTCAAATCCGGAGGCGCAGCTTCCACCACAGAAGTATCTGTGCTTATACTTTCTCGCGCCATTACCCCGGTGAACGGGTCTCTTAAGGAACCCGCCTCATATTCTACTCTCGGCCTGGCGATTAAATCCTGTTCGCGCGCCTGGGCATCCTCCACAGTTTTTATCGCCTTAAGTTGACTGGGCTCGGCGTAAACAGCCGGATAAAAATAACCGGCGGCGCTCAGTAAAACTAATGCTACGGCTATAAATACGGCTTTCTTCATCATTTTCTATTTATACGCTATGGAACTTACCTTTAAATTGACAACTAATCCCCCTGCCTGCGTGTCCGAGCGGATCTCCACGGAATCAACAGTATAGACATTGCTGTAGTTTTCTATCTTACTTACAAACCTTCCCAAGGCATGATACGTTTCTGCCTGCACAGACAGGTCAAATGTAGACTTAATATAATCGGAGTATGCCTGTTCCAATGCCGGCCTGATGGATATGATCTTTATTCCCGAAGCCCGGGCCATTTCGTTGATGGAATTGATCACGCTGCTGGCGTCTTTCTTAACCAAGAGGCGTGAGTACGCATCTATCTTATTTTCCAACAGGCTTATGTTATCGAGAAGCAGGTTTTTTCTCGCTTCCGTCTTCTTCGTTTCATCCAGAAGAGCAATTTTTACCTGCTGTTTTTTATAAATAAAATTGAAGGCGATAAAGAACGCGAGCAAGACTACTGCCGCGTTTAACACCATGTTCTTATATTTCTTTAATAATCCGTTGAGGTCCATATTATCTGCTCCCCTGCTTTGAGCTGCAGAGAATAGCAAAGTTGGTCGCCATTACTTTCTCTGTCATCTTGCGGTCCATGGAGCTCACTTTTATATCGTTAAAGTAGCTACTGAAATAAGCATCCTTTTTTAAGTTTGAGAGGAATTCATTAACTTCCATGATTTCTTTGTTGGGATCATTCAGGTATACCACCCCTTCCAAAGTAAGCTCCATTTTCCCTTCGTCGGCTTTATTGAAGCTAAAACGCGTCAGCCATGTGCCTTCAGGAAGGGCTCCGGGTACGATATTCAAAGGAGAGGTCGCGAATAGCTGTTTAGTCACAATACTATTCAAGGCGTCTAATTTCATTTTGTATTTAGTATTCACGCCCTCTAAGGTATCGTAAGGGGCATCCGGGTTTACCGAAGCCACCTTAGCCCGTTTATCTATTATAGCCTGTATCTCTTTACGCAGAGGCTGAGCCTGAAACAAACCCCAGGTATAGGCCCCGGCGCAGATCAAAAGCCCGGCCAACACTACGCGGAAATCTAATCTTATCCCTTCGAGCAACGAAGAGACGCTTCCCTTTACGCCCTGTTTCTGCGCGAGGTTAACCTTCTCTTTTGCCGCCAAAATGTCGATCTTTAAGCCGCTCTTAATACCTTCGGCAAGCGCAGCGCTGTAACCCTTAATAAAACTTAATGAATAAGCCACAGCCTTACCGGTTACCCGGGCAAGATTAGACTGGTTGACAAATTGAGATACGAGTCCGATTTCAGAAATAAAAGACTCTAGCTCCGAAGCATATTCCTGATTAGCGACCAGAAACACCTTCTTGATCTTCTTATTGGGGAATTTACGCTGATAGTAATCCAGAGACACCCTGATCTCTGATTTTAGTTTTTCGACCGAAGCCGTAGCTTGCGGCTCTTTGGAAGCGGCCGGAGTTTCTAATCCTGCGCTACCCACGGAAAAATCCCGGCTGAATAAAGGAAAACCATTTTCAAATACCGTAAAACTGGCTTCCTCATCTTCCTGCGCGTCCATACCGAAAACTCCTACTATACCGCTGTCAACCGCGCCGCACAACTTAATGGCCCTTAAGAGACTGAAATCGGAATATTCCATGGAAAGCAGCTTGATGTTCAATTGGGCGAAAATACCCAGGTATTTATCCAGAGTCTCTTTTTTGATCCCTACGAAAAGGACGGAGTTCTTGCGGCTGGAACGGTCAAGCTCAACCTGATAATCGGTGATCAGGTCTTCCACCTTAAAAGGAATATACTTCTTGGCTTCAAAATTTACCGCGCTGGTGAGCTCTTCATTCGGTAAGACCGGCATCTCAAAAGTGCGGATGATCAGGTCTTTTCCCGAAAGGCATAGGGTCGCCTTATTAACGTCTATTCTATTCTTTCTTAATTCATCGTTAAAAATAGCGACCAGTTTTACTTCCACGG
>JAPLLM010000125.1 GCA_026387555.1 Candidatus Omnitrophota bacterium | reverse complement strand
CGGCGAAGAGGCTGGGGATAAAAGCAGCGTATTTAGTCAATGTCCTTAACCCGGAAGTGGTTGTGATCGGCGGTGGTTTTGAAGAGGCCGGGGAAGATTTCATAAATAAAGTAAATTCTACCGTGAAAGAGTGGGCCTTCCGGGAAGCGGCGGATAATTTAAAGATAGTCTATTCGCAATTAAGGGAAAATTCCGTTGCGCTCGGAGCTGCAAGCCTGGTGATGCAAAAAATGTTTGCTCAGTTATGGTAAAGGAGGGGTAATGGAGCAGAAAACGAAATTTATATTGATAGGACTTGCGGGGATATCGGTAGTCTGTTTTTTTCTTTTTGTATCTACGCTTAATTCCAAGCGCGAAGTAATGCGTCAGCGCGATGATTTAAAAACGGAGAATACCTCGCTAAGCAGCAAAATAGACAAACTCCAGACGCAGTTCCGCGATTATGAAAATAAGATAAGCTCGCTGAATAACGACCTTCAGGCGGCCATCCGGGACAGGGCGGATATGGAAAATAGGTATAATCAGGCAAAGGGAGAGAGGGATAGCCTCGCGGAGAAATTGCAGTCAAGGCATAATATCCCGATGCCCGAAGCCGCTGCGCCTCAAGCAACGGATGCTTACTGGGGGAGTATTTTAAAGGCCAAGACCGACTTGGAGATGCAGTTAGGCGAGATCCGTAACCAGTTAAAGAATATCCAGATCAATAACGAAGAGCTCCAACGGCAGAAGTCTTCTTTGGAGCTCGACATAAGAAATCTGGTCAGCGAACGCGATGACCTCAAACGCCAGATAGATTACAACCAGAAATTATCCGATAGCATCGCCGGCGAGCTGGTGCGGGAGAAGAATGATAAAAGCCAGATTGCGGATAGCTTCAACGCGCTTAAGAAAGAGAACCTGGTCCTTACGCGCCAGATCAAAAGTTTGAACGATAAGAAGATTACCCTAGAGAGAAAAGTCCAGGACCTGCAGGAAGAAAAGTCGAGTTTCGAGCGGCGCGTCAACGAGATGGAGACTATGCTCTCCGGTAAGGTCGGCCAGATAGGCGAGCTAAAGAATAAGCTCGATGCCATACGCCAGAATAAGCCCGGCGAGACCGACGCGGTGCAGAGCGCGGTAGAATTACCGGCGATAGTAGTAAGGCCTTCCCAGGATATGAGTTCTAATAAAGGCATGGCTTCCACGGAAGTAAGTATTAAGGGCAAGGTCTTGGCTATAAACCGGGATAATAATTTTGTCGTCGTCGACCTGGGAGAAGAATCGGGCGCCAAGGCCGGAGACACTTTCCGTATCTACCGCGACGAGAAGCCGATAGCAAGTGTTGAAGTCATCCAGGTAAGAAAGACGATTTCAGCCTGCGATATCAAAAGAGAAACCACGCCTATAAAGATAGGCGATACTGTCAGATAAAGTTTAGCAGCGTCTTCATATTATTATGACTCGCGTCAGAAAAACGCCCTCCAAGAGTGTTTCTATCGAAGATGTAGCCCGCCTCGCCGGTGTATCCATAACTACGGTCTCGCGCGTAATCAATAAATTCCCAAGTGTTAAAGAAAAGAATAAAGTGATGGTCATGGACGCCGTTAAGCAATTGCATTTCACCCCGTCGATCTTTGCCCAGCGCTTGGCTACGGGAAAGAGCAATGTTATTGCGTTAGTCATACCGCGCTATGAAGGAGTATTTTATTCTTTCTACGCGCTGGAATTGATCCGGGGCATAGGGACGCTCTGCGCAGTGATGAAGCTGGATTTACTATTGCATTTGACTGATTCCCACTCGCCGTTAAGCATAAGAGGCGCGGGAGGAATAATCTTTGCCGATATTATCTCGAACCGCCCGCAATTGGAAGAAGCGCTTGCCCAGGGGATACCTTCCGTCGTCATCAATAATTACGTTGATGATCTGAATGTAAGCTGTATCGCGGTGGATAATGTGGGAGGGGCGGAGGCAGCGGTAAATTATCTGATAAGCCTAGGACATAAGAAGATCGCGCATATCACGGGCGATGTAATCACTCAAGCAGCAGCGCAGAGGCTCGAAGGTTATAAGAAGGCATTGAAGAAAAATAATATCCCTATCCAGAAGGATTATATTTTAAATACGGATTACTCGCGCGGGGCAGCGCGCGCGGCCGCGGAAAAAATATTTAAGTTAGCAGACCCACCGACCGCTATTTTTATAGGATCTGACTCTATGGCGCTGGAAGCGATGAATGTGGCCAGTGAATTCGGGAAGAAGATCCCGCAGGATATATCGATCGTGGGTTTTGACGATAATCCGTCGGGGCTTTACGGGCCCGTGGGGCTTACTACGGTAAGACAGCCCTTGATAAAGATGGCGGAAGACAGCGTAAAAGAATTAAGCCGCCTCATCGCGGATAAAAAAGCCAAGATAAAAAAAGTTTCCCTGCCTACGGAATTAGTGGTTAGGGAGTCTTGCCAGCCGTTCAGCTCTTAATACAATTAGTTGTGGTCGGTTAGGGTCAGGATACCATATATTGTATTTTTTTCTTGACAATAATCATTGCTAAGCTATACTTGAACAGGGTTAAAGAGTTTAAACGTCTTTATAAATTTCAGTCAACGCGGAGGATATTGTTATGGGCTTGAAACTTTCCGAGAATGCCTTAAAGGTTTTAGAGCGCCGGTATCTGATGAAGGATGAATTCGGCAAAGTAATAGAAACGCCCGAGGAATTATCTTAAGAGTGGCGACAGCCATAGCCAGCGCGGATAAGCTTTTCGGAAAAAGCCCCGCGGAGATTGAGAATCTTAAGAATGCGTTCTATCGCATCATGACAGGGCTCGAATTTATGCCGAACTCTCCGTGCCTGATGAATGCGGGCAAAGACTTAGGCCAACTCTCCGCGTGTTTTACTCTCCCCATTGATGATTCCATGGAATCTATATTCGAAACCCTGAAAGTCACCAGCCTTATACATAAAAGCGGAGGCGGCACGGGATTTAATTTTTCGCGCCTGCGGCCAAAGAACGCAATGGTCAAGACCACTGGCGGCATTGCCTCGGGCCCGATTTCGTTTATGAAGGTTTATGACGCGGCCACCGAAGCGGTAAAACAGGGCGGGACGCGCCGTGGCGCAAACATGGGCATATTAAGGGTGGATCATCCCGATGTAATGGAATTTACCACCTGCAAAGAGAACAATAACCAGATAACTAATTTTAATATTTCGGTGGCGATCACCGATGTGTTCATGGAGAAGTTAAGTAAGGGCGAGGATTATGATTTGATCGACCCGCATACGCATAAGCCGGTAAAGCGCATAAGCGCCAAAGAGGTTTTTGATCTGATCGTAAAGCAAGCGCATAAAAACGGAGAACCGGGAGTCATTTTCATTGACCGTATTAATCAGTATAATCCTACTCCTAAACTGGGGATGATCGAAAGCACCAACCCCTGCGGCGAGCAGCCTCTACTTCCTTACGAAAGCTGCGATTTAGGCTCGATTAATTTAGACCGCATGTGTAAGCATGTCGGTACCCGTTGCGAGATCGATTGGGATAAGTTAAAAGAAGTGACCCGCCTGGCAGTGCATTTCTTGGATAATCTCATTGATGTCAGCAAGTCGCCGCTTCCGCAGATCGAAAAAGCTACTAAATTGACCCGCAAGATAGGTTTGGGTGTAATGGGCTGGGCAAGCCTTTTGATCCGCCTGGGTATTCCTTATAATAGCGAAGAGGCAGTGGCGTTGGCGGAAAAGGTGATGTCCTTTATCATGAATGAGGCTGACAAGAAGTCCATTGAATTAGGTAAAGTTAAGGGGACCTTCCCGGCATTTAAGGGGAGCATTTACGATAAAAAAGATGCCCCGATTAAAATGCGTAACGCTACTTTGACTACTATCGCGCCCACCGGGACCATCAGTATCATCGCCGGGCCTTCATCTTCGGGCATAGAGCCGTTATTCGCTATTTCATATTACCGCAATGTAATGGATAATGATAAATTAGTGGAAGTCGAGCCGTTATTCGAAGAAGCGGCTAAGGCCAAGGGATTTTATAGCCGCGAACTGATGGAAAAGATCGCAGAAAACGCCTCGATCGAGAATGTCGAAGGGATCCCCGCGGATGTAAAGCGTGTTTTTGTCACCTCCCATGATATTTCTCCCGAATGGCACGTGCGCATGCAGGCGGCGTTCCAGAAATATGTGCACAACGCTACTTCCAAGACCATTAATTTTCCGCATGACGCGAGTATCGAGGATGTGAGGAAGTCTTATGTTTTAGCTTATGAATTAGGATGCAAAGGGCTTACCATTTACCGCGATAAGAGCCGCGAAGAGCAGGTTTTAAATGTGGGTAAACCTACTGCGGGCCAGAAACAGGAAGTAAAAGAGGCAGCTGTTCCGTCTAAAAGAGAGATTGCCCCGCGCCCGCGTCCGGAAGTGATCATTGGAACGACTACGAAAGTAGCCACCGGCTGCGGTAATCTATATGTTACTATCAACGTCGATGAAGAAGGAAGGCCCTTTGAGTTATTTACCCAGATGGGCAAGGCCGGCGGGTGCGCCGCGTCGCAGCTTGAGGCGGTGGGCCGTCTGGTCTCTTTGGGTTTTCGCTCCGGAATCGACGTCAAAGCGATAATCGAACAGCTGCGCAATATCCGCTGCCCCTCGCCTTCTTGGGAGAAGGGCCAGAGAATATTCTCTTGCGCCGACGCTATTGCCCGGGTTGTGGAGAGAAGGCTGGTGAATGCCCAGGTGAAACTAGCGGCCGAAGTTCAGGCTATACCGATGAAGCACTCTTCCGAAGATGTGCATCTGTCCGTCGAAGACCTGGATGATCATGGGGATATCGTCGGAGTATGCCCTGACTGCGGGGGAGCTTTACGCCACGAAGAAGGCTGCCAGAAATGTCACGCCTGCGGTTTTTCGAAGTGCTAAAATGAAAAAGATAATATATGTAGTTCTTGATGGCTTAGGCGATCTGCCTATAAAAGACTTAGGCGATAAGACTCCTTTGGAGGCCGCAATTACTCCTAATATGGACCGCTTGGCCCAGAAAGGAATAACCGGTTTGGTTTATCCGGTTGCCCGCGGTATTGCTCCTGAATCGGATATCGCGGTTATCAGTTTGTTAGGATATGACGCGCACAAATATTACACCGGGCGCGGGCCGCTGGAGTCTTTTGCCGAAGGGCTAAAAGTCAATGACGGCGATGTGGCTTTTCGCGTCAATTTTGCCACGGTTGCCGAGGACGGAGTTACGATTAAAGACCGTCGCGTAGGAAGAAATCTTACTACGGAAGAAGCCACGGCGCTCTCTAAAGAAATAAATTCCAAGATGACATTGTCCGGAGGGACTTTCGAGTTTAAGAATACCATAGGACATCGCGGTATCTTAGTCATCCGCGGGATACGCTCTAAATTATCCGGATGGATCACTAATACCGACCCGGCTTATGACCGCGAGGGTGTCTTCGGAGTAGCTAAAGAGAAGTTTGAGAACTTTGTGGCGACATCCATTCCTATGCCCGGATATGAGAATTCGCCTGAAGCTAAAGCCGCGGCAGAGTTGTTAAACGAATTCACTAAGAAATCAAATAAAGTTTTAAATGAGGCGGCAGTTAATATCAGGCGCGTTGCGGAAAACAAAATGCCGGGAAACGTGATCCTTTCGCGCGACGCCGGGGATCATCTTCCTAAATTCCCGCCCATGCAGAGTTTGTTTAATTTAAAATTCGGCTCTTTCGTGCAGATGCCGGTAGAAAAAGGCATCGCCTTATTGACCGGCATAGATATCATCGATATCCCAGAGTCAAGCGGGCACCTGGATGTGGATTATCCTGTTTGGGCGAAGGTAGCGCTGGAATCGATCAAGAAATTTGACGCAATCTACGTCCACATAAAAGGCCCGGATGAGCCGGCGCATGACGGAGATTATAAATTAAAGAAAGATATCATTGAGGCAATCGATAAATATTTTTTCGCAAATCTTATCCCCGCACTAGATATCCAGAATACTATAGTCGCGGTCACCGCAGACCACTCTACGGTCTGCGCCATCAAAGCCCACTCCGCTGATCCTGTGCCGATTTTAGTTTCGGGCGGCTCCATAACGCCCGACGGCTCAATGAGTTTTTCCGAAAAAGCCGCTAAGCTCGGCTCCATCGGCGAGATCCTCGGCCGGGAGATCATGCCGCTTTTAGTCAAGCTTGCGCAATAAGCGCACAGTTTACCGAAAATAATCAAAAACTCCACTATGAAAGACGTAATAGTCATTGGTGCCGGACATGCCGGAATTGAAGCTGCCTGTGCGGCCAGCCGTATGGGTTGTTCTGTCCTTATGCTTACCTTAAATAAGGGTACCATAGGTACAATGAGCTGCAATCCGGCTATCGGCGGGGTAGGTAAAGGCCAACTCGTTAAAGAGATCGATGCCTTAGGCGGGCGAATGGGAAGGGCAGCTGACGTCTGCGGCATACAATTCAGGATCTTAAACGCTTCAAAAGGGGCAGCAGTGCAATCATCGCGCGCGCAGATCGACATGTATCAATACAATCGATACATGACCGAGTTGACAGCAGGCCTTAAGAACCTTGAAATTAAAGAAGCCCAGGCTATAAGATTGATCGTCGATGATGGACGGGTTGCGGGTGTAGTTACGGATAAAGAAGAGATACACGCCAAAGCAGCAGTCGTTGCTACCGGTACTTTTTTAGACGGGTTGATCCATATCGGGTTAAAGCATACCAGCGGCGGCAGATTAAACGAGCCGGCAGCAGTCGGCCTCGGGGATAATCTAAGAAAATTAGGTTTTAATATTTTACGCTTTAAAACCGGGACCTGCCCGCGCTTGGATAGAAGGACGATTAATTTTTCTAAGACCAAAGCCCAATACGGCGATGAACCGCCAAAGCCATTTTCGTTTTCGACTAAAGAATTTAAGCCTCGTCAGACTCCTTGCTATATTACTTATACCAACCTTAAAACGCATCAGATCATCCGCGATAATTTAGACCGCTCTCCGCTCTATACCGGTAAAATCAAATCTACCGGAGTGCGTTATTGTCCTTCCATTGAAGACAAAATCGTAAAATTTGCGGATAAGGAGCGCCACCAAATATTTTTAGAGCCGCAAGGGTTTGACACGGATGAGATTTACCCTAACGGGATATCCACAAGCCTGCCCGAAGATGCGCAGACGGGTTTGATCCATTCTATCGAGGGATTAGAGGAGGCAAAAATCATGCGTTTCGGCTACGGCATAGAGCATGATGTGGTGGAGCCGACACAAATTTATCCGACATTAGAAACTAAATTGGTTAAAAACCTTTATAATGCCGGACAGATCAACGGAACCACGGGATATGAAGAAGCCGCTGCCCAGGGTTTGATTGCCGGGATAAACGCCGCCCTGCGCGTGCAAGAAAAAGAGCCGTTGGTTTTAGACCGCGCCTCAAGCTATATCGGGGTTTTGATCGATGACCTGACCACTAAGGGGACGAACGAACCGTACCGCATGTTTACTTCCCGCGTGGAGTACCGCCTAATTCTGCGCGAGGATAATGCGGATACGCGTTTAGGTAAAATAGGTTATGATCTGGGGTTGCTTGATAAAAAGGAATACGAAATCGTTAAGAATAAAATACATAATCTTGAAAAAGGGATTAAGTTTTTAAAAGATACTCGCCTGAAGGCCTCGGATAAATTAAAGAAGGCTATGACCTTGGAAGAGTTGTTAAAGCGGCCGGAAGTTAGCCTCAATGACTTGGAGAGTGTATACGGGGTAAGCTTAAGTATTCCTGAAAATGTTCGCGCGGGGGTGGAAATCGAGGTAAAATATAGCGGGTTTATTCAGAGACAGTTTAAGGATGTGGAACGCTTTAAGAATCTGGAGAGGATAAAACTTCCCGCAGAGATGGATTACTCCGGCATTAACGGTTTGTCGCGTGAGATAAAGGAGAAGCTGGCTAAATTTAAACCGCTTAATCTGGGCCAGGCCTCGCGCATCTCCGGAGTGACTCCGGCGGCGATTTCAATTCTGATGGTTTATTTAAGAAAGATAAATGGCGCCTAAAATCGACTGTTATTCAAAATTAAAAAAATTCTCTTTGGACCAGGGCGCGGATCTTTTTGGCGTCGCGGATATCAGCGCTATCAAAGACGCCTTTCTGCTTAAAAAGGAAACGCTGGCAAATTGCGATAAAGCGATATGTGTCGGGGCCCGGTTATCTCCGAGCATCCTTAGCGAGGTAGTCGACGCGCCTACCCGCCTGTATTCGTATCATTACCGTATGGTCAATTTATTATTAGACCAGATAGCGCTTAAGCTTGCTAACCTGATCCAGAAAAAAGGTTATTTTGCTATTCCTATCCCTAGCTCGCAGATCATCGACTGGGAGAAGCAGTCAGGGCATGTCTCGCATAAAAGATTGGGGGTTATGGCTGGACTTGGATGGATAGGAAGAAATAATCTTTTGGTAAACAGAGATTTCGGAAGCCAGCTGCGCCTGGTCACAATATTAACCAATATACCTTTAAAAGCGGATAAACCGGGAAAAGAAGAATGCGCGCCCTGCCAAATTTGTGTTAAAATGTGTCCTGCGGGGGCGATCAGGGAAGAAATCAAAGATTTTGACCCGGTCCGCTGCCTGGAGAAATTAAGGGAATTTAACCGGCGCAAGATGGTCGAGCAATTTATCTGCGGCGTCTGCGTCAATGTCTGCAAGGGGAAGAATAAATGAGAGACTTCTATCGCCCGCGACGGAGAGGATGCGCTTGATCTGGCTGTGCGCGAGCATCCGGACTTAATCCTTCTTGACCTTATGCTTCCCGGTGTGGACGGTTTGGAAGTCTGCAAAGAGCTAAAGAAGGAGCGGACGACTTCGGGGATCCCTATAATAATGCTCACCGCTAAGTCGCGGGAGTCGGATAAGATCGTCGGCCTTGAATTGGGCGCGGACGATTACGTGACCAAACCTTTCAGCCCGCGAGAGCTTATCGCGCGCATTAAAGCGGTTACACGCAGGGCCAAAGATAAAGAAAAAATGCCCGAGGTATTAAAAATCGGTGATCTGGGGATAGATTTCTCCAAAATAGCGGTAATGGTTAAGGATAAGCCGGTGGTTTTAACCGCAAAAGAATTTGAACTATTAAAAACCTTGATCCAGGCGAAAGGGAGGGTTCTTTCACGCGATTATTTGCTGGATACTATTTGGGGTTTTGATCACGCTATTGAAATTCAGACACGAACAGTGGATGTACATGTCCAGACACTCCGTAAAAAATTGAAGGCTTGCGCTAAATATATCATCACAGTCAAGGGCTACGGATATAGATTCGAGACGGAAGAGTAATGTTTTCAGCAGGCAAAGATAAGATAAAAGAGCTGGAAAAAGCGCTGGGGCTTTTAGGCGGGAAGATAGCTGTTTTAGAGAGGCAGAATAACGCTATTCAGGCGATCTTAGCGAGCATGGTTGAAGGCGTGATTGCCGTGGATAAGGATACGCGTATCATTTCGATAAATCCCAGTATTGAAAACACATTTAGCGTTAAGAAGGTTCAGGCCGAGGGTAAATTATTTTTGGAAGCAATACGCAATAACGAGTTAGCTGAAGTAATCAACGGAGTTTTGGAGAATAAGGCTGCTATATCGGAAGAGTTAAGTTTATCCTGGCCGGTGCAGCGGGTATTCCAAGTAAACGCTACTCCGATCTTTGAGGATGCCCGCGTTAGCGGCTGCCTTCTGGTTATCCATGACATAACCGAGATAAGGAAACTGGAAAGGGTGCGCTCGGATTTTGTAGCCAATGTCTCGCATGAGCTAAAGACCCCGCTTACCTCTATAAAAGGATTTGTGGAGACTCTCCTGGAAGGAGCGTTAGAGGATAAAGAAGAGAGCCGGAATTTTCTAAACATCATTCAGGATCATACCGATAGGTTGAATAACCTTATCAACGACCTCTTGGAGTTGTCGCATATCGAATCTAAAGAAATGGCTTTGAAATTCGAAAGAGTCGATTTAAAGAATGTTTTTGATGTAGTTATACTGGGTTTTAGGTCGCAGATCAAAAAGAAAGGTATCAAGGTAGATAATGTTTTAGCGGAGAATGATGCTATTAAGGCTGACAAATCAAAATTAGAACAGGTAATCATTAACCTTATCGATAACGCCATAAAATTCAACAAAGAAAAAGGCAAGATACGTATCTATAGCGAAGATTTAGGCCGCAAAATAAAGGTAGTTGTCGAAGACTCCGGCCAGGGGATACCGGAAAAAGATATTCCGCGTATTTTTGAGAGATTTTATCGCGTAGATAAAGCCAGGTCGCGAGAACTCGGCGGAACCGGCCTAGGCCTGTCTATTGTAAAACATATAATCGAGTTGCACGAAGGAACCATTGGCGTGGAGAGCACTGAAGGACTCGGCTCGAAGCTCTCTTTTATACTTCCCAAGGATTAATATGAATGAGATTTATCTGACCAAAAAAGGCCATCAAAAACTCGTAGAAGAACTCGAGTATCTGAAAACAACTAAACGCCGCGAGATATCCAAAGCTATCGGCAAGGCGCGCGAGCACGGAGACATCTCGGAGAACGCGGATTACGACGCGGCAAAAGACGCCCAGGGCATGAATGAGAAAAGAATATCCGAGTTGGCAGCGAAACTTGCCGGGGCAAGGATACTTGATGATGAGAATATGTCCTCCGATGAAGTCCTGATCGGAGCCACGGTTAAACTCAAAGACTTGGATTCAGAAGAAGAATTGGAATATATGCTCGTCGCTGAAGCAGAAGCAGACTACTCCCAGAATAAAATCTCCGTAACCTCTCCCGTAGGCAGCGGACTCTTAAACCGCAAGGCCGGGGAGATAGCTGAAATAAAGATACCCGCCGGAACATTACGCTACAAAGTCCTCAATATCTCGCGTTAACCACCTCTAAATACTTAACTCACATTTTACTTCGTCTACAAGCGTATTTAACCCACCTGTTTTATACTCCTTTCAGAAACTAAAGAAAGGAGGTGAAGGGTTGTTAGAGCTAAGCGTATTTTGTATTCTGAACAAATGGATAAACGATATATTTAAAAGGAGAGAAGATGAGAAGGTTATATTTCTTGATGCTAATTGCTGTTTTGGCGGTAATCAAACCGGTCTTTGCTTTTGATAACCATGATTTTCAGGTCTGGAATACCGATATCGAGGAGATGAAGCTTAATAAAACTTCTAAGCTGGTATTCGAGCAAGAATTCCGCTGGGGAGACAACGCCAGTGATTTTTATTATGAGCATTATGACGTAGGGTATGTCTACGACGTCAATAAACACTTGAATGTCGGGCTCGGCTACCGCTATGTAAAAGAAAAAAAGAATAATTCATTCAGGGTGGAAAATGAGCCGTATCTTTTGGCTACTTTATTTTGGGATCTGGCGGGTTTCAAGTTTGATTCGCGCAACCGTTTTGAATACCGCACCTATGATTATAATCAGGTGGACTCCGGCAGGTACCGTAACAAGATCACCATGAAGTTCCCCTGGAAATTCACCAAAAAGGAAATACAGCCGTATCTGGCCGATGAAATATTTGTCAGGTTTAACGGCACAGATTTAAATCAGAACCGGATTTTTGGCGGTTTAAGCTTTTTGATAACAAAAAACCTGAAAGGGGAGATTTATTACATGCTCCAGAGCACCAAGAATTATATCAGTACGGGCAGCACCTGGACGAATGCTAATGTGTTGGGTACTAAGCTGAAACTATCTTTCTAGATTTTACACGGATTTTACATTGCGTTAACCTAAAAACAACAATATAAAGGTAATATATTTAATAAGGAGCAGCTAAATGTTAAAAAAATCGTTAATCACTGTAATCGCGGTAATGTTTTTCGGCCTGGCATATGGCGCAAAGGCGAACTCAATCCAGGTTAAAGGCTCTGATACCATGGTCAATCTCGGCCAAGCCTGGGCAGAGAAGTATATGGAGAAGAACGCCGGAGATTTTGTGGCGGTTACCGGAGGCGGATCGGGGACAGGCTTCTCGAGCCTGATCAGCGCAACTTGCGATGTTGCCATGGCTTCAAGAAGCATCAAGGATAAAGAAATCGGCCTTGCCCGGCAAAAAGGGATCAATCCTAAAGAAATAAAAGTCGCGCTTGACGGGTTGGCAGTAGTGGTTAATCCAAAAAATCCGGTGGATAAATTGACCATCGACCAGCTCGCCAAAATATTTACAGGAAAGATCACCAATTGGAAAGATGTTGGCGGAGCGGATGCAAAAATCACCCTGCTTTCTCGCGAAGTAAATTCCGGAACGCACGTGTATTTCAAGGAGCACGTCTTAAGGAATATGGACTCTAACTCTAAAGAGGAATTTGCCCCCGGCGCGCTTATGCTTCCTTCTTCGCAGGCTATAGCCGACGAAGTTGCGAATAACCCTTCGGCGATAGGCTATTACGGTATGGGGTATATTTCGCCTAAACAAAAAGCGGTGCATGTGGCCAAAGATGAGAAATCCCCTTATGAAGTTCCGACTATTGAAAATGTTGTAAACAGAAAATATCCTATCTCCCGGCCGCTCTTTCTATACACCAACGGAGAGCCGCAGGGCCTGGTTAAGAAATTCGTGGATTTCACGCTCTCTAAGGATGGGCAGGAGATAGTTTTAAAAACTGATTTCGTTCCCGTAAAATAAAAATTAATCGTGCGCAAATTCAAAGAGTTTATCATTGAGAAGCTAGTCCTGATCAGCGGGCTGGCTTCTATCTTTTTTGTCATTCTCATTTTTTTGTTTCTTCTTAAAGAGGGGTTAGCGCTTTTTAAATTCGTAAACCCTCTTCAATTCCTTGCCGGAAAAAGCTGGTATCCGATATCCGAACCCCCGCAATTAGGGATTTTACCGTTAATATTAGGCTCGCTGGTGGTTACGATAGGCGCGGCCGCCATCTCTATTCCGATAGGGGTCGCCTGCGCGCTCTACATTTCGGAGATTGCCCCGGGGAAAGTCAAGGAGACGCTTAAGGGCGGGATAGAATTGTTGGCCGCTATACCGAGTGTCGTCTTAGGTTTTATCGGCATGATCACTATTGTGCCTTGGATAAAGCACATCTTTAACCTTCCGACCGGGCTTACTGCTTTAGCCGGCTCCGTAATGCTTGCCTTTATGGCTATGCCGACGATTGTTTCTATCGCCGAGGATGCTCTTTATTCTGTCCCAAGATCATACAAAGAAGGGGCGCTGGCAATGGGCGCTACGCATTGGCAGACTATCTGGCGGGTGATGCTCCCCGCAGCTTCCAGCGGGATATTCGCCGCGGTGATGCTGGGTATCGGTAGAGTAATCGGAGAGACTATGGCAGTGATGATGATCACCGGTAATGCCGCGGTAATCCCTTCTACCATATTGCAACCTGTGCGCACACTTACCGCGACAGTGGCAGCAGAGATGGGAGAAGCAGTAGTGGGGAGCGAACATTATTTTGCGCTTTTCGCCATAGGAATAGTCTTGTTTGTGATAAGTTTTGCCATTAACGTAACAGCGGATCTTTTTCTGCACCGGGAAACAAAAAAGATATGAGGAACCCCAAGCGTAACCAGAAGATCGCTTTCTTCTTTTTGTTTTTAGCTACCCTTTTGATCGTAGTCCCTGTCGGAATGGTAGTCGTGATCATAGTGGTCAAGGGACTTCCGGCGATAAACTGGCAGTTTTTATCCGACATACCGCGCCAGGGGATGCGCGCAGGAGGAATATTCCCGGCGATAGTCGGAACGGTTTATTTAGTGCTGGGCGCGATCATCTTTGCCTTGCCTATCGGGCTTCTGGCGGCCATATATTTAAGTGAGTACGCAAAAGAGAATTTACTTAACCGCATGATAAAGCTCTCTATTGTAAATCTCGCAGGAGTCCCTTCTGTAGTTTATGGGCTCTTCGGGTTGGCTCTATTTGTGGTATTCTTTAAGTTTGGTGCATCCATTTTATCCGGTTCGCTTACCTTAGGTATTATGATCTTGCCCATAATCATCACCACTTCTCGCGAGGCGCTGGAGAGCGTGCCGCAATCGTTTAGAGAAGTTAGTTTATCACTCGGGGCAAGCAAATGGCAGACTATCAGGCATATTGTCTTACCGAACGCTATACCCGGTATCATCACCGGGACAATCCTCGGGATCGGCCGCGCGGCAGGAGAGACGGCACCCATATTATTTACGGTGGCAGCTTTTTATCTTCCACAACTGCCGAAATCCATATTTGACCAGGCAATGGCGCTGCCGTATCATCTATATGTAATTTCCACGCAGGTGCCTAATGTGGATGAAAAAGTCCGTTATGGAACCGCGCTTGTATTGCTTTCTCTGGTCTTGTTTATGAATCTGACCGCAGTCATTATCCGCTATAAGTTCAGGAAAAAGAAAAAATGGTAAAATTTAATATTGATGATTTAAATATCTGGTTTGGCGGGGTCCAGGCATTAAAAGGCGTGAGCATGAAGATAATGCGTAACGAGATCTTGAGCGTTATCGGGCCGGCGAACAGTGGAAAGACGACGTTTTTACGCATGCTTAACCGTATGAATGAACTGCATCCGAATTTTAAGATGTCCGGCGAGGTAGAGCTCGACGGAAGAAAAATCTTAGAATTGGATGTGGAGAGTTTGCGTAAAAGGGTGGGAACGGTATTTGCCTTGCCTTTGCCGCTGCCGCTTTCGATATTTGATAATGTGGCGTATGGGGTCAAGATGCATGGCCTTAAGAGCAAGACCGCTACTTCTGATATAGTCGAGAAATCACTTAAAGAGGCGTATCTCTGGGATGAAGTAAAAGACAGGCTGGGGGCATCAGCTTTTAAGTTGTCCGGCGGACAGCAGCAACGGCTTTGCATCGCCCGCACGCTGGCAGTAGAACCGGAGGTGATTTTGTTTGACGAGCCGTGTTCCGGGCTTGACCCGATTTCAACCGCGAAGGTGGAAGACGCGATGCTCAAACTGAAAGTTAACTACACCATAGTCTTGGTGACTAATAATGTCAAGCAGGCCGCCCGCGTTGGAGACAGGACCGCGTTCTTTTTAAGCGGAGAATTGATCGAGCTTGATATTACGGATAAGATGTTTACGGCGCCCTCTGATCATCGCACAGAGGGGTATATCAGCGGGAAATTCGGATAATGGCTAAAATAGAAGTAAATAACCTTAACCTCTGGTATGGCGATTTTCATGCCTTGATAAATGTGAACGCCTCATTTGTCGAGAAGAAGATCACAGCAATCATCGGGCCTTCGGGTTGCGGCAAATCTACCATGCTGCGCGCGTTTAACCGGATGAATGATTTGATCGAAGGTGTGCGCACGGAAGGCGAGATATTAATAGATAGAGAGAATATTCTGGCCAACGACACGGATTTGGTAAGCCTGCGTAAAAAGGTAGGTATGGTCTTTCAGCGGCCCAACCCTTTTCCGCTCTCGATCTTTGAAAATGTGGTTTTTGGCGAGCGCGTTCACGGCGAGAGCCTTAAGCGGGATTACCTTGAGCGGATAGCGGAAGAGAGCTTAAAAGCAGTGCTTCTCTGGGATGATTTGAAAGACAAATTGCAGAAACCCGCGTTGGGGCTTTCGCTTGAACAGAAACAGCGGCTCTGTATCGCAAGGCTTATCGCCGTCAAGAGTGATATCGTTTTAATGGATGAGCCGTGCTCTACGCTCGACCCGCAGGCGACCGCCAGAATAGAGGAATTAATGCGTGAACTAAAGGATAAATATACTATAATAATAGTCACGCATAATATGCAGCAGGCTGCGCGCGTGTCGGACGATACGGGTTTTATGCTTTTAGGCGAATTAATCGAATTCGGCAAGACGGACGACGTCTTTACCCGTCCGAAAGATAAACGAACCGAAGATTATATTACAGGTAGATATGGGTAAGGCCCTTCGTCCCTAAAAGCGGGACTCAGGGCGATTTTTCAGACAAGTAAATTAAATAAAAATCGGAGGTATGGATAATGGAGAGGCATTTTGACGAAGAATTGAGAGAGCTGCATAAAGATGTCCTTCGGATGGGTATTTTAGCGCAGGAAGCGATTTTTAAGTCAATCGAAGCGCTGAAGAACCGCGATAAGGCTCAAGCGCAGGAAGTCATTTCTTCCGATACGAAAATCGATGAATTAGAACTGGTCATAGACGAGCGCTGCATAGACTTGATCGCCCGGCACCAGCCTATGGCCGGAGACCTGCGTTTTATTACCACCGGGATGAAGGTCAACGCCGAATTGGAGCGCATCGCTGATCTGGCCGTGGATATCTGCCAGCGCGTCTTAGCCTTGGTGGATAAGCCCCTGCTTAAACCGCTGATCGACATCCCGAAATTATCGACTATTGCCCAGAATATGGTGCGCGACGCCATCGATGCGTTTGTAAACAAAGACGTGGGGTTGGCGAGAAAAGTAGTGCTTACTGACTCCGAGGCAGATAAATTGCGCAATTTAGTCCAGGACGAATTGATCAATGATTATATGGCTAAAGACGCAAGGACTGCGGACCGCGCTGTCCCTTTACTGTTGATCGCCCGTCATCTGGAACGCATCTGCGACCATACCACCAATATTGCCGAGGATGTGATCTACATGGTCGAGGCTAAGGTAGTAAAGCATCATCCGGAACAGCTTTAAACTCCTCCAGCTATATCCCATTGCAACGCCCGCCTAAATATGGTATTATTTAAATCTATGGATGCCCTCAGGATTTTAGTGGTGGATGATGAGGAAGAGATCTGCAGCGTGACCAAGAGTTTCCTCACGAAGCGAAATTTTACCGTTTTTACAGCTTCAAACGGCGCGGACGCGCTGACGCTGGCTAAAAAAGAAAGCCCGCAGCTTGCGCTATTGGACCTGAGGCTGGGGAGCGAGTCCGGGATCGATATTTTAGCCAAAATCAAGGAGATCGATAAAAAGATCAAGGTGATCATGGTCACCGGTTTAGGCGACGATGAGAGTATCCGCCAGGCTTTATCTGCCGGAGCGGACGATTACATCACTAAGCCTTTTACCGCCGCTTATTTAAGCGACGTAATAAATCAGAAGTTAAATAAAGGAGGGGCTTAAATGGACGAAATACTCGAGGTATTAGAAAAGGATAGCCGGATCACCCCGGAAGAGATCGCTAAGATGCTTAGGAAAAAGCCCGCGGCGATAAAAGAGGCGATCAAAAAATTCGAAAAAGAAGGGGTTATCTTAAAATACAAGACCGTGATAAATAAGGATATTTTGAAACAGGAGGAGCCGACGGTGCGCGCGCTCATCGAAGTCAATATCATCCCGCAGAAGGATCTGGGATTTGAGCGCATAGCCGAAAGGATCTATTCTTTTCCCGAAGTCACCAGCTGTTATCTTATCTCCGGGACTTATGATCTACTGGTGGTTGTGGAAGGGAAGAATTTGCAGACGGTCTCCAGTTTTGTGGCGGAGAAACTTTCTTGCTTGGAAAACGTGCGCGGGACAGCCACGCATTTCATGCTTAAGAAATACAAGGAAGACGGAGTGATTTTAAGGCATAAAGAGGAAAATAAGAGGATAGCAATATCGTATTAAAATGAAAGAATTAGTTTCTAAAAAAGTCGATAATATGCAGCCCAGCGGTATCCGGGCTTTCTTTGACCTCGTGCTGGGGATGAAAGACGTCATCTCCCTGGGTGTGGGTGAGCCGGACTTTGTCACCCCCTGGCCCATACGCGAGGCGGGCATTTATTCTCTGGAGCAAGGATTTACATCCTATACCTCTAATAAGGGGCTCTATAAACTACGCCTGGGGTTATCCCGGTATTTAGAGAACCGTTTCGGACTTAAGTAGTCTCCCGACGATGAAATGTTGATCACAGTGGGGGTGAGCGAAGGCCTGGATCTGACTTTACGCGCAATCATTAATCCGGGCGATAAAGTTTTAATCCCGATACCCAGCTATGTTTCTTACGGTCCGGTCACGGAATTAGCCGGCGGCGTGCCCGTATATATCGATACCCGTCCGGACGGATTTAAGCTTACCCCCAAGACTTTGAAAAAATATCTGGAGAAGAAGCCTAAGGCGATAATCTTAAATTATCCTACGAACCCTACGGGTGTATCTTATACCAGGAAAGAATTAAGCGAATTCAATAAAATTTTGCTTAAACATAAAGTTCTCTGTATAGTCGATGAGGTCTACGGAGACCTGACTTATGATTTTGATCATACGCCTTTTGCAACCCTTCCGGGCGCAAAGAATAATACCGTTTATCTGGACGGATTTTCTAAAAGTTATGCTATGACAGGTTGGAGGGTAGGTTTTGCCTGTGGCCCCAAAGAAATAATCGGGGCAATGACCAAAATCCACCAATATACCATAATGTGTGTTCCCATCACATCCCAGATGGCGGCATGCGAAGCGCTGATAAGCGGTAGAAAATCCGTGGAAGAGATGAAGCGGGAATATAAAAGAAGGAGAGAGTTGGTGGTAAGCGGGCTTAATGACCTGGGCCTTATTTGCTCTAAGCCGGAGGGTGCTTTTTATGCCTTCCCTTCATTAAAGAAAATAGGGATGAAATCAATGCAGTTTTCTAAGGAACTTCTGCAAAAGCAGAAAGTAGCGGTTGTTCCGGGGACTGCTTTCGGTAAAGACTACGACGATTATATCCGTATATCCTATGCTTCGAGCCTGGAAAATTTAAAAGAGGCGTTAAGCCGGATGCGTTTATTCTTGAAAGGGATTTAAATGGCCAAGAAGAAAGAGAATTTTCAGGTTTACGTCAAACAGATAGAAGCTTTATCCAAGGTGGCTAATCTTATAACTTCAGGCCTTTATTTGGAAGAGCTTTTGCGCCTTATTGTCCAGGTAACTGCGGAGATCATGAATTCGAAGATCTCTTCGCTTATGCTACTTGACCCGAATAAAAAAGAATTGGTGGTGCGGGCGACCCAGTCTATTTCGGAAGCCTACAACAAAAAGCCTAATGTCCGGCTGGGCGAAGGCATAGCCGGGATAGTAGCTAAGGAAAGTAAGGCGCTGTATATTCTGGATGTGAAAGAGGATGCGCGCTATCTAAATCAGGATATAGCCCGTAAAGAAAAGCTTTTTTCTCTGGCGAGCGTGCCTCTGGTGGTCAAAGGAAGAGTGATCGGCGTCCTTAATTGCTATACTTCTAAAAAGCATGCTTTCTCCAAACATGAGCAGGACCTTTTGACGGCATTAGCCAATCAGGCAGCCATGGCTATTGAGAACGCAGAGCTGGATTTAAGGGCGCGCAGCGCCGAAGAAGCCCTGACTACCCGTAAGCTTATTGAGCGGGCCAAGGATATCCTGGCCCAGGAAGCTAATATTCTGCCTTCGGAGGCTTACCGCCTCATCCAGAAGCAGGGGATGGACTCGCGTAAGTCCATGCGCGAGATAGCCGAGGCGATAATTCTGGCCAAAGACGTCAGGTCGCGCAAAACTTAAGGGCTTGACATCCACGGGTTCTCTGGTAAAATACTTGCAAATATAAAGTAGTAGTTAGTAAGACATTGAAGTCTTCTAGTTATGCTACTGGAAGGCTTTTTTATTTTCTATGAACAGCCAAACAACCATTTCCCTGATAATCTTTGTTCCGGTCCTCCTGGCATTAACCCTGCCGTTGGCCGGGAAAATCTCTTTGCGCTTGAGGAATATCCTGGCGCTGGGCCTATGTTTGGTGCCGTTGCTCTGTTCTTTAAGCCTTATCCCCGCGGCATTAAGCGGTAAAACCGTCACCTTGGGCCGGGAACTCGGACTGGGGATCAATTTTATCTTTACCGCCGACGCCTTAGCAGTATTCGTCGCCTGTGTCTCATCGTTTATCAGCACCCTTATCGTAGTATATTCCTTCGGCTATATCAGCCACTATCATAATCAAAATGAGTATTATTCCATGGTTGTCCTGTTTTTAGGCGGGATGATGGGACTGGTCTTTGCCGGAAACCTGATCTTTCTTTATTTATTCTGGGAAATTACCGCTATTACCAGCTGGCGCTTGATCGGATTCTTCCGCGATAAATATGTAGTAGAGAGGGCGGACAAGGCGTTTTTAGTCACGGTCTTCGGCGCCCTGCTTATGCTCCTTGGTTTTATCCGGCTTTTTCAAGAGACCGGCTCATTCGATTTATTAGTGATTAAAGAAGTAGTCAAGACTCACCCCATTTCAAACCTTACTATTGCCCTGATTTTAGCCGGAATTCTTTCTAAGTCGGCGACTCTGCCGTTTCATACCTGGCTTCCTGACGCAGGTGTGGCGCCCTCGCCGGTCACTGCATTACTGCACGCCGCAGTCTTAGTCAAGATCGGCGTCTATGTCTTTGCCCGTATTTTTGTGGCGACCATTCCTTTACCTATAAACTGGCAGGTGATTGTGCCGGTAATCGCCGGGATTAGCGCTCTGGTCTCGGCGGGTGCCGCTTTGATTGAAACGGACTTAAAAAGGATCATCGCGTATTCCACTATTAGCCAGATCGGTTTTATATTTTTAGGCTTTTCATTCGGGAATAGTATAGGAGTAGCCGGTGCGTTATTGTATATTCTTATGCACGGTTTAGCTAAGGCCGGGTTATTCCTTTGCGCAGGCATTGTAGAGCAAAACACCAAAACTAAAGACATAACTAAACTCGGCGGACTGATCAAGACTATGCCGGTAACGGCTATGGCGTTTTTATTATGCTCTTTTTCAGTAATGGGTATTCCTCCTTTCGGAGGGTTTTTTGCTACATTTATGGTCATGACGGGTGCTGTAACCAGCGGGCATATAATCATCTCCATGGTATTTTTAGTCGGCGCGTTCATGACTATTATGTATTTATTCAGGACATTCAATATGGTCTTTCTGGGCGAGCCTAAGGCCGCATTAGTTAAAGAGGGCTCGTTTGTGATGGTGGCAACGGTTGCGGTATTTGCCGCGCTCTCATTATTAGGCGGTATACTTATCTGGTGGCCTGATGCCCTGGCCCAAGCAGCAACCTTACAAATGTTAGGCACAATAAGATGAAACCTTCTGTATTACTCTTACCTATATTAATACCGGCAATCTTCGGGGCTTTGATGTTTATACTGCCGCGCAAGGCGCGTCATACGGTAGCTTTTTTAGTTGCCGGCATAAATCTGGCTTTGGCTATAGCGTTATTCAGGAATAATCTAATTTATAGTTTTCCCTGGTTTGCGGGCAAAATCGAATTTGCTTTAAGGCTTTATCAATTCAGCGGTTTTATAATGTTATCCGCGGCGTTCTTTGCTTTCTTGATCGTAATATATTCTCTGAATTTCATGAAGGGGAAGAACCTGCAGAATCAGTTTTATGCCTATATCCTGCTCTGTATTGCTATGGCTAACGGAGCGGTCTTAGCGGATAACCTGCTGCTTTTATTATTTTTCTGGGAGGGATTGCTTTTAATTTTATTCGGGTTTATCGCTATCGGCAGGCCCGGAGCGTTTAAGACCGCGACCAAGGCCTTTATTATCGTGGGCATCTCCGATTTGTGTATGATGATCGGTATTGCGCTAACCTGGATGCAGGCCGGGACGCTTACCATATCCAAAATAAATTTAGCCTTAACGCCGATGGCAGGTTTTGCTTTTATAATGCTGATGATCGGCGCAATTTCCAAAGCCGGATCCATGCCGTTTCACAGCTGGATTCCCGATGCTGCCGACGACGCCCCGCTTCCCTTTATGGCATTCTTGCCCGCTTCGCTGGAAAAACTGCTGGGGATTTATTTCCTTACTCGTATATCGCTGGATATGTTCAAGCTTGCTATCGGTTCATGGATAAGCATTTTATTGATGGCGATCGGCGCAATTACCATAATCCTCGCGGTTATGATGGCTCTGGTTCAGAAAGATTATAAGCGCCTCTTGTCGTATCACGCTATCAGCCAGGTCGGCTACATGATCTTAGGCATCGGGACTTGCGTTCCCGTGGGTATCGTCGGCGGGCTCTTTCATATGATCAATAATGCTTTATATAAATCAGGTTTATTTCTTACCGGTGGCGCCGTAGAAAAACAAACAGGGACAACTGATCTGCATTCTCTGGGCGGTTTGCGCTTTAAGATGCCGATTACTTGCGCCTGCTTTTTGATTACCGCAGCTTCCATTTCCGGTATGCCGCCTTTTAACGGATTCTTTTCCAAGGAACTTATTTATGATGCAGCGCTTTCGCGCGGGATGATCTTTTATCTTGCCGCAGTGGTCGGCTCGTTCTTTACTGCCGCATCTTTCTTAAAATTAGGGCACGCCGCGTTCTTCGGTAAGGAGCGCAATGAGCTAAAGGCCGTGAAAGAGGCCCCGCTATCCTTGCTCGTTCCGATGATCGTTATTGCTTTGACCTGCGTAATCTTCGGTATCTTTAATTACTTGCCCCTGAATCATTTTATCCAGCCTGTTTTAGGCGCCAGGTTAGAAGGGCACAGCTACGCAGGATTTCACGTAAATATTGTCTTAACCCTAATTACTATTCTGGTATTGGCGGGCGCTTTTATCCATCATATCTTTATGGCTAAGTTAAAAGGAGAGGGGCTTAAGGCGGCGGATGATATCCGTTACGCCCCGGTTTTATCGCAGACTTACGATTTAGCGCAGAAAAGATTCTTTGACCCCTATGAGATCGGGCTAAAAGGAATGAATGTGTTCTCCCGTATCCTATGGGCTGCGGATAAAGGCATAGACTGGGTCTATAATAGTTTTGTCCCCGGAGTCAGTTACGGAGTTTCGAAGGGGATAAGGCGGATGCACACCGGATATTATCCGGTATATATTTCGTGGGCGCTGGTGGGGATGTTTGCCGTCTTATATTTTTTAAGAAAATAGGAGAAGAAATTGGTCCCGTTATTCGTTTTGATCCCGTTTTTCAGCATCATTATCTTAAACCTCTTTCCTAAGAAGCTTATGCAGCATTTAAGCTTTGTCTGGCTGGGGTTTTTGTCGCTGGCCCAGGTTTATTTAGTGGCAGCGCGCCCGGTATGGTTCTGGGATACGAAACTCGAGTTGTGGAATCTGTTATTTTCATTCCGTTATTCCGTGGATGTGATAACTCTGGTTATGCTGCTCTGTATCGGCATAGTGGTTTTTATTTCCCTCTTAGCCAGCCGCGCAATGATATCGGATGTGCATCAAAGGGTCAATTTTAAAAATCTCCTTTTAGTCTCATTGATCGGGATGAACGCCACAGTCCTGGTTACCGACGTATTCAGCCTTTACGTCTTCATTGAAATCACCGCAGTCTCTTCCTATATAATGATCGCCATGAACAAGGATAGGCTTGGGCTGGAAGGGGCTTTTAAATATTTGATCCTTTCGGCAATAGCCACGGTAATGATGCTGGTGGCTATCAGCTTACTCTTACTTTTGACCGGAAATACTTCTTTTGAAGCTGTCGGCGCCGGACTTGCCGGAGCCGGGAACAGCTTATTTGTGCGCGTGAGCATTGGATTATTTCTCTGTGGTTTATTTATTAAATCAGGGTTGGTGCCGTTTCACGGTTGGCTTCCCGACGCATACTCCGCTGCACCCGCTCCGGCTTCCATACTCTTAGCCGGCATTGTCACTAAGGTGTCCGGCGTCTATGTTTTGATGCGCCTGGCTATTTCTGTTTTCGGATTAACCCCGTCTGTGCAGGCATTGCTTATGTTCATCGGAGCAGTTTCTATAATTATAGGGGCGGTTGCCGCCCTGACCCAGACGGATTTCAAACGGATGCTGGCGTATTCCAGCATCAGCCAGATCGGTTATATTATTTTGGGTGTCGGGTGCGGGACAAAGCTGGCCTTGATCGGTGCTGTCTTTCATTTATTCAATCACGCTATTTTTAAGTCTTTATTATTCGTCAATGCCGCAAGTGTGGAAAAGGAATTAGGGACCACGGATATGGATAAGATGGGCGGGCTTACCCAGAGAATGCCGGTTACCGGGATAACATCGGTGATCGGATTATTATCTACCGCCGGTATTCCTCCGCTATCGGGCTTTTGGAGCAAATTCATTATCATCATCGCTTTATGGCAGGCGGGTAATTTCGGATACGCTGCGTTCGCCCTCCTGGCAAGCATCATTACTTTGGCATATTTTCTTTCCATGCAGAGAAAGGTTTTCTTCGGTAAATTAAGGTCAGGTTTAGAGAATATTAAAGAGTCGAGTATGGGTTTGATCGTTTCTCAAGCAGTGCTGGCGATCATTACTCTGGTTGTCGGCCTGATATTTCCATTGGTGATCTCATGGCGTTAAACTTAATATTATTGGTTTTATTGCTTGTGGCAGGGATCTGGACGGTTCTGACTACGCGCCTGGTGCGTTCTGTCGTGGGCCTGGCGCTGGTAAGCGCCGTAGTCTCGATCCTCATCTTCAGGCTTAATTCCCCGCTGGCCGCGGCCTTTGAGCTCTCGGTATGCGCCGGGCTTATCTCGGTAATTTTTGTCACTACTATCAGTTTTACCCAGCGTCTTACTGCCGAGAGACTGGAAGAGCGCAGAAAAGAGAGGTTGGGAAAATACTGGTATCTTCCGGTTATTCTTATTATCTTCGGTATACTGCTGGTAGTTTTTAAACCAAAGCTTGATTTTCCTCTACCGCAGGTACCCAGCGAACAGGATACGCGCAATATCATATGGCACATGCGCCACGTCGACCTTCTGGGCCAGATTTTGATCATATTAGCCGGCGTTTTCGGAGTGGTAATTTTATTCAAGGAGCCCAAGAAATGAATTTAGCAGGCGCGCAGACTTTCTGGTATTTTTATATAGCGATTATGCTCTTGTTTGTAATGGGCGCGTATTATATCATCGCCAGTTTTAATCTTATCCGCGTCTTGATCGGGCTTGAGCTTTTGATCAAGGCAGTCACGCTCCTAAGTATCTTAACGGGTTATCTGACCCATAACGAAGGCCTGGCGCAGGCGTTGGTTATTACCTTGATTGTCATCGAAGTCGTCATAATGGTCGTAGCGGGAGGCATCGTGGTCTGTATTTACAGAAATAATAAGAGTCTCGATACCCGTAAACTGAAAGAACTTAAAGGTTAATATGAACGGAATTGTTAAATATTTAATTACCCCACCCGCGGCATTCTTGATCGTGCTCTGCGTAACGGGATTCTTGTCTTTTTTATTTACCGGTCTGGCTTTTAAGAATAAGAAACAATCAGAAGAATCTAAAGAGGCGTATGCCTGCGGCGAGGATTTCCAGCAGCACATGATCCAGCCGGATTACAGCCAGTTTTT
>JAPLLM010000028.1 GCA_026387555.1 Candidatus Omnitrophota bacterium | reverse complement strand
GTTTGCAAGGTTTTTTTTGGCAAATCCTGATAATAAGGCGGGTCCATGAATATAACATCAAAAAGCTTCTTTTCCTTATGCAAAACCCGGATAGCCTCATCAGCTTCCAGCGGATAGAGCCGGCAGTTTTGGGCTTTCAGCGCTTCAATATTCTTACGGATAGCTTCGCTTGAACCCCGGTTAGACTCAACTAGGGCCACTTCTGCCGCGCCCAAAGAGAGCGCCTCAAACCCTACTGCCCCGGTGCCTGCAAAAAGCTCCAAAAATGCGAACCCACTGACATCTCCCAGAATATCAAAAATCGCTTTACGCACGACATTTTGCGTCGGCCGGATGCCTTTAGGCATGGCCAGATTCTTACCTTTATACCGTCCGGTGATTATCTTCATTTCTTTAGCTGCTTAAGCGCCATATCCGCGGCATCAATACCGGAGACAAAACAACCGTGCACCCCGCAACCCGGCTGGGTCCAAGCCCCGCAAAGAAACAAGCCTTTGACCTTAGTACTCTGGCTCAAGCGGTTAATGCCTGACTGCTCTACTATCTGCGCCAGTCCGTACACCGCGCCTTCGGGTAAAGTTGCGTACCTTGCCATAGTTTTAGGTGTTGCCGCTTCCATCACTTCCATATGCTTAGTTATTCCGGGCAAGTATTTTTCAATTTGGGCCAAAATGGCATCAGCCGCCTCTTTCTTCTTTTGCACATACTCTTGCGGACTAAGTCCGGACCAATTTGCATAACTGTCCAAAGCCATAACACAAATGGTACTTTTCCCCAAAGGAGCTAATCCGCTATCGAGTTGAGAATGGTCAACCAGCGCAAAATTTGAAGATTTATAGTTTCCGTTAAGCGAATTATTATAATTCTCGCTATGGTCATAGCCGGCATTTATGGACAAGAGCGAATTCCCCATGCCTACTTCCTTAGCCGGCACATCTAAACCAAGATAAAGAGTAAATGCGGAGACGGATTTTTGCATAGACCCTAATTTTCCGGCGTAATAATTCCGCAAGTCCGGCGAGTCAATAAGCTTGCTTAACGTATCAATACAATTGGCGTTAGAGATCACTGCCTTACCCTTTATCTCTTCGCCCTTCTCTGTAATTATTCCTTTAACGCGCTTACCGTTATCGGTAATTATCTGTGCCACCCGGGTATTAAATCTTACTTAAGAACCGCGCTCCCGGATTTTATCTACCATAGCCTCAAAGAACTTATTAAATCCGCCCTTAATATAAGCGGTCTTCCTCCCCCAGCAACCGCGCAGTACGATGAGAAAATAAAAAGCCGACAGCTCTTTAGGCGGTAAGCCCATAAAACCCCAGATAGTGCCTAAAATTGCGGCTAGTTTTTTATCTTTGATCCTTTTTGCGATAAACTGCTCCGCAGTCAAACAGGATGTCGTAATAATGGAGGAATAAAGTACCGGCGAGAGTATAAGTTTCAGCCAAAGCGGAAGTTTGGAATCCATAAAACGGTCAAAATCTCCGGAGAATCCGGCGATATCGGAGAATATCCCATCGACCCCTTTTGCCTCAAGTGGAAAATCCTTTTTAAACTGAATCTTCAGGGCTTCAAAATCATTGCCCACCACGAAATCATGCCCCGGGTAGATCACCCTGCCGAATTCTTTAAGCTCGATATACTCTATCTTTTGGCTTACGCCCTGCTCGTCGAGAAAATCGCGAACCTCTTCTTGGGGAGCAAGCGCATCCACAAAATGCAGAGAGGCCTCGAACTTAAATCCCTTGCGTTTGAAACTTGTCCCCACTCCTCCGGGGACAGGCTGGCTCTCAAGAAGAATGATCTTCTTTCCTTCGGATGTGAGCTTCAGGGCGCTAGTCAGACCTGCCATACCTGCGCCAATTATTATCGCGTCGTATTCCATATTTTAATTTATTTTATTCAGGAAATTGATTACTTCTGCGGCGACCTTGTCTTTTTCTTTGTCGATGGTGATCATATGGTAGCTGTCTTCGAGGATAACAAGAGATTTATCTTTTGAAGCGATATTCTTAAAAAGGTACTCTGCGTTTTTGGGGCTGGTCATATCGTCTTCGCGGGCGTGGATTATAAGGATAGGTTTATCTACCTGCGGAATTTCTTTCAAGACCACTTTAGTCAGCTGATGATGCTCGTATAAACTCGCTAAGGGAAAAAACGGACTACCGAATAAAAGCACTTTATCGTTATCCTCCGCTCCAGCCTTGGCCTTTTTATAAAACCTCTCGATAAAAGCCCGGGCCCTTTCGTCTTTTAAACCATACGGCCAGTCTTCGCGGATATTAATCGAATTGCGTAAGAACGGGATATGCCAGACCATCTCCATCAGGGTCTTTCCTTTATGCAAGGCCCAGCCGTCATAAAATATAGTCGGAGCTAAAGCTACTATCCCGCTAATTTCGTCCGGATATAACTTGGCCAGATGCACTGACATAAGCGCGCCCATAGACAAGCCTCCGCAGAAAACCTGGCGGCATTGTTTTTTAAGGGTGCGCAGGTCTTTTACGCAAGCCTCGGCGAGCTGCTCCCAAGTCACTTTTTTAAGCTCATTTAAAGTCGAGCAGTGCCCGGGGAGGGTATTGCAGAAAACGGTAAAGCCCGCCTTATTCAGGGCTTTACCTAAATAATTCATCTCGGACGGAGTACCGGTGATGCCGTGGATCAAGAGTATCCCCTTATCCCCGCCCTTTAAAAAGAAACTTAAATCCCTGGAATTATCATTCTCCATAGTTTTTCAATTATAGCACAAAACCGCTGCGAATAAACTTTTAATTGTGGCGCCGCTCATTTTTTGTTATACTCTAACCAAATGCAGTCAAAACCGGAATTAAAATTCTCCGTAGTCAAATCCATAAAAGAGATCGCGCGCTCCGACTGGGAGAGCCTGTTCGCAGAAGGCATCATCGAAGACTACGGCTACCACAAGACACTGGAAGAATCCCGCCTTAAAGAATTCTCCTTCGGCTACCTTTTGGGCAAATCCGGCAACAAGACCCTGATCATTATCCCTTTCTTTACCATGGATTTTTCTTTTGATAAACTGATCGGCCCGCCGATACACAGGTTTATCATACTAATACAAAAATGGCTGAAAAGGAATATTTTCTCGATGCGCGTGCTTTTTCTGGGAAACCCTACAGCCGAAGAATTCTATATGGGTTTTTCCGAAAGTTTGGATTTTAAAAAAACCTTTGGCAAGGTCTTAAACGAATTTTACAGGTTTTCGCGCAAAAATAAGGTAAACGCCATAGCCTTTAATAATTTATCCTACAAAGACAAGGCGCTTAACGGCTACCTGAAAAACAAGCGGTTTATCCGCCTCGAAACCCTGCCCAATACTATACTTGAGATTAAAACAAACTCGCTTGATGATTATATCGCCAAACTCGGGCCCAGCACGCGCAAAGACCTAAGGCGCAAGATCAGGAATTCTTCTTCTCAAGTCACTTTGCGCACTGAAATCCGGGATAGTATCGACGACATTTTGCCGGAGATATACCGGCTCTACCTGAACAATTTCAATGACTCGGAAGTAAACTTTGAGATCCTCACTCCAGAATTTTTCCGGATGATCTTCAAGAATATGCCCGGAGTAGCCAAATGCTTTGTGACTTATGACAAAGATAAAATCGTCGCCTTTAACTTAGCCCTGATCAAAGGCGATACGTTTATAGATAAATTTATCGGGTTCGATCTGAATGTATCGCATAAATACCACCTATACTACATGACCTTCTGCCACAATATCGAGTGGTGCC
>JAPLLM010000065.1 GCA_026387555.1 Candidatus Omnitrophota bacterium | reverse complement strand
CTCCAAATAAAGAAACCCGAAGACAGAATCTTCGGGTCATAGAATATTAATCTCCTATCATCTAGACTGTCACCCAATCCAATTTGTTGGATTGGTGTGCGCTTGTGCGCAACTATCGGCTCTGGAATGTGACCAGATCATGTTCCGTTTTATACCGGAACTCGCGGGCTTTAACACCCGGCGCTAAAGTAAGCGCCGGTGGGCGCTTCTGCGCAACCGCCGGTCGGGAATTTCACCCTGCCCCGAAGATTAACAGATACCAATATAACACGAAATCTTGGCTTGTCAAGAGCCTGGCTTGTCAAGAGCCTAATTTGACCTTATAATAGAATAAAATCATGCAAAACCTTGTGAAACAAGTACATTTGTCCCTGCTAAAGAAACGCAAAACCGTTGCTGTCGCAGAATCATGTACCGGCGGCCTCCTCTCCGTAATGCTTTCCAGCCTCTCCGGCAGCTCTGCTTACTTATTATTAGGCATTGTCGCCTACAGCAACTCCGCTAAAACAAAACTTCTCGGCATACCTGCCAATCTGATTGGACATAAAGGCGCGGTATCCGCGCAAGTCTGCGCCAAAATGGCGCAATCCGTAAGAAAAATAGCTAAAACTGATTTTGGTATCGGGGTCACCGGTATCGCCGGTCCCGCCGGCTCCACCCCCACCAAACCAATCGGCACAGTTTACATCGCCATAGCAACTCCTAAGAAGACTATCTGCAGGCGCTTGCAGTTACACGGTAGCCGCTCTGCGATTCGCACGCAATCTGCTCTAAAAACACTAGAATTGCTACTCAAACAATTATAGCGACTGGCGGGGCGCGATTGCGAGCGCATCGAGGGGCCCCGCGAGCGGGTGCGGGCGAGGAAAATTTGACGAGCACGCACCCCGAAGCAGGGGAAAGATATATCCGCGAGCAACTATGAGAGCATTCATAGCCATTGAATTACCTCAAGAAACGAAAGACGCATTAGCGCGGCTGCAAGGTCAGCTCGAGAAGACCGGCGCCGATGTAAAATGGGTCGAGCCGCAGAATATACATCTTACCCTCAAATTCCTCGGTGAGATCAACGACGAACAACTGAAAATGATAAATCTCATCATAGATGAAGTCGCCAAAGAAAACCCCCCTTACAAAATAAACATCAATGAACTAGGCGCATTTCCTAAAATAGAGAACTTGCGTGTGATCTGGGTAGGAATCGATACCGGAGACAAAGAGACCAAAAAAATTGCCCAGGCGCTGGAAGAAAAAATCCAGAAACTCGGCATCCCCAAAGAAGACCGCGCCTTCTCCTCTCACATCACCATCGGAAGAACGCGCTCCGCGCTTAACCGCGACATTTTAGTTGAGGAATTAAAAAAACGGCAGGAAAATTTTAATCCGGATCACGAGGAATTTACGGCAAGAAAAATAACTTTATTCAAAAGCACCCTCTCTTCGGCAGGCCCTACCTACGAACCCCTAAAAGAAGGTATTCTCACCACTACCTGAAGCAAGATATTCGTATAGACCGCGGCAATAATATCATCGAGCATTATCCCCGTACTTCCTTTTACTTCTTGTATCTGCCCGGCAGGATACGGCTTCAATGTATCAAGTATCCTGAAAATTAAAAACGCGGCTATTACCCACTTAATATCATAAGGAATAAATAAAAGGCTTAAAAGCATCCCGGCAACTTCGTCAATGACGACATAACTCGGATCTTTCTTCTTAAACAAGCCTTCGGCAGCGCCCGAGACTAAAAAACCCAAAGCAGTTAACAAGATAGTGACTAAGATAAAAACTGTGGGGTTATTCTTGATCAAAAAATAGATCAAAAGCCCGGCAAGGCTGGCGAATGTCCCGGGCATAAACGGCAGGTATCCCACGCCAAAAAAAGTACTCAGCGTTTTAATGACGGATTCTTTGATCTTCATCGGAATTATAAGTGAGTGATGATCTTGCGGTTATCCCAAAGGTATGACAATCCGGAATAAAGCGTAAGCGCCACAGTCAGAAGCATCAAAACATAGATACTCTGCTGGAATATCTTCTCCCATGCCGGGTTCCAGGTAAAATAGGCGAGCATCACTTCCTTTGAGACGATAAACACGAGGATCAGGAATATAACCAACATCTGGGATACGGTCTTATGTTTTCCCGCGCGGGTGGCGGAAAGAATTTTACCTTTATTCAAAGCGAATAAACGCAGCGATGTAATTAATATCTCACGCGAAACAATGATCACAAACATCCAGGCATCGATGAGCTGCATTTGGACAAAGGCCGCGAATGCCGCGAGGACCAGTATTTTATCCGCGATAGGGTCCATCAGCCTGCCGAAGTCGGTGATCATGTTCATCTTCTGCGCGATAAATCCGTCGAGAAAATCCGAGAGCGCGGCAGCAATAAAGAGCACGAGGCTTAATACCTTAAACCACAACCCGTGGCAGAATAAAAAGAACATAAATACAAACGTGATCAGTATTCTGAACATGGTCAATCTATTGGCGATATTCATCGGGCGTCTCCTACAAGGTCGTATTCGAGCGTATCGGTTATTTTTACTTTTACGAAATCTCCGGGCTTAAGCTTAAGTTTAGAGTTGACATAGACCATGCCGTCGACTTCCGGCGCGTCAAACTGGGTGCGCCCCAGATATGAACCCTCGCCTTTTTCGTCTATCAAAACTTCCAGGGTCTTGCCTAACAATTTACGGTTATTTTCAACGGAAACATCCTGCTGAAGCTTCATTATCCGATCAAACCTTTCGCGCTTCACCTGGTCAGGGACTTGCGGTTTAAGATCAAAGGCTACTGTCCCTTCTTCGGCAGAATAAGTAAAAGCGCCGAGCCGGTCAAATTTCGTCTCTTTTATAAAATCCAGAAGCTCCTTAAATTCTTTATCCGTTTCAGTCGGAAATCCCGTTATCACCGATGTGCGGATGGCGACACCCGGAATCCCACTTCTTATTTTCTTGATCAACTTCTCGATCTCGGCCCTGCCGGTGCGCCGGTTCATTAATTTCAATATCCGGTTATTGATGTGCTGAATAGGCAGATCGATATATTTACAGAGCTTCGGTTCAACCCTGATCAAATCCAATAAGTCATCCCCTACCCGGTCAGGATGTAAATACAAAAACCTTATCCAGCGGATATTCTTTGCCTGCCGTACGATCTTTTTTAATATTGCCGCAAGCGCGGGCTTGCCGCAGATGTCCACTCCATAGCCGGTAATATCCTGGCCGATAATGTTGAGTTCCGATAATTTTTCGGCGCTGAATTGAGCTACCTTTTTTAAGATCGCTTCTTCTTCGAGGCTGACAAACTTACCTTTTATCTTAGGTATCACGCAATAACTGCAGTTATTGATACACCCTTCGCAGATCTTAAGGTAAGCAAAGTGTTTGGGGGTGATCGGATATCTTTTTACTTCATGGTTCAGAGAAACCTTACCGATAAAGGCATCGACCTCGGGAAGCTCTTTCTTTAATTCCTCTTTATAGCGCTGCGCCAGACACCCGTAAACAATGACCTTTTTTAATTTACCGGACTTCTTTAGTTCGATCAGATCCAGGATCGCGTCGATTGATTCGCGCTTGGCTTCCTCAATAAAAGCGCAAGTGTTGACGATACCGACCTCTGCATCTTTCATATCCACGATAGCGTGCCCCTTAAGCTGCAACCTGCCTAAGATATTCTCCGAATCCACCAGATTCCTGGGGCAGCCTAAACTTAATATTCCGACTTTATTCTTCACCGCGGGATGTGCAGGCCCTGCTTATCGATAATGATATTATTGATCTTCTGTTTTTTCTTGCCGATATTGGGAAAGCGCTGGGAATTCACGATCAGTTCAACGCCTCCGGCATTGGTGAGGCTTAGCTCTATCCTATCTTTCGCCTTCCAACTGTCGGAGCGTCCTTTGGCGATCAGGCCCTGACGGTAAACCTTGCCGTCGACCTTGACTGTAACCATGCAGTTTTCCCGGGCAATAACGGTAAGCCTTACCACCGAAGGGATTTCTGAAGGCCGCGCGGGCGCGGTTGTTTGCATCTTTGCTGGCTGCGGGTTTGACTTCTGCGCTTCTACGGCGGCAGCTGCCGGTTCGGCCTTTTTACGGCTTGAGATAAATTTACCCAGATTATAGAAAGTGAATATGACTACAAAAACGGCTAAAACAACTATGATTATTTTCTTCAAATCGAATGGAAGGCTGAAAGCCGGGCCTCTTGACGATGAAGACTTTATTTCCGCTACCGGCTTAGGCTGCGCATGCTCTTCTTCAATCTGATGGACACTGAAAGCCTGCGGATTATCCTGATAATCGGGGATGCACTCCTTAGGGTCTAATCCCAGGAATTTACAATAAATCTTTACGAAGCCCTTTAAATAAACCGGGTTTAAATTAGTCAGGCCCTCGCCTTCGATCGCCTTTAAAATACTTAAGTGGATTTTGGTCTTCTTCTGGACCTCTTCAAGGGTAAGGCCTTTAGCCAGACGTATCTTCTTTAGTTTTTCTCCCGCCTCATGCATCTGCGCCCTCCGTCCCTGCCTGTTCCTGCGCCCTTCCTCCCATCGCTGCCTTTTCAAGCCATGGTGTCCTGTCTACCAAAATCCTGCGCGGCTTGCTGCCTTCAAACGGCCCGACAAGACCTTCTAATTCCATCTGGTCGATGATACGCGCGGCGCGCGTATAACCTAATCGCATGCGCCTTTGCAAAATGGAGACCGACGCCTGATTACTCTCCATGATCACCCTTACCGCTTCATCATAAAATTCGTCTTTTTCCCCCGTGCCCATATGCGACTTCTGTTGTTCTCTTAATATCTCTTCGTCATAGACCGGCTCGGCCTGGGCCTTAATAAAATTTACCACCTTTTCTATCTCTTTATCCGATACGAGTGTGCCCTGAATACGGATCAATTTTTCTTCTCCCGGCCGCAAAAATAACATATCTCCCTTACCTAATAATTTATCCGCGCCGTTCATATCCAATACGGTGCGCGAGTCTACTTTTGACGCTACTTTAAAAGATACGCGGGCAGGAAGATTTGCCTTGATTACGCCGGTAATAACATCAACCGAAGGTCTCTGGGTCGCCAGCATCAAATGAATGCCCACTGCGCGGGATAACTGCGCCAGGCG
>JAPLLM010000010.1 GCA_026387555.1 Candidatus Omnitrophota bacterium | reverse complement strand
GGTTAAGATTGCAAACCAATAATCCCGGCTCCATTTCTCAAAAGAGGACGAATGAAGTACGATTATCTTCGGCCGCAGCAAAAGATGGTTTGCCACCCAGAGTACAAATGCCTCTCCGGCGCGGCGGATGGGAACTTCTTCTCCGTTAAATAAAACCGTAGCGAATTTTGTTAAAATAACGCCTCTAGAATCACGGTAGATTAATTTTGAAGAAAGGTCTAAATCGGATATAACCAGATCGAACGGCGAATATTTTTCAATCATCTCCCGCGCCTCATCCAAAGACCATGCTGTAAAGATCTGCTTAAACTTTCCCCGGTACACAGCAAGCAGCTTCTGAAGATGCTCCGGCCGATCCTCAAGAATAAGCAGCCTTTCTTTGGGTAAAAGATCCTGCGGTAAGGCTATCGCTCCGGGTAAATAATAATTGCAGGAAACAAAAAGCTGCTCTCCTTCTCCTGCAGGGATTGAATCCAGCTTCCTCTTGATAACTTTCAAATCCTTAACGCCTAATCTGCGAAGGCTAAGCCACATAAATACAAAATCACGCCACCGGCCGGCATAGACCGGCGTGCGGCCATCAGGGAGCGAACCCTTTTTACCCATGGCCAAGCGGATAGTTTTATTATCCTTTTTAGGCTTCCAGTCCATTTTTATCAATGCATGCGCGGCAATCGGGTTAACCACATTAATTACCTCTCCAAATCTGTATTCCTCTTTCTTGTAAAGACTGTGCTTAAGAAGGCTCTGCGTGGCTTCAAAGAGACGGTAAAAATTCCCCGCACCCCTAAGGCTGGTCTCCATATTAAGGATATTGACCGTATTTGCCCCCGGGACAACGGAAACTTCAACCATCCCAAGGTATTCTTTACCGATGAAGAAATCAAAAGACCTGGAATCGGCGCTATGAATGATTTTTTTCCATACCGCGATATCGCACGGAAGAATCTGTAACCGGTCAGATGCCGGGGCCACGGAATCGGGATCAAGGCTGGCCAAATGAAGCAGCGTCAATGAATCTTTATCCTCTTTATCAGGAAATGAGAAAATTTTCTCCAAAGTCAAAGCCGCCACACTGTTAAAAACAAGATCGGCCGGGAATCCGATTTCAATCAGGGCTTTGGCAAGAATAACAAAGTCTCCACTGTAATTTCTAGCCAGGCTTAAATGCAATTTCCGGTTTTCAAGGCCCATATTAAGGATGATCGAAATATTATTCTGCTCCGGTACTCCGGTAGCGATAACAAAATAACCCCAAAATAGCAAAGGGTCACTGTAAGCCGGATTAGGTGCAAGATAAAGTGCCTGCCCGTTATTTACATTAAGCAGCTTAGCGCGAAAACTCCCTATACCTCCGGCCATCATCTGCGCTAATTCTTCCTTAGCCTGCAAAATGCTCATTGGCTTATCAACAAGGATAACTTGTTTAATCCCGGAGGCGGATATCCTCACCGCTGGCGCGGACGACAAGCTGGCCATCCCTAACGCAAATACGCCTGCGGCCAGCGCAAGCAGCCCTTCGACTGCGCTCAGGGTAAACGGGTCGACGAATGCAAGCGGCGCGGCGCAGAGAGCGGCGGACGAGCTGGTGGCGCCTTTACCGGCGTTTTCAGAGTTGCGCTCCAGACTGCCCCCCGGTAATGGGGAGGAGACGCGGGCAACTTGCTTGAACAGGGATGATTCCATCCGTCCTATCCACTCCTTAGCATAAACACTTACATCTACGCCTTCACTCTCAAGCATATCTAGAGTACCCATCACCAGCCCGGCGCGCTGTAACCAAAAATTCATATGTTGTTGTAGGCCGGAATGTTTCTGGTTATCCGGATCTTTGGGCGTAACAATAGCTACACCTCCGGCATCCAGTAAAAGTCGCGGTTGTAGATATTCGACCTTAGGCATCTGGTCAACCGTCCACCATAAAGAACCTTCTTCATAATGTCCAGTTTCATTGATAAAGCCACGTACCTTAATTTTTCCATATTCAGCCGCAGATATACCTGCCTGATCAGCCATATATTGAATTGTCCTCGGTGTCATTTCCTTACAAGCCATATAGAGCATCTCGGCGCGGTGAGAGGCATTAAAATCGGAACTCCACACAGGCAAATCCAAACCAAACCTGCGATTTACCTTAACAATCACTTCTTTATTGAATAGGGTATTCAAAATTATCAATTCGGTGGAAGGGCCGCCAAACCCAGTATCCGTATCTACGAAAAATATGCGCGTAACGTTAGGAGTAAGTACGCCCATACCATAAAGATATTTCACGAAAATTACCGCCTGCTCTCTATCCCTGCACATTTCCCTATACTGGCTCATCGTAGCCCAAACGCTATGAATATTTTTCGCATGAAAAATCCCGGGCAGTGTGCCCGACATCGCCCAAGCAATATCCGCTAATGGCTCAGCACCTGCGCGCAGGAAGACAAGTTGAGTGTTATTGCGATATTCCCTATCAACAAACATATTTTGGAATACCCACTCCAAAAACAAAATTAGGCGGGGAGAAAAATCAGGATTAAATTCACCGATCATATTCTTCGCAATACGGTATTCCCTTAAGAATAGCTGCTCATAAAAATCCTTTATCTGGCCAAACTTTACGCCAATAGAAAATATCTCCAGGTCTCGCTGCGTCGAAGCAAGAGAAATAGCTGTCCATCTATCCAAATTTCCTTCTATTATACGTAAAGCTTTGATAAGAAAAGAGTCTCCTTTCATCATCCCTAACGCAAATACGCCTGCGGCCAGTGCAAGCAGCGGGTCACCGAACATCATCGGCGCGGCGCAGAGGGCGGCGGGCGAGCTAACGCTTTGATTCACAGCAGAGCTCGCTTTGCACCCTCGCAAAACATCCTTCGCTTTGGTCATGATATCAGTGGGAACCGTTTTCTTACCTTTCTCCATTTGCCACAATGAACAACGCGACATACCAATAGATACAGCAAAGTCATGTTCTTGATTTCCCTTTTCTACTTGTAAACTAAATTCTTTATGTAAGTCCGCCAGATAAGAAGCGCTTTTTTCACGATCCAACTGCCTTACAATTTTTAATATAACCCATGGCATCTCAATCTCTTGCATTTCCATCCGCATTAAGTCTGTACAGGAAATAACGCTTGCCTTCCCATACTCTTTGAGCTTTTGATTGATTTCCTGCGCAAGTTCTTCATGGCTACGGTCCCTCCTTAAACGTAGAACCTTAAGGCTATCAGCGCACTCTGCCATTGAATCCTTATAAAGTTCACGGGCACATATCAGATATTCTAAAGGGACTCCCAATGAAAAATATCCTTCAACGGTCTTAAGGCTTCTCTTAAATTCTCCGGGTAATCTATCAACCAATCTCTTTGCGTACTTCATCTCGGTCAAATCAAGGGCTATCATAATACCCCTGAATTCATCCACGCCTGCATCTTCCATCTTGAACCTTCGTATCCTTTTCTTAGCTTTGATAGCAGGAAATATCGTATTGAATTCCTCTGCCTTGAGTATGGCTTTCTGCAATTCTACCCAAGTCCGGCGCAAACGGCTTAGCCCATTTTCCATGCTTCTAAGGCGGTCTAAAGTAATATTGCCTCCCCGTTCTTTGAGCCATTCTATAAAAAGGCGCCGGAACATATCCGCTTTGCATATCTGGTGAAGATAAAGACCGCATTTTTTTGCTCCTATCTCCCGCGCTGTTAGTAATACCTTATAAGACACCTCAAATGGCACATCCTCGCTGCCTTTTTCGATATCCCGCATATCTTTTTCGGATAACTTAGAGCTAAGGCAGCCTGTTTTATTAACTTCTCCAGCCAGTTGTTTGTGAGAAAACCTGCTTCCCTCGCGCAGCATACGGAGATAGCGGCCGGAATCCTTTTTATAAAGTTCGATAGCAAACGCAAGGCGTATTTCAGGAGGGGGAGCTGCGTATAACCATGTCTCAACGGACTTTTCCGATAACGGATTTTTGGGATCGTCAGATATAAGCAGGGTGAATTCTCCGAGAACGAGAGCCACTTTTCCCGACGCATCCTAGAATCGATAAATCTCGCGTTTGATTCCTTGTAATGGGCAAAAGAAGTTGAAACGCAAGGTTTACCAGGCATACTAGCCTCTATGCCTGTATATCTCTTGGCTAGCGAGCTGGCGTCGCTGCTTATCATCCCTAACGCGAATACGCCTGCAGCCAGCGCAAGCAGCGGATCGCCGAACATCACCGGCGCGGCGCAGAGGGCGGCGGACAAGCTGACGTTCATCCCACCGTCTTCTTCCCACTGCGCAAGCTGTAAAAGGTAATACGAGTCAAATACCGCCTGCGCTGACGTAAAACATGCCGCCTTCTTCATTCTATTTATAGTTATTTTATAGGGACTTGATAACAATAGTCTTACTATTTCTTCAGAAAGAGTCGCTGGCCAATGCCATAAACCATCTATGCCTAGAGCAACCCTGAAATTATTCTTTTCCCATAAATGAAAGGGATGCTCGCGATAACCACGAACTTTATTTGACTTAAGGTTTGTAGACGGGCAGCACTCGATGAGGATGTTTTTTGTTTTGACTACCCCCCATAACCTTTCCATCTCGGCACTTACCTGCAATATCCTCTCCTTCGTCCATTCCGCACCGCTAGACCCTAAGAAGCTATCATCTGGCGGGTAACCTAAAGGCAGGCCATGCCCGATACGGTCAACCACGCCTATGGCTCCAGCTACGCGGCTTAAAGCCTCAGTAAATTTTCTGTAATCGCGGCGCATATTAAGACGCAGATCATCAAAATGAACCGTACGCAATAACCCGCATTGCCCTGCTATCTGTAAAGATAGTCTGTATTCCAGGGTTAAATCTATTTCTGGCCCCGGGTCTTGTCTGGCAGTCTCTTTAGCTGAAAAATCTATACCTACCATGCGCTTCGTCAAATCTCTCCTTCTGGCCTTTAATCTACCTAAAGCCTCTATTATTCTGCTTAGCAAACTTTCTCCATCATTTTTTACATACTCTTTCTTATCTCGCGCAAAACTAAAAAGCATATATGCATTGAAGGTACCGCCGAATTTCGCGTCGGCTTCCTTTTCAGCCCTTACTAACCCTTCGTTCACGGCATCGATAACCCGCTCAATAATGCTTTCGATTTCCTGGTCGGATAAATCTTTCCCTTCTTTTTCGCTTAAAACAACACCGTCTTTATTTTTTATATCGGTTTTAAAAGGATTGAAACGTAGCTCAAAATTAATGACGCCGTCTCTGAAATTTTCCATAGCTACAAAATACCCCGCATCAGTAAGGTCATGTAAATAAAGTAGCGGCACATCCCTTATCTTCCCCTTATAGGTGAATCTCTCCGTTGGCAAAGCAGTAACATGTTCGCGCAATGCCTTGGGGTCGCTCCAAGTTGCATTAAATTCTTCCGGATTCTCCCATACCCTAGCTAAACTACTAAGTTCTTCCACCCTATCCCTGGCTGAAGCTTCTCCAGCTGATTTTACTGCGGTAGCGACGCACTTTATTGCTTTTAGCCTGATTTCGTTTTGATCTTCTACATTTTGCGCCTTAAATTTATCAGATATAAATTCAGGGCTAAGAGAATTACTAATATGGCAATGCGTATCATTTTTGGGCCATTTTCGAACAAGCCCTACCAATGCCTGATAAGCTATATTATCGGTTGGAAACTCGATATCGCTATCCACGTTGGTAATAATCTGGATAAGCTCTTCAAGTTCCAAGATTACTCTATCTTTCTGCGGAAAGCATTCGTAACGAATGCTTTCTAAAGCCGACTCTAGCAATTCAAACGCATTGATTCTGCCGCTGCGGGAAGTTATGATATCTTCATATTTGCATAAAAGAACGAAGAGCGCGGGATTGGAGATGTTTCTGTTAGCCCGTCTTGCTTCAGGAAGCCTTTCGGATTTTAGCCTGCCGGATGTATCCATAAGCTCACCCTTAACCAATCTTCTTTCAATCTCATCGAATAACGACTCTCTTTCTTTTGTAAATTGCTCAACAATTCTTATAAGCGAATTTAAGAGCGGAGTATTGCCTCCCTTTAGGGCCTCGCTACCATGGTTAAAATACGCATCCACTATTTCTCTCAAAAAACTAAAATTTATAGTTGTTATTCTTGATAATAAATCCTCTGTTCCTGTCAGCCTTTTAAGGTATGAGACTAATTCTCCGCTGGTCGCTCTTGTCCAGCAAGAGAAAAGACGCTCTATTTCTGCGACTTCAGGATGTTTATAACCTGATGGATATGAGACATCATCTAAAATTAAGCCTCCTGTTAGCAGACCTTCTTTCTCTGCGAGACTCTTATAAGTACTACCTGCCTGCACCCTTAAAGCACCAAAAAGTCCCGAATACGTTTTATACAATTCCGTTCTTTCAATAAAACTTAGATTATCTCTCAATTCGTCGAGTGTTGCTAATGGGTCGAAAAATATAAACCCTGCCCACACCCTAAAACCTAACCTATGCGCCATATCTATAGCCTTTTTATTTTTTTCAACAGTAGCCCCCTTACCGTACCTTCTTAACTGTGTTGGGCTGCCCGATTCTATTCCAAGAAATAATTCATTGAATCCGGCTTCACGTAAAAGCCTGAATACTTCTTCGCTTCTTACTTGTTCATCTGTATTTTCTCTAACCAAAGCATCTACTCTTACATTTGTATTGGCTATTTTTATTGCATCATCTCTCTGCAGGCCCAGCTCTCTATTTATTTCTAAAATACCTCTTGCAAAATCTTCTGCCCTTTGCATAGACTTTTTAAATTCAGTAGGAGTCTTTGTGGGCCCTATAAATACCGAATCTAAGATATAAAACTGCCTAATGCCTGTTTTTGCTAATCTTCTAATTCTGTCAAAAAGTTTATCCAGAGGAAGGGGTCGCCAAACAAACCTTCCCTCACCGTATAGCTTAGATATGCTACAAAAGGTGCAATGACCCGGACAACCTCGGCTTGTTTCTATAGATGCCCATCTCTCTTTAGATTCAAATATTTCCCTGCCCTCAGTTTCATCAGCAAAAGGATAGCTATCTAAATCCATGATCTTCCTGAAAGGCTCATCGCTTGATGAAACAGCCACATTAGGGATACCCCTGTATAATTGCGTATTTCTAAAGTCACTATTTGGTACATTTTCCGCCCTGAGAAAAATTTCTTTCAGCGCTTCCTCGCCTTCCCCTAAAACAGCTATTATACCTGCATATTTATTTTCATATCTAGTGAGAAGCTCTTTATGCGCAAATGTAGATATGACATTACCCAAGACAACTAACGGACGCTCATCTCCCATCCTATTTAATACTTCTAATATTCTATCCACGACTTCCAATGTGCCCCATTTTACTGACAAACCGACTACCCTTGGCTTCTTTGCCACAATTTGCTCCGTTAATTCTTTTAAAGTCGTATCTAAATTTAGCTTCCGGTCATAAAAGATTCTATACATGTCTATGATAGATATATTAACGTCTCCTCTGCTCGCCCTAATATAGGCAGCCAAAGTGTTTACGGCCATGGATTCTTGTGGCCTATCGCTAAACCTTGGCGCTATCAGATTTACTAAACAAAGCTGAGAAGCGGAGACAGAATTATTTTTCGATGCGAGCATTCCCAACGCCAGGGAGCCGATCGCAAGCAGTGGGTCGCCGAAGATTACCGGCGCGACGCAGAGGGCGCTTGAGTCCGAAGGCGGCATAGAACTACCTTTATTTTGATTACCATTTTTTTGTTTTAACCTGAATAAAATCGCTACGGACAACATAACCATTGCTGCAATAAATGAATGACGATTAGGAATCAAGCATAAAGCCAGAATGCTACTGGTCAAGATACTGGTGATTCCCTGTTTTACAGCTAACTCGCGCGCATGCCGCCAGCCCATCTCCTTTGTAATCGTCCACAAAGTAACCGAGCATACTGCAAGGCTGGATGCCAAGTAGATTAAAATGAATATTTGCCCAGCACTCAAAGCAGAAAGAATCTGCCCTTGGTTAAGCGCAAGCAAACCGTCTTTGCGGATCATCGAGAAAATTACTCCCGGTGCGACTTGAGGCGGTAAAGCAAATATTTTCATCCACCCCTGGGCACTATCCATTAATACCGGCAAAAGGCCCGAATAATCTAAGAGCGACGCTAGAATACATGTAGCAAAAAATATGGGCAAGGCCTGACAGGTAAACTTCTTCAATATGCCTTTAACCCGCCACACCATACCCTGCCAAGTAGGCATTTGTAAGAAAGCCCGGTCTGACAAAGGAGAAATCTGGAATTTAGCTAGGGCGCCGTACCAGAAGCGCGTGTGCAGAGCCCCGACGATAAAAAGAGTAGTTAAATAAATGAGGAATAAACCGGGATGCCCTGAAGCGTTAAAAATAGATAACGACGCTCCGACTTGATAACTGCATGCTGAACCGAAGGCGATTAACGCAATGCACGAAGGCCTGGTGCAGCGGCTGCAAGAACGGGATTGTGCCATCGCAACAACATTACAGCCAAACCCCGTCAAAACAGGGACTAAATCACGCCCGCTTAATCCCACCCAACGTAATGGCTTATCCAAAGCTGCTGTAATACGGTCTTTCAATCCTGTTTCGTCCGTTAAGGCGACACTTAGGCCTATAAGTAAAACAACCGGAAATGCCCATAACAATGAATACCACCCCAACGTAAGCAAGCCATAATTACCGATCAATACAGTCTTTAAAGCAAGGGATGAAGCTAAGGCATGCCCTAAGCATTGTTTTAATGGCTCGATAGCAAACGTATCGATGAGCGGCTGCGCCCAAAACGCAAAACAATAGGCGACATAAACTGGGAAAGCAAACATCAACAGCATCGACAGGACAGCGGATATCGGCCCTGCGACAGGCCGTTCGAAAATCAGCGGCTTAGGATTTATATCATCCCATTCAAGTTTTGACTTTTCCCACGCGCCCATACCGGTTGTATTCACTTTTTCTATAACGGCCAGCAACTCATCGCGGCTCTGCTGATTTCCTCTGCGCGTATTCATCACGACAACCGGTACCCTTAGAAGCTCCTTTAATTGAGCTACCATTCCTTCCATGGGACGCGTGACTTTATCGGTAAACGTCAAAACTAACACGACTCTCTTTTGCTGAAGATCGCGCCCAAGCGCTTCTAATAAAGTAGTCAGTTCCGAACGCGCATGAGTAGCGCGGACAACAAGCACAACAGCATCCGATTGAGCCGCCTCATGCAAAGCCAGGGCCGTGGTAAAACTATCGCTATTTAACCGGATACCCGGAGTATCCATCACGATTATAGGCCGGCCGGGCACCATACCCTTGTGCACGCTGACAGTCGATCCCCTAATATTTGTTTCATGGCCAACGGCCTGGCCGGTCATGATACGGAAGAGCGCTGACTTGCCTGCAGACTCCAAGCCTGCTAACACAACAGCCTTTGACGCTGCAGCGGCGGGCGAGCTGGCACTTTTAACCATCCCCAACAGTAGCAAGCCGATCGCAAACAACGGGTCAGCGAATGCAAGCGGCGCGGTAGAAAAACAACCGAGGGGCGAGCTGGCGCAGGCGGGAGAAGAACTTCTGCTGGCTAAACCGAAGGGATAATAACCACTCCTCCCCCTTTCTTCGTTAACCTGTCTTATCAAATCCTTTAACTGTAATCCTAATTCTTCGGGAGTTATCCCCTGCATCCTGGATTTTTTTATAATCATATCCGGAGTACAGGTGACCAATCTTCCCTGAACCCTTCCCGGCCCGACTGGACCCGGGACACTGACCTGAAAATCCGTCTCGAGTAAATCTCCTAGTTTCTTCACTAGCTGGATTTGGGAATCGACTGATACGGTTCTATCATTTTTGGACGACTCAGGCTCGTCTCTTCTGGGAACATCCTGCGCAATAGAGTCAGTTGCTTTTCTATAAGAAGCAATCTGCCGTCTACAGCGTTCCAATGCTCTCGCTTGCTCACGTTTACTTACAGGACGCTCCGCCCTGTAACTGTCCGGCCTGGATACATCGGCCTTTTCATCTTCCGTTTTGAGCTTAAGATTATCACTTGCTCTCCGCCTTCCTCCCCACCTTGAGCCTGATCCACGGCGGAAAGATATGAACTCAGCATAATCGCTAGCTGAAATCTTACCCTGGACCCGCAACGCCTCAAGAAAAGTTGTTTTTTTACCCGGGATCCTTCCATGCGGAGAAACCGGGTACCCCTCTTTATCTAATTCTAGAACATGGAGCGGTTTAGAGGTAAGGGCCCTTCCGTTCCCGTCAAAAGGAGTACTCTGCAGCTCGGAAGAACCGTCTGAAGCCTGCAATCTGACTATCCTTATCGTTTCCGCGCCTTTTATCTTCGGATTCTTCTTATCAGCCAGCCAATCCAGAAATATAAAATACCTCTCCGGCCATAGATAACATACCGGAAGGAACTGAAAAGCAGTCTTATCGCGTCCTATGTTCTTATTATCCACAAGACAGCGAGAGCGGTACCTGAGGCCTCCGGAACCAGCTTCTATTTTACCCTGCTTGATTAAGAGGTCATAAAGCGTACAACCGGTTATCCCGCGCCTTAACTTACATGGGTATCCATTTGTATCTAAATCCACTTCTTCGGGAAGCTTCTTCCAGCCTCTCCTCCCTGTCTTTATCCAGATCTCCAGACGGCAACGCTCTGCAAGCCCCATGTAACGGATGAATTTAATATCTGACGGGAGCACATCGTCGCCGAATTTCTTCAGTCTGTACGTAAGATAGGAATCGATAATACAATCAACTCCTAAATGGATACAGTGCCTTATTATGCCTCCCATGTTTTGGGGTGTAGCCTGGAATTCCTTAGGGTTCCCCTGATAACGGTGGATATTATAAAATGCTACTTGCTGCGGGGCTCTCTCTTTGCTTAACTTCAGTCCTGTCGGCTTCTTTCTTTTATTTAGAAAAACTGTCATTACATGCAACTCTTTTCCCCTGCCGGCTTTTCGGGAAAGTGCACTTACTTTTAATTTATCTTCCTTATCTGTAAATTTAAAAGCATATACGCTATTTGCGCATTTTTCCGCAACGATTAAGCTACGCAGGAATTTTAGTCCGATGTATTGAACGCCATTGATAAGGACGCTGAAACAATTTTCCGGACACAGGAAAATTCTTTCTCCACCGGGGCCCTCTCCCCTGGATACTCCATATCTGCTACTCCACCCATACCGGTGATTACTGCGCATATACTTAACAAGCGCTCTTGATAGCGGTTTTATTTTGGTAACTTTTACCGGCGAGCTGGCGCTCTTTATCATCCCCAACGCTAGTAAACCAAGGGCAGAGAAGGGATCGCTGAATAACATCGGCGCAGCGCAGGGGACGCTTGAGTCCGAAGGCAGCGTAGCAACGGGCGGGGGTACACTCTGGTCAACTTTCAAAACGCCAGTATTGGCATTACGGCCGGTGGCCACCAAAAGAAGACGGTTTACCCCTTCCTTTCTTAAAGAATACTCTATTTTCCTTGCAGCTAGATGCGGCAACGCCGCAGCCCCTTCTATAGTAATTCCGACCTTCCCATAGGCAGCGACAACATCAGGAATCTCCTCGGGATTTACCAAGACCACATGATCGCTTAAATCATAAAGGATAGTGAAAGCGGTACGCTCCATAACCTTGGTATCGATGCCGTTTTCCGCAAAGACTTCATTCTGGCCAGGGTGCCTGTATTCAAGAAGTTCCCCTGCCTTAAATGAATCATAGGCGTGGCGCGTGCGCACGCTCTGCACTAAGATAATTTTAATACTAGGGTCGAACATCTTGGCAGCCAAAGCATAGCCGCTGGCTAATCCGCCTGCGCCGACCGGAATAATAATCGCCATGTTCCCGATTACTTCTGTTTGTTGCAGTGTTGCTTGAGCTAATGCCGTGTAGCCGGCAATAGCATCCCAGCTCGCGTGCTCCACAAAATAAGCAGTACCTTGTTGCGCCTTTTGATATTCACTTTGCGCTGCTTTATAGGCGTCATCGTAATCACTGAATTCTTTTTGTCCGGACAGCCCGCGGATTATTTTGGACCCCAGCTTCTCCATCGCCTGGATCTTCCAAAGCGGTGCTTCCTTGCTGACATAAGTCATTACTTCAAGATCAGGATAATCCTTACGCAGTCTATCCGCCAGATACGCCACTGCAATACCCTGATTACCGGTAGACACGTTGAAAATCTTTCGGCAGCCGGACTGCACTGCCTTGATAATGCCAAAACCTATCCAAAACTTAAATGAACCAGTAGGTTGTTGACCTAAATCCGCTACCCTTAGCGTAAAACCGTCAATATCCGGCCAAATAGACTTTACTGCTACCGCTATTCCTCGCGATGAATTCGGTTCGATATATTTCCTTAATAATTTCCCGGCCCTATTAACTTCTGCTTCAAAACTCCATCGCTTACCTCATAAAATGCACTCGGCCTCTGCGAATCAATCAATAACTTCAGGCTGTCGGAATAAATCCGGATATGCGGCTTCTCTTTCCCCTCTCGCCAGCTGGCTCGCGAAACCTCCCACACTTGCCGACCGGCTATCTTATTAATATGCTCATACGGGCCGACGTAGCTCTTTGCATGCTCTACGCCCACTCCTTTTTTCAGAGCATCATCTCCCATATCCGCAACCAAAACAAATCCCAGCTCTTTTTGAGCAGACATAATATGGTTGATAAGATCAACTTTAAATAACTGGAGTTTCCGCCAACTTTCCTTATGGCAAGTATTACTATATTCGCATGCTTTCGCAGGGTGATATAATAAGGGATTAGTCTGAAGTATCTTTATNNGTCAAGACCATCATCCCCAAAGAGCTTAAAACATTCGCCCCGGTTGACCGTACGAACTCCTGCATTTCTGCAAATATCGGGCACTTTAGACAAACAGGATGACCCTGCTTCCACTCTTCTGTTCCAACCACGAAAATACGAAGCTCGCCGTCAAAATTAACCACCTTAAGCTCAGCCTCTACTGTCCCAAAGTCAATTCCCCCCGGCCATCTAATCTTATTATTATGCTGCAACCATTCTTCAAGAAGGCTAAGACAATCCTTTTTCCCGGGGTCATTATTCCTTGCGCTCATCATTCCCAAAGCTACCATACCCAACACAAGCAACGGGTCAGTGAATATCGCCGGCGCGGCGCAGAGAGCGCTTGAATCCGGACGAAATTCTTGCTCTAATTGCGATTTAAATTCATTTAATACTGTGGGTAGCCAGATCTCGATACCCCCATTTATGACCATCGAAGGAAACTCTCTTATCTGCGGATTACATTTTTCCCTATCCAATACTTCGACTACTCTTTTTATCTGACGCATTGCAGCATTATCCGGCCTGCCCTCTTTCTCAAAAGCAGGATCCAGAATCTTATCCCAATTTATCAAATAAATCTTCTTACCGTGCAAAATGGCATTCATAGCAGTATCCACAGTCCCTGAATTCTCTCTTCCTTCCGCCACAACGATTCCATCAAATAAAGCGCTAAGCAAACTGTCTCGTTCATAGAACCTTTCTTGTTCGCTCCTGGATTCCGTATCCCGCCTAGTTAAATAAGAAGAAATAACCAGCCCTTCAAATTCAAATAATTTTTCAAACACCTGCCTATGGTCAATCCCGGATTCAGGATTACCCGGATCCGGATAGTCCGGCATATCATGGTTAACAGCCCCTGTCTGGCTACTGACATCAACCGCGCCTTTATGCCCTCTCATATCCACTCCACGTACAAAACAAGCGAAAGGAACCATAGGAAGACCGACTGCTATCTTTGATAATTCTTCCACGAGTATTTTCGTCGCCTCTGATGGCGACCGGGTACCGGTAAATCCTAAGATTAACTTATCAAGAACTTCAAGGTTTCCTCTAAAACGAAGTTGTGAAGAAAGAACCGGGTTCTCAGGAGAATACTGAAGCATCTCCCCTTGGCTAAGCTTACGAAGCACACCTGCTGCGCGCATTGCTTGATTTAATACGGGGCATAATTCCTTATGCGACAATGCTGCCTTGCGCATTTTTACGGTTGGTTCAATTATTTGCCTATCTAGTAAACCCACAACATCAATCGGCCATAAGCAATAAATATCAATAGGCTTTTCAAAATATTCGGGACGCAAAAGGCTGCTGGAACCATCGACTGGCGGCTCATCTATCCCTATCCATCTCACTTCTTTGGAAGCATGTTCATTACAGTAATATCCCGGCACGAAGAAATTAGAATATGTTTTACCTCCAAGCGTAAATAAATCATGGTAGGTTGGCATATAAGCAAACTTACCATTTAATACATTATCGATAACTTGATAAAATCTTTCAGTTTCCTTAATAAGAAATGCTCGAGCATCTATCGTTTCACCAATAATGGCATCTTCAGAGCACCAATTCCCGCCATGGTATGTATAATAGCAATATTTGAATATCTGACTTAATAAGTATCCATCGACTGGAGGTATTGTGAATATTACACCGTAACCTCCCTGACTTATCCTTACGATTCTCATAGGGATAAGTTTAATAAAACCATGGTAATACTCCGCCATATTACTTTCCAATTTTATATATAATTGATTGAGTGCCTTGGCTTGGGTAATAGTCATATAAACTGATTTCTCGGGATCGCAAGTATAGAATTGTTGCCCATTTGCCCAAGTACAGCTGCTTTTTGTCTGCTTATAAAAAACTAACAACTTCTGAAGTTTATCACTAACCTTAGAATATAACGTACCATCATGATGATACACGGCACCAAAAGAACTACCTATTTCATATTCGTCTAGACTTACTTCCTCTAGCTTATCTATTCTTGCCGGCGAGCTGGCGTGTTGCTTTGTAACGGTTGACGGTGAAGATGAAACCCCGTGACAGAGCGGGATTTTCAGGGCAAATCCCGGCCCGGGGAGACTTTGGGCTTGTATGCGGCTAAATTCAAATGGACTAACGCCTGCGGGGAATTTCGGTTTACCGCGTAATTCAAAATCCATCTGGTGTGAACAAGCAGAATAAACCATCCCAATAGGCCCAGTAGATTCATAAACAACTGCCTTATCATCTATTGTCACAGTGTCTCCTTGCTTTAAAACCCAGGAAAGGGTTTTGCTATGAGAATAAATGCGGTATTGGTTTCCTGATCCTGGGATGTAATCAAGGCCGACTGTTCCTAAAAGCTTGAATGTCCATAAGTCTGCCAAGATAAGCTTGCCCAAAAGTCCGCGGCGGTAGAAACCCGGCATAGCCTGGACTATATCTGTCCACTCGAGGATGACCTTGTAATCTACTTCCGTATCGGACCAAACCCGCGCTTTAATTTGATCTGCGAAGTATTTCCTCCAAACATGAAAATTGAGACAGTAACTGGAAGTTACAAAGATTTCTTGTATTCCATTCAAAATGGCAAAAGACGAGATCCAGCGCAACAAAGACTGTGCGATTCCTTGAGCTAAGTACTCGTTATTCTTCTGAATTTCCTTACTGCTTCCAACGGGGAAAAAACGCTCCAATTCTACCCTATTTCTGTCAATTATGAGGTTAAAACAACCTGTGGTTGTTTCTTTATTATCCGGCCCGAGAATAGCCACCGAGCCGCCTAATGTATAGGAATACTCAACCCCTAGTTGGGACAATCCTAAGTTGTAATTAATTACGGTGTTCAGACCGTCAGGATATTTAGCATTCCCCAAAACATACCGGTAATCGGAAAACATAGGTTTACCGGGCGAGCTCATCCCTAACGCAAATACGCCTGTGGCCAGCACAAACAACGGGTCGGCGAACATCATCGGCGCGGCGCAGAGGGCGCTTGAGTCAGAAGACGGCGCGGCGGACGATGTGGCGCTGTTTTTAGTTGGAAGTTCGGAATCCCTGAAGTTTCGCTGTTTTGATTTGAAATATATAACCGGTAACCTTACTGTTATAAATATGGTAAAGGCAATACCGAACAGTAAGACAAACTCCAGCACATGTATAAACAAGAAGGCGTACCAGGCAGTAAAAACTAAAACAGCTACTGCCCTTAAATTAAAATACGCAGCTCCAATGCCTAAAAGTGCCACCAGCGCCAATTTCCACGGGATGAATACAAATAATGCAAAAACAGCTGCAGAGAGAAGTCCATATTTAACCCAGGGCTTACTTAATAATCTTTGTAATCCTAAAACTAAAGCCGCGATTAAGACCGGCGCAAATAATACGCTCCCCCAAAGCACTATGCCTATATTAAGAAGGACGCGTAATATGATATTCTTGGGTTCAGAATTATTTTCAACAGGTCCCGACGAGCTTAAGTCTGTCGGCCAGCG
>JAPLLM010000081.1 GCA_026387555.1 Candidatus Omnitrophota bacterium | reverse complement strand
GTTTACAGTAAAGCTGAACTTGCCGAGATCGCTGAAATCTGCGTTAAAAACAAAATTTACGTGATCAGTGATGAAATTTATGAAAAAATAATCTTTGACGGGCTTAAGCATACTTCTATCGCTAGCCTTGGGAAAGATATCTGCGACCTGACTATAACCGTAAACGGCCTATCCAAAAGCTTTTCTATGACCGGATGGCGTATCGGTTATCTGGGGGCTCCCCGGGTGATCGCGGATGCGATCTCCAACCTGCAAGATCATTCCACTTCAAATCCAACATCAATTTCACAGAAAGCCGCGGTTGCGGCGTTGAACGCGCCGGATGATTTTGCCAAATCGATCTGTAAAGAGTTCGAGCGCAGAAGGGATTACGTTTGTTCCCGGTTGGATAAAATGCCTAAGCTTACTTACGTCAAACCGCAAGGCGCTTTCTATCTATTCTTCAATATATCTAAAACTAAATTAGATTCCCTGGCCCTGGCAAGCCGTTTATTAGACGAAGCGTTAATCGCGCTTATACCCGGGGAAGGGTTTGGCAGAAAGGATTACTGCCGCTTAAGCTTTGCTACGAGTATGGAATCCCTGATTAAGGCCTTAAATAGACTCGAGGAGTGGCTTACTAAACTGTAAATTATGGGAAAGACTATAGCCGAGAAGATATTAAGCGTTCATGCCGGCAGGCCACTAGTTGCCGGCGATTTTGCTTTATGTAAGATCGATTTTGCCTTTGGCCAGGACGGTACATCATCGATAATCATCGACAGGGTCAAAGAACTGGGGCTTACGGAACTAAAGACTAGATTTTGCATGGTCATTGACCACAGCGCGCCGTCTCCCAGCGAAGGGGTTTCGCGGGTGCACAAAAAGATGCGGGCTTTTTCCGGTGAGTTTAAAACAGAACTATTCGATATAGGTTGCGGTGTATGCCATCAAGTCATCCCGGAATCAGGCGAGGTTCTTCCCGGAGACCTTGTGTTAGGCGCTGATTCCCACACGTGCACATACGGGGCTCTGGGTGTTTTCTCAACCGGTGTCGGCTCAACAGACCTTGCAGTAGCATTAGCAACAGGAAAAAACTGGTTTAAAGTCCCGGAAACTGTTAAAATAATAGTCAAGGGCAAGATTCCTAAGGGGATTTACGCCAAAGATATAATCATCCATATTATAGGTAAGATCGGAGCGGACGGAGCGACTTATAAAGCAGTTGAGTTTTGCGGCCCTGTAATAGACAAGTTAGATATTGACGGAAGGATGTGTATATCTAATATGGTTGTTGAGATGGGAGCTAAGGCGGGTTTTATGCCGCAGGACGCTAAGACAATTACGTGGTTTAAATCTCGGGTTAAGAAGGGCGTTGTGATTAAAGCTGTCGCGGCGGATCAGGATGCGAAATATGAGAACGTGCTTGAATTTGATATATCCAAACTCACGCCCCAAGTTTCTATGCCGCATACGGTGGATAATGTGAGCCCGGCGGATAAATTAAAGGACGTATTGATAAACGAGGCATTTCTGGGCACGTGCACTAACGGCAGGCTCTCTGATTTAAAGATCGCTGCCGGAATACTGAAGAATCATAAAGTTGCTCCGGGAGTAAAATTTATTATAGCTCCCAGCTCGCGTTCGATTTATTTGGACGCGCTCAAGCTTGGATACATCGATATTTTTGTCAGAGCCGGAGCGGTTGTAGTCGCTCCCGGATGCGGCCCATGCGTAGGCACGCATAACGGAATCCCCGCGGACGGCGAAATCGTTATCTCAAGCGCAAACCGTAATTTTAAAGGCAGAATGGGTAATCCTAACGCTTTCATTTATCTTGCAAGCCCGGCGACTGTCACTACATCAGCCGTAAAAGGGCATATAACAGATCCCAGGAAGGCTTTGTAAAAGGAGAGATCATGGACATACGCAATTTGTTGGTATTATGCAACGAGAAAGGTGCTTCTGATTTGCACGTTACAGAAAATGAGCCTCCGATTTTACGTATTGACGGCAAACTTGCCCGCTTGGGGCTGCCCCCTGCTAGAAAAGACGAACTAAAGAAAGTGATTTATAGTATTCTTACTGACCAGCAGAAAGAAAAATTCGAAAAGGAATTAGAGCTTGATCTTTCCCTGGCATTACCGGGTTTAGATAGGTTCCGCGTAAATATCCATATGCAAAGGGGGTGCGTTGAGGCGGCATTCAGGCGCGTCCCTCTGGAAGTCCCTGATTCTTCGACGCTTGGGCTTCCGCCGATCGTCTCGGAATTAGCGCGCAGGCCTAACGGTCTAGTGTTAGTCACCGGCCCTACCGGAATGGGTAAGACGACAACGCTTGCGGTCATGATCGAACAGATCAACCGCGAACGCGAGAGCCTGATAATATCCATCGAAGACCCTATTGAGTTCATCTTTGCGAATAAAAAGAGCGTGATCAAACAAAGAGAGCTTTATTCGGATACGCTTTCATTCGCCGAGGCCTTGAGGCATGCGTTAAGGCAGGACCCGAACGTCATTGTGGTAGGTGAAATGCGCGATTTAGAGACTATCTCCACGGCGCTGACCGCGGCAGAGACCGGGCATCTGGTCCTTGCCACATTACATACACCTGACGCCCCGCAGACCATTGAAAGGATCATTGACGTGTTTCCTCCTCATCAGCAGCAACAGGTAAAATTGCAGCTGGCAGATTGCCTTCAGGCGGTAATTTCGCAATTATTGCTTCCCCATGTTTCGGGTAAAGGACGAGTCATGGCAACTGAAATAATGATCGGCACTTCAGGTATTAGAAACCTCATCCGCGAACACGAAATAGAACAGATCCCTACGCTTATGCAGACAGGTTCGCAATATGGGATGAAGACAATGGATAAATCATTGAAAGAGCTGGTGCAAATGCAAAAAATTTCCGTCGATACTGCTTTGTCTAAAGTCAAAAATCCCGAAGAATTCAGGCAATTATGAGAATCGCCGGTAAATCCATAAAGATGGGCGACAGCATTAATACGGATTTTATCATATCCGGCCGCTATAAATTCGCCATAACCGATATGAAAGAATTAGCTAAACATATCATGGAGGATATCGATCCTGCTTTTCCTTCTAAGATAACTCCGGGCAATTGCATGATTGTGGCGGGAAAGAATTTCGGAATGGGTTCGTCCCGGGAACAGGCGCCTTTAGTCATTAAGGAGGCGCAAATAAACGCCGTTTTGGCTAAAAGCTTTGCCCGCATATTCTACCGCAATAGTTTTAACATCGGACTTCCACTTATCGAGACGGATACGGATAAGATATCCGAGGCTGACCAACTGGATATCGATTTGGATAAAGGTATTGTAAAGAATATTACCAAGAATATAGAATTAAAGATAAAACCGTTTCCTCAATTTATGCAGAAACTTTTACAAGAGGGCGGCATAATTAATTATTTTAAGAAATATGGAAAGTTGCCAGAGGTCTAAATATGAGCCATAGGATCACTTTGATACCTGGAGATGGGATCGGACCGGAGGTGTCGCTCGCCGCAAGGCGGTGCATTGACGCAACTGGAGTAAAGATCGAGTGGGAAGAAGCAATTGCCGGCCAGGCTGCGCTGGATAAAACCGGAAAATTGCTCCCTGATTCGGTCCTTGATTCCATCAGGAAGAATAAAATCGCATTAAAAGGGCCGATGGTCACACCCATCGGCGGAGGTTTCCGTTCGGTCAACGTTGCGATCAGGCATGCCTTGGATTTATACGCCTGCGTGCGGCCTTCAAAGACTTACGTTGGGGTAAAGAGCAACTACAAAGACATTGATCTGGTTATGATCCGGGAGAACAGCGAAGACCTTTACGCCGGAATTGAATTCGAAGAGGGAAAACCCGAAACCAAAGATTTGATTTCGCAGATAGAGAAGTATTCCAAAAAGAAAATCCGGCCTGATTCAGGCATATCGATCAAACCTATATCCAAGTTCGCCACCGAAAGAATAGTTCGTTTTGCTTTTGAATATGCGCTGGCTTTTAAACGCAAAAAGGTCACCATAATCACGAAAGCCAATATCATGAAGTTTACTGATGGTTTGTTTTTAAATACCGCCCGGGAAGTCGCTAAGGAATATGAAGGTAGAGTAGCTTTTGATGAGGCCCTGGTGGATAATATGTCAATGCAGTTGGTTCAGAAGCCGCATAATTACGATGTTTTAGTGACTGAAAACCTCTACGGAGACATTCTTTCGGATCTCTGCGCCGGGCTGATCGGCGGTTTAGGGATAGCCCCGGGCGCTAATATAGGTAACGGGATAGCGGTATTCGAAGCGGTTCACGGATCAGCGCCTAAATATACAGGGATGAACAAGGTCAATCCAACTGCCATGATTTTATCCGGAGTACTGCTTTTAAAATATATCAAAGAGGAGAAAGCGGCGTTGGCTTTGGAAAACGCGGTAAAAGAAATAATCTCCGAAGGTAAATTTGTCACCTACGATTTTAAACCCAGTCCTAATGACCCGTCAGCCGTTGGTACCATTGAAATGACTGACGCTATTATCAAGAAAATAAGATGAAAATAAGCGTGATCGGAGCCGGTAATGTGGGGAGCACTACCGCCCTGCGCCTGGCCCAGGATGGTTTAGGCAGCATTCTTCTTGTCGATGTCGTGAAAGGCCTTGCCTGCGGTAAAGCCATGGATATGGAGGACGCCCGATCTCTGCTTAAATTAAATTACTCCATAGAGGGAACCGACGATTTCAGTACAATCAAAGATTCCGATATCGTAGTGACTACCGCTGGGCTTCCCCGTAAGCCCGGGATGACCAGAGAAGAGCTTTTGGCCAAGAATGCGGCAATATTAAAAGATGTTTCTTTGAAGGTAAAGGAATTTGCTCCCAGAGCGGTATATATTATTGTCACAAATCCGTTAGATGTTATGACTAATTACGCTTTAAAAGTTACCGGATTTAATCCTAAGAAAATCTTGGGTATGGGGGTTAGCCTTGATGCTGCGAGATTTGCTAACCTTATCAGCAAGGAATTAAACGTTCCTGTGACCGATATCGAAGCAGCGGTTATCGGTAGCCACGGTGAAGGAATGTTACCCCTGCCCAGATTTTCTACCATCAAAGGCATATCCTTAGAAGAATTTGCCGATGAGAATAAGGTAAAAGACTTAATCGCTAAGACCATTAACCGCGGAGCCGAGATCGTCGGCTTATTAGGCAGCGGGAGCGCGTATTACGCCCCTTCGGCTGCGATAGCGGCGCTAGTCAAAGCTGTGGCCAAAGATGAGAAACGCATTATCGGCATTTGTGCGAGACTTAACGGCGAATACGGCATCAAAGATACATGTATAGGTGTTCCCTGCCGCATAGGTAAAGCTGGAATAGAAGGTATCGTGGAGTTGCAGTTAAGCAGCGAAGAGTTAAAATCCCTAACAGTTTCCGCCGATAACGTGCGTAAGTTAACTCAACAGCTCCCCGGATAAAATATGTATGATCTGGTAATAATTGGCGCTGGATGGGCCGGCTATAATGCCGCTATTAAAGCAAAGGAGCTGGGCCTTAAAGTCTGCCTTATTGAAAATTCTCAAG
>JAPLLM010000128.1:1680-4796 GCA_026387555.1 Candidatus Omnitrophota bacterium | reverse complement strand
AAGTTTATAATCCGGCTTTTGACGTCACACCTCACAAATTGATCACGGCGATCATCACCGACAGAGGTGTAGTGCGGCCTGCGTATGGCAAAAACATAAGGAAGCTATGCGTTTAAATAAAATCGGCGAGTTTGCGTTGATCGAAAAGTTCAAAAAGATGGCTGATCTTGACCGTAGCGTTATCGTCGGGCCCGGAGACGATTGCGCGGTCATCGAATTTAACAAAAATGATTATCAGCTTTATACCTGTGATATGATAGTCGAAGGAGTTGATTTTGTTTCTAAGGATAAGCCCGAACTTATCGGTAGAAAGGCCCTGGCGGTCTCTTTAAGCGATATCGCCGCTTGCGGAGGTATCCCCCGCTATGCGGTAGTTTCAATGGGTTTTCCTAAGAAATCCATCGGCAAGGCGCAAAAAATCGCTAAAGGCTTATTTGATTTGGCGAAAAGTTATAAAGTTAATGTGGTTGGAGGGGATTTGAGCCGTTCAAACCGCCTGACCATAGACGTAAGTATGCTTGGCGTGGTTGAGAAAAACAAACTGGTATTAAGAAGCGGAGCAAAATCCGGAGATATAATATTTGTCACCGGAGAATTAGGCCGTTCTATACTGGGCAAACACCTGACATTTACCCCGCGCCTAAAGGAATCGCGGTTTCTGGTCAATAACTTCAAAATAAACTCCATGATTGACATCTCTGACGGGCTTACTCAAGATTTGAACCATATATTGAAAGCGAGTAATGTGGGGGCCGCGATATATGAAGCGCTTATTCCCAGAAGTAGATTGGCGCGCAGCCTTGCCGACGCGCTTTACGGCGGAGAAGAATTCGAGCTTTTGTTTACATTATCCCGCAAAGAGGCCAAGCACCTGGCGTTTAAGAAAAAGCACATCTTTAAGCCTATCGGCGAAATTATCAGTAAAGATTATGGGTTCAGATTGATAGATAAGAATAACAAAGAATCAGTTATTAAGCCTAAGGGTTGGCGGCATTTTTAAATGAATATAATCTCTGATTCATCCGAGCGGACGAGGGCAATCGGTAAGAAGATAGCCGGTAAGGTTAAACCCGGAGATATCATTTGTTTGTTTGGCGAACTGGGGTCTGGTAAGACCGTGCTTGCCAAAGGTATTGCCTCGGGCTTGGGGATTGAGAAGAGTAGGGTGATAAGCCCGTCTTTTGTGCTCCTGCGTCAGCACTTGAAAGGGAGATTGCCGCTTTATCATTTTGATCTTTACCGCTTGAAGTCCTGCGAAGATATTCAGGCAGCCGGTTACGAAGAATATCTGTTTGGCCAAGGTGTCAGCGTTATTGAATGGGCAGACAGGTTAAAATATCTATTGCCAAAAGAATTTTTAAAAATAGAATTAAGGGTAGCGGGCGCATCGCAAAGGATGCTTAAACTTATCCCTGTGGGAGCGCGCTACAAGGATTTGATCAAAGGATTACGATGAAAATATTAGCTTTGGATACTACAACTAAGATTCTGACCCTGGTAGTCTCTGACGGATCAAAAGCCGCGGAATATAATCTGGAGGTAGGCAGAAAGCTTTCCGGGTTATTGGAAGAAACCATAAAAAGAGTGACCTGCGCTTTCGGATTAGAATTAAATGCGTTTGATTATTTCGCGCTCGGCCTTGGGCCTGGTTCGTTTACCGGAATGCGCGTAGGCATGGCTTGCATTAAAGGGTTGGCCTGGACGCTCAATAAACCGATTGTCGGAGTATCCACCCTGGATATCCTGGCGCAGGGCGTATTAGAGGATGGCCGGACAATCATCCCGGCGATAGATGCTAAAAGAAAGCTTATTTATTGTAGCAGCTTTACGAAGAATGGCGGCAGGATAAAAAGAAATAAGCCCTATATGTTGGTCACCGAGAAGGAATTCCTTAAGTTTGCGCCTAAGGGCTGCATTATACTGGGTGATGCCGTAAGTTTATACAGGGATAGTTTTTCAAAGATAGAAGGCGTTAAATTTCCGGATAAAGATATGTGGTTTCCCAAGGCGCACAACCTGGTCACTCTTAGTTTAGAAAGAATAAAAGAGAGAAAAATCTCTAACGCATTTGATATTAAACCTATCTACCTTTACCCTAAAGAATGCCAAATAAAAAGCATATAGGATTCAGGCCGACTTGGGCCGAGATTAATCTGAATAATCTGGCGCATAATTACCGTCAGCTCCGGACGCACCTTAACCCTAAGACCAAGATGATGGTGACGGTCAAGGCCGATGCCTACGGTCATGGCTTGATCCCCGTATCCAAGAAACTGATAAGCTGCGGCGTGGATTTTTTAGGAGTTGCCTCCATTGATGAAGGCATAAAATTGCGCGAGGCCGGGATAACAGCGCCAATATTGGTATTAGGTATGGTTTTAAAGGACGATATTGAGCCGCTTTTTGAGTATGATCTGGCTACGGCGGTCTGTGAAATGAAGCTGGCAAATGCGCTCAACGCTAAGGCGCGCAGCTTAAAGAAGAAAATAAATATCCACGTAAAAGTGGATACCGGGATGGGTAGAATTGGCGTTAAGCATGAAGACGCACTTGGTTTGGTGAAAGAGATAGATAAATTAAGCAGTCTTTTTATCGAGGGGATATTCACGCACTTTGCTTTCGCAGATATGAATAAGAAATTTACCCTCTATCAGTTAGGGCTATTTGAGCGCTTGGTTCAGGGTTTGTTTAATTCCGGAATCCGTATTCCTCTGGTTCATGCGGCTAATTCCATGGGGGTCTTGGATTATAAACACAGCCATTTTAATATGGTTAGGCCCGGTTTAGTTATTTACGGGATCTATCCGAAGGAGAATGTAAAAATAAACCTTAAGCCGGTATTAAGCCTGAAGACGAGAGTTGTTTTTGTAAAAAAAGTCCCTGCAGGAGTAGGAATAAGCTATGGCCATGAATATACTACCCGCAAACCCACAACGATAGCGACTCTCCCCATCGGCTACGGCGACGGGTATCCACGTAATCTCTCTAATCGCGCGCCTGTTTTGATCAAAGGGAAGCGTTTTAAGATATGCGGACGCATTTGTATGGACCAGATCATGGTCGATGTGGGAAGTTCAAGAGTAAAAGCGGGAGATGAAGTGGTTTTGATAGGCAGT
>JAPLLM010000128.1:0-1636 GCA_026387555.1 Candidatus Omnitrophota bacterium | reverse complement strand
TATCTTAAAGGAACTTAAGGCATAGAGGCAATGAGATAGGTGCCGAAGATTATGGCGATGATATGGCTTAGGGATGCGGATAATAACGGAGGCAGTATCCCTCCTTTGCCGAAGGCGATGCAGACTGCGTCGAGGACGTAGTAAAGAAAACCAACCAGAATAGAAATTCCTATCGAAGATATCCCCGTGGCGCGCCTGCGCATGATCAAAGAAAAGGGGATCCCCAGTAGAATAATAATCACATTGGTAAAAGGTGTAGTGTAGCGCTGATAAAGGTCGATCTTTAGGTTGCGGATTACGGTATTAGCTCCGCTGCGCGACAACTTCCAGATATAGTCTTCAAGTTGCGCGATAGACATATTATCCGTGCGCTGGCGTTGGGTGACAAAGTCCTTGGGTGTTTCGGGGATGGACATTATTTCTTCTTCCATATACTGCGGTTCCTGAATGATCTGTCCGTTTAAATCAAAATCATAAGTGATACTCTGATAGAATTTCCAGAGCCCATCCTGGTAGACTCCTTTATTAGCCACGATTTTTCTCATTAAATTCTGGTGTTCGTCATGTTCGAGGATTATTATTCCCTCCATGGTATTGGTTGCGGTTAGGAATTTGTTGACGAAAAATAGCCTGTTTTTAAGGCCATAGAGCGAGAGGTTGGTTATTGTCTCCTGCTTTTTATCTTTTATTTTCTTTGAGCCCTCGGTGACCTGGGTGCGGATCTTTTGGGTGGTGATCAGAGCGCCGGGGACAAAGCGGTCATTTATCCAGAAAACTAAAAAGCTGACCAATAGGCCGAAGATGATTATATCTTTGGTAATCTGAAAGATACTCAATCCGGATGAGCGCATGGCGATTATTTCGTTGTTGTGATTCAGCCTGCCGAGTGTGTAGAGAGTACTTAAGAGGCAGGCAAAGGGCGCAACTTGCACAAACATTATCGGCATATAAAGAAGGTAGTATTTGATCAAGAGCCAGATCTGGAAGTGGTGTTTTAGGATATCTTCTAAGGTCGATAAGACATCGATGACGACATAGAGGAAGAGAAAGGCAAAAACGCAGGAAATAAAAATAGTAACGACTGATTTTAGGAGATAGCGGTCTAAGATGCGCATACGCGGTAAGTCAATATTCCTCCGATTGCGCCGAATATGATATTGGGAAGCCACATCACGAATTGCGGCGGCAAAAATCCTTCCATAGCCATTGCTTCGCAGCCGACAAAGAGTGGGTAATAGATGATGATAATGAGAATTGCAATACCCAGGTTGATGGATTTTTCCCGGCGGCGGGTGATGATGCCTAATGATGCCCCGATCAGAGTAAAGACGAAGCAGGAGAAGGCGAGGGCGAGTTTTTCCTGTATTTCGGTGGCAAGCGGGGTGATGTCGATGCTGTTCTTTTGCAGTTTCTTTATCTCTGCGCGCAGCTCCTTAATAGTCATCTCCTTGGGTTTCTTCTCGATATTCTTTGTATCTTTGGCCTGCGAAGGGTTTAAATTCATAAAATAAGTCTTAAAATTAAGTTTATAGAAATTCCTGGGGTTTTCCGGGTCAGGCTCATCGCTTGTCCCATCGATCAGTTTCAGTTTTACTATATTTTTCTCCGGATCGGTGATAAACTCGCCTCCTTTGGC
>JAPLLM010000039.1:1022-5564 GCA_026387555.1 Candidatus Omnitrophota bacterium | reverse complement strand
GGCTTATCTGTTTTAAGATTGGGTCTAATTCTTCTTCTGCCAAAGCCGTTCCAAAGATATGCCTCTGCCCAAGCCGGGCTAACCCCTGCCTTATTTCAGGATGAAATATTACCAAGAGCGCTAAAACCGATATGCCTAATAATTTTGTCATCAGCCAGTCAAGGTTATCCAGTTTAAAGACCTGGATAAGCAGAAAAGCCAAAACCAGGACAATAATCCCCTTTAAGACATTGATCGCCCGCGTCCCTTCAAAGAAAAGCATGATATGATATATGACAAACCACAGGATAACAATCTCAACCACCGGTTTCCAATAAAGGAGCATAAAATTTATGTTCATGATTTATTTATACCATCCCCCACTTTTAAGGCTTGCTTTACGGCGAGACAGTCGTGAGTCCTGATGATCTTAGCCCCGTTTCCCGCCGCAATCACGCTTGCCGCTACTGTCCCAAATATTCTTTCCTGCGGAGCGGTTTTGAGCAATTTACCGATAAATGATTTTCTGGACGGCCCCACAAGAATGGGCTGGCCTAAAACTTTTAAATCCCGCAAGTTATTCAGTATTTCCAAGTTCTGCTCTGCGCTCTTGGCAAAGCCTAACCCGGGATCGACGATTATCTTCTCCGGGCTTATCCCGACAGACGTTGCACGGTCAATCCTCTCTCCGAGGTATTCGATGATCTCATCGAGCAAAGAAACGTAAACCGTATTCTTCTGCATCGAACGCGGGGTTCCTTTCATATGCATGATCACTACCGCGGCTCTTTTGCGTGCGATTTCCTTAACCATCTTGGGGTCTTTCAAGCCGGTAATATCATTGACTATTACAGCCCCATTATCTAAGGCCTGCTCTGCAACTTGAGGCTTAACCGTATCTACGGATATAGGTACCTTGATTTTCTTAGATAATAATTTAATTACCGGGATCACGCGCCCAAGCTCTTCTTTCAAAGAAACAGGCCTTGCGCCCGGACGGGTTGATTCGCCACCCACATCAATGATATCCGCTCCGTCACGGATCAACTGCCCGGCGTATTTCAGCGCGCAATCTTTATGCAACAGCCCGTCACCGCTGAATGAATCCGGAGTAATATTCAGTATGCCCATAATATGGGTCCGGACTCCAAGGTTTAATCTGTACCTGCCTAAATCCAGGATAAAATCTTCTCTTTCGTATCTTGTAAAAGAGCTGCGTAAAGATTCGGCTAAACGGTTTAACCCGAAAGGTTGGGCGGCAAGCTTATTGTTCAGACGGTCAAACTGGGAGAGGGTCCCCATTAAAAGGCAGTCGGTTTTCTTGACACTACCGGTAAGCGCCCCTCTGGAAACGGCGACATCTCCGCCCAAAGAAAGCATCTCTTGTTTTAAGATATTCGCCGAGATATTCGAGACCTTGTTAAGCCTGACCAGGTAATGATTCGCCTTGGGCAGCATTATGCCTACGCCGTAAGAATCGACCCGGATCTCCTGCATGAGTTTTTTTAAATTTTTATTACGGACTGACTGAAGTATGCGCATGTAACTGGATTATCTAGGCAAGATCCGCTTTTTCTATCTCCAAAAGCCGCTTGACCTCATCCCCGCTCAACACTTCCTTTTCCAAAAGGGTACTGGAGAGCGTCTTTAGTTTCCCGACATTTTGCGCCAACATGCTCTTTGCGCGGACATAAGCCTCATCTACTATTTTCCTTACTTCCTCATCGATCATGCGCGCGGTCTCTTCACTGTAATTCTTTTCTTCCATGATATCTCGGCCTAAAAAGACCAAACCCTCCCTGCGCCCGAGGGTGATATTCCCGAGGCGTTCGGACATCCCGAATTGGGTGACCATGCGCCGGGCCATACCCGTAGCCATCTCCAAATCATTCTGCGCGCCGGTAGTCACTTCATTCATATTTATTTCTTCGGAAGCCCTGCCGCCGAGCATCATAGTGATCTCCGCGATCAATTCCTTCTTAGTCCAATAGTGCCTATCCTCTAACGGCGGGGTAAAGGTATACCCTCCGGCTAATCCGCGCGGGATAATAGAAACTTTCTTAAGCGGGTTTACCTCGGCAAGCAAAAGAGAAAGAAGCGCATGTCCTGACTCATGAAAGGCGGTGATCTCTTTTTCTTTCTTGGACATAATGTGGCTTTTCTTCTCCGGCCCCATCAAAACCCTTTCCACAGATTTCTCAAACTCAACCAACTCCACTGCTTCTTTACTATGGCGCGCAGCTAATAACGCTGCCTCGTTACATAGATTAGCCAGATCCGCCCCGGAAAAACCCGGAGTGGACGCAGCAATGGATTTTAAATCAACGCTGGGAGCCAGCTTTATTTTACGTGTATGCACTTTAAGTATCTCTTCCCGGCCTTTTATATCAGGAAGATTTACGATAATAGTGCGGTCAAATCTACCCGGACGAAGCAGAGCAGGGTCAAGCGTATCCGGCCGGTTTGTCGCGGCGATTAAAATCAAACCCTGCTGTGTATCAAAACCATCCATCTCAACCAATAACGCGTTTAAAGTCTGCTCTCTCTCGTCATGGCCTCCGCCGATACCGGAAAACCGCAGCCGGCCGACCGCATCGATCTCGTCGATAAAAATAATCGCGCCTTTTCCGGAGATCTTACCCGCTTTTCTTCCCTGATCAAATAAGTCGCGCACGCGGCTGGCGCCGACGCCTACAAACATCTCCACAAAATCCGAACCGCTGATGGAGAAAAACGGGACACCTGCCTCACCCGCGACTGCGCGGGCAATCAAGGTCTTGCCGCAACCCGGGGGCCCGACCAATAAAACTCCCTTGGGAATTTTACCTCCCAGGCGCTGAAACTTTTTGGGGTCTTTGAGGAATTCAATGACTTCCTTTAATTCTTCCTTAGCCTCATCCACTCCGGCGACGTCATTAAAGGTGGCCTTTTCACTGTCGGTGTGGATCTTCGGACGGACTTTGCCGAAAGTCATGATCTTATTGCCGATCTGCTCGCCGCGGTTAGCCATCATCCACCAGAAGAATATCAGCAGCAATATGGGCCCGACGTTAAAGAGAAGCGAAACCCAGAATGTATTCGGCAGCTGAACCTTAAATTGTTTTACGTTCTGACGGATGAGACTTAGCAGCTCGGTATCATTTTCAGGGATGTTTACGAAGAACACAGAGTTATCGCTGAACTCGCCCTTAAGCATTGTCTCGACTTTTACCAGCGATCTTATCTTATCCGGGTTTGTCTTAAGCACCGAATAAAATTCGCTGTAGGATATCTCTTTCGGCACTCCCGTGATCGGGACACTCCGGGAATAATTAAAGATCATCAGAAAGATGATTACCGCGAAGATCCACCCGAAGGGAAATCGCCTAAATGCGTTATTTTTCTTGGACTTAGGATTACTATTAGCCATTATAAGTTCCTTCCTTTTTAGACCTAAATTATATCCTTAAACTCTTTTTAAATCAAGTATTTATTGCGATTTCCTGCTGAAAATCAGGCGGGATTTCCTCTTGGATACGGATACGCCTTTGGGCAGGTTCACTACAGAATTGACCGGCCGGCTGAACAGCAAATCCTCGATTTCTTTAATGTGCTGAAAGGTTATCCTACGGGTATCACCCTGGAGGTGCTTGATCGCCCGGCGGAATAACAGGCGCCTTAATGCGGGATGGTCCTTTTTAAGCCTAACCATGTTGAGCCTGGTTGCCGAACCTCTTCCTGCCCGGCAAGCAGCAATATCCAAGTATTCATAATCGACCCCGGAGCTCTCTGCGAGGTTTGCCAGGATGGACTTAATGTTTACATTATAATCTTTTTCCAGTAAAGGAAGTAAGCGATTGCGGATCTTATTCCGCAGATAGATATCCTGCGCGTTAGTAAGATCCCGGCGGGGGACGACCTTGTTCCTTTTAAGATACGCCTCTATTTCTTTCCTCTTGACTTCGATCAAAGGCCGGATGATCTCACAACCCAAAATAGCGCGCTTAGGCAAAATAGCGTTTAAGCCGTTTAACCCGGTCCCTCTTAAAATACGCATCAAAACAGTCTCGGCTTGATCATCAAGATTATGGCCGAGGGCAATTTTATCCGTTTTAAACTTCTTGGCCGCTTTTAATAAAAAATCAAAGCGGGCTTTACGCGCAGACTCTTCCATAGACCCGCTCTTTTTAACCAGGGTCTTGCCTGATATTAATGGCAACCTTAATTTCAAGGCTAAATCCCTGACAAAACGCGCATCCTGCGCGGAATCTTTTCTTAACCCATGGTCAAGATGCGCGACAAGTAACTTAAGCTTAAGCCTTTTCCCCAAAGAACGCAGGGCGTATAGAAGCGCGGTTGAGTCAGGTCCACCGGAAACTCCGACGACGATCCGATCATTCTTTTTAAGAAGCCGGAATTTATCGGCTGTATTTTTAACTTTTTTCAACATGGTTTGCCCCTGTTACACAAAAGGCAACTCTCGTCTTTTCGGAGTTGCCTTTTGGTAGTTAAAAGGTTCTCTTAACACTCGCCGTTTATTTCGGCTTTGGCTTTCTGCATCCGCATGTCGCGCACATATTAGCC
>JAPLLM010000039.1:0-990 GCA_026387555.1 Candidatus Omnitrophota bacterium | reverse complement strand
ATATTAGCCTCCTTTTTTCATCTTTTATGATTATACCACATAACCGACAAAAAGCAATATCTTGATACAAATTAACTTTACTTAGAGGCAAGCGTAATGGTGTCAGCGATAAACGCGCCGGTTACCTGGGGGTCTTCAAAATAACTCACCGTGACTTCGTCTCCGGTCATAATCCCGGAAATATCAGAGGAGGAAATAGTAACGCCGTTCTTTACCACCCGAGTATCGCTGCTGATAGCTAAGACCACGTTCTTATTATCGCCTTTGGTGGTAATGGTTATCTTTTGGTCCATCCGGCTGATGTTACTGACTGTCCCCTTAATGGTCTTCTTGGAAAGCTCGGGGTCCTGAAAATCAAATTGTCTTGCAGAATAAGCAGGCGGGATAAATTTACCCAGGAAAAACATACCGAAGAGCACGATTGCCGCGACCCTTAATACTTTCATTGTTCCTCCTTTTTCAAACAACTATGTCCCTCGTTTCTAGCTAATATAGAGGGAAACTCGGGATCAATTTTGCAATATGCCTAAGACGCTGGCAAAATTGTGTGGCGGAGAGTGGATTTTCCCGCAGGCAAAAAGCTGGTGGCGGCGACTGGATTTAAACCAGTGACAAATCGGGTATGAGCCGACTACTCTATCAGACTGAGTTACGCCGCCAAAATTTAAAATTTGCCTGCGGGATCCCGCCCTAATTTTCAAGTCGCTCGGCGGGAAAACTTTCTGCTCACCAGATACGAGCCGCGTGCTCTATCAGGCTGAGCTACTCCGCCGAAATATTTATTTAAACAATCGTCTTATAAAAAGAACGTAACCGACAGCCACGGCATTAAGGCAGGTTACCACTACCACTGCCGCGGCGATATCTTTGACCAGTTTGATGCGCATGTGGTATTTGGTAGTGATCATATCCATAAGCATCTCGATCGCCGTATTAAAGATCTCCGCCATAAATACCAGCGTTATTGTAACACAAAGAGCGATTAATTCA
>JAPLLM010000003.1:36899-41122 GCA_026387555.1 Candidatus Omnitrophota bacterium | reverse complement strand
GCCTTTGAAGTAAAGGCTAACATGGCTGTTGTCCCGACAGTAATACATCCTAAATACACTGACTTCCGCAAGACCGTAAAGGTAGAAGTCAAAGACAATGCTACCGCCTTAAAGCTCCTTACCGACCTGGCTAAAAATCCGGCTAAGGTCACTGGCACTGCCAGCCGTATCCTCTTTACGAGCATCGATGAAAAGCACAACGGCCTCCTGCGCCTGAATGGTGATGTTATCGACCAGCTCGCCGTAGAGACCCTCGCAGCGGTTGAGGCAGATTCCCTGGTGGCCAAGCCTGATACCAAGAAGAGCGCGGCCTTTGAAGTAAAGGCTAACATGGCTGTTGTCCCGACAGTAATACATCCTAAATACACTGACTTCCGCAAGACCGTAAAGGTAGAAGTCAAAGACAATGCTACCGCCTTAAAGCTCCTCACTGACCTGGCTAAAGATCCGCCTGAGGTTACTGGTGGTGTCAGCCGCATACTGATCAGGAGCCAGGATAATCAAAATTATTTATTAGGGTTGGATGTGGATGATAAAGGTAAAGTGAAAGATGAAGTTAAAGAAGCCTCCAGAGAAGAATTGGAGTCGCCAAAAGCCGATTCCTTGCTCGCAAATGTTAAAAATCGCAGGACTACCGAGCGTAAGAAGAACGGCTTATTCGATTTACCTGCCGAGCAGGACAAGCAGTATTCTAACCGGTTCGTAGTGCGGGAATTCACCGAGGATCAATTAATTAAGGCTCTTGGTTCCAATGTCTTCACCACTGGCAGGTATACCAAGATAGGAATAGGTTTCGAAGAGGTTATTCTCAGCAGCGAACCAGTCACTCTGGTTAGCGTATATTTCCCTGATGAGAGAGTTACTCGCGAGATCGTTTCTCATAAAGAACTCAAGGACGGATATGCGCTCATAGGTAAGTGCATAGGTCACTTATATCCTAGTAAAGTAAATGGATCTACAGGTGAAGTTATTTTGGCGGTTCAGCAGGATAAGGCATTCAAGGTATTCAATGATACAGTCAAAAAAGCTAAGCCGATATTCTACTGTAATATAGTAGAGCAGCAAGGGCAGAAGAAGATAGTTACTTTATTCGGCAGAGATAAAGAGCCGGCAGATATTGTTGCATATTTAAACGTCACAGGCTGGTTGGTAGATGTGAAAGAAGAGGTTAATCTTGAGACGAAGAACAAAGATAAGATTTACCTTGTTGCACAGTTAGATTCGCAGGGCAATCTTCAGCGCATCTTTGCTATTGATGAGGACGGTAAAGAAACCTTGTCACTTGCCGAGAGAGAGGCGCTAAAAAAGAAATACACAAAGGCTAATGAAGAGAAAAAGGTACAGGGGCGCATTGTGGTGGTTAGAGCATTTGAATCTGGATCTTTTTATAGAGGCTTGCTCTTGGTAGGAGGGAAGCTGAATGAATTCGAGAAGCTTCTTGTTTCTGGTTTATCCGGAGATTATGCCTTTGGTTTAAGCCCGGATGAACTGGCAACCTTTGATCCTACTATCTTGCCCGAATCAAGGACGTATAGGGAAAGAGCAGTGCTGAATTATCAAAGAAGCAAACTGCAGGAAAGAAAGGTTGCGGATAAAACAAAGATAGAAAAACTCTCAATTGATAATGACCAGAAGGCACTGCTTATTTCGGGTATGGAGGGTTTGCTTAAGGCAAAAATCGCGGAATTCCTCAGTTTGGTATATAAAGGGAAAATACAAAATGACGGAAAGCTTTACAAACTCGGCTCAAAGATTCTCCTGGATACTGCACTTAATGGTAATGATGCCTTGGGCCAGAAAGAAATAGATACGCTCACCACAGAATTCCTGGCATACTTCAAAGACGAGCTTGAATTAGTAGGGCTTATGCTGAAACAGCCAAATTACATTGATGAGGCATCGACTAAGAGAAGGGATGACCTGATGAGGTCAAAAGATTCTGAATTGGCTGCCTTGCCGGATTCGGTTATAAAGAAAGAACTACAAGAATCCTGGAGCAGTTTAGTTACGGTGTTTAAAAATACAAATGCGACAAGAAAAGAATTATTTAGCCTAAGGGGAGATTATTCTACGCAAGGCATGGCGCAAAGGCATGCTTCCGAGGTTAAACTTGGCGGGATCCTCAATGTGTTTAACGGTGAGGTTGATAACAAGATTAGAGAAGCCATATTGACCGGAAGAGCCCAGTTTGCCGAGCTTCTTGGCAAATGGAAAGAAGCGGTCAATAAAAAATATACCAAGCTAGGGGACTCTTTATTCTATTCCGAAAGAGAAAAAATAGTACTGGAAGACGCCCAGGATTTTAAGGCAGACAGAGTGAAGGGTGGGTGCAGAAAGGCATACCCAGAGAGAAATAATGCAGTCTTTAGCGGAACATGAAGACTATCTTACTACAGCCGCTTCTGAGGCTACGAAATGGTGCAAAGCGCTGGCTGAAGGTTTCGCTATTGAAGAAAAGGTCCAGAAAGGTATTGAAGGGCAGATTGTCAAGGATGCGCCTTATGGAAAGGAAACCTTTGATAAGCTGCAGAAAATTGAAAGCGAACTTTATGCGCAGGTTGAAAGATATAGCCAGAATAGTGCCGAGCTTCAGACGCACAAAGACAGATTACAGAGTAACCTGATTGTTGAGGAGAGCGACTTTAACACACGCAAAGCCGTGAGAAGCGTATATCGTACGATTTACGGTATTGCACAACCAGCCGATCCTAATAAAGATGTCAGGGAGGCAAAGCCTATAAACGTGGGAAGCCATAAGATAACCGAGCGGGCTAAGGCATTCTACAGAAATGCCCGTAACTTAGGAGCCATTCAGCCCAGAGCAGTTATCTCTGATACGGATGCGATGAATAAATGGTTGAATAATCCCGCCAATTATTGGATTAATGCTGCCCTGACCGAAACAGGCTTAATTGGCTCGACAGAGGGCAGGGCCAAGGTCTACACCGAAGACATGGCCTCTTTCCTTTTGGATTATCTGCTGGATGCACGCAAGCCAAGTGAAATAGATAAGACTAAGGTCGATGCACGCAAGCCAAGTGAAATAGATAAGACTAAGGTCAAGCTCATCCTTGATTTCTATACTTATAGGGCAGCAATACAGATTGCTACTAAAGGTAAATTTGAAGGATTCTTCAATATGTATTGGGCGGCTTCAGGTGCTATAGGAGAAGATGCCATCTCTATCAGTTCCGGTGTCCATATTCTCGAGGCGATATTAAGATATACGCAGATGGAAGGCGATACCAGGTATGTAAAATTGGCAGATTTGATTGTAGATTACCTAGAGTCCTTAAGAGATACGCGCCCGGGTTATTCTGGTTTATTCAAGAATGCCTGGACTAAGAAGAAGGTGACGGAGGGAGACGCCAGGGGAGAAGTGGGTAAATTAACCTATGACCACCTGAATGCTATCAGAGTTTTGAATGACTATAAAAAGCTTATCTCTCCTTTTTCTGACGAGCCCAGGCTAGGAGAGTTGAAAACATATTATGATTCGCATAAAGAATATTATGATAAAAGGTTTAGAGAGGTGGCAGGGCCGTTATTCGATAGTGTTAATAGCTGGATTAATAAATCCGAACTTTTTGATGCCGAAGGAGGATATTTCTATGCCGGATATGATGATGAAGGCAATCTGGATAAGGGCATTTATGTTCCTGCGCAGGTTGCCGCGTATGAGTGGTTCGGTGAAAAGAAATTCTCCTGTATTAAAGCAGTCGTGCAGCATGGCTTAATCCGTAAGAGCGTAAGAAAATACGATCCGCCTATAAGCACCAATCCGGCATACAGAGATTTTGTGCGTTGGTGGCATACTTATACCGAGACTGGCTTTGGTTCCGGTGTACATGCAAAAGACGGGAAATTAGAGGATGCTTCAGGACCGATTTCCCGTGAAATTACTGCCCAGGTAGCTTATATACTTGCCCAGCACTCCAAGGTCGCAAATAATAATAAGGGAGATAATTCCTATGAGGGCCTGCGTAAAATCCTTACCGATAATCTTAAGAAGGCAGTGATTAATAGCGCCCTGAGTGAAGGAGCGCGCGGGCTACCTGCATTAAGCGAGGGCGGAAAAGATTTCTTCGGTAGCTATCATCAGGCAGAGGCGACCCGCCTAATATCCTTGGCAGCTACTGTTAATCTCCATAGGTTACTCACTATGCAGCCGGAGCCATCTGCGGACGCGGCTCAGGCGAAAGAATGGCAGGCAAAACTGGAAC
>JAPLLM010000003.1:1934-36801 GCA_026387555.1 Candidatus Omnitrophota bacterium | reverse complement strand
TAAGGATCAGGTTTCTATTATTAAGGCTAAGACGAATAGCGCGGATCTGGCTAATCCGCAAAAACAGTTCACTACACATAAAGCGCAAGTTAATCTTATTAGCACCGGAAAGATTCTTGCCGGCATAGCGCTGTTGGCTTTAGGGATAGCTTTAATTGCGAAAGCAATTCTAGCAGTAAGGTTAATATTTGCTACTCGTAGACAGCGGGTTGCAAACGCTCAGCAGCAAGGACAACCTCAAGTTCAACTTAACCCCGTACAGCCTGCAAATGCCAATGTTGTCCAACAGGCACAGGAAAACACAAGCCGCACAAATTATTTGGTCAATGATACCATAATTTGGATAGTAAGAATAACTTTCTTAGGCGCTATAGCCTATGTTCTATTCGGCATGCCGTTTGTAAACGGAGGATTCCCGATATATGTGCCCGTACATTTTATTGCTAAGTTGTTTGGATACGTGTTGCCCGAAACTTTTGTCGTGAAACTGTTAGTTTCGGTGGCTGTTGTCGAAGTGGCACTACGTATCGCCAGCTTCTTGATGTATAGAGTATTTAATAAGGGTTTTGTCGTTCGACCTAGCGAACAAGCAGCCAACAGGCAGCTCAATAATCCCGTAATCACCGGGGTGATGAATAGCTCCCTGAATACAGACCAGAAGCCGGTGAATTCTTTATTCTTCTGGCTACAGGAGAGGGTAGTGCGCGATGGCTGGACAGATGGAGATGTAAGGACATTCCTTTCAGATTTACAGAATATCATTGATTCCCTTTATGTCACGGCAAGGATTGCTTTGGTTATTAATCCCGCAGTAACTTATGCCCAAGTCAAGCAACTTCTCATTGCTGGTCCTCCGCTTAACGTGACGAGGGAGAATCTAGGAAACAGAGGTGTCCCAGATTTCGCTAATCTTAACCCCGAAGCAGAAGCGGCTTTACAGTGGCTCTTTAAAAATGGATTATGGTTTGGCAAGCGCGGCAATTTGGTTAGTTTCTTCCCGCACGAGGCAGTACATCCTTACTTCCAGTTGGCTTTGGAAGGAACAGTAACTAATGTTGCAGACGCTAATACCCGCAGGATTAATATTAACAGCTTCATCATTTTCTTGAAAGCAGTTACAGAAGGCAAGCCGCAGGGAGGAAGGATTAACTTCACTTATTGGCTGCCGCAGCTTATTCCGCTTTCACTTAGCGTATATTTGTTGGCAACAGCTTATTATATGATAAACGGTTTTACCGGAGGCTTAGGATTATTTGTTGGTTTGTATGCGTTAAGAGTAGCTTTATTCCTGCTTTGCCCCAAGATAAGCCAGAGGACCAATTCTTTCTGGAACGGATTTACTCTGGATGCCATGCCTTTAATTGCAGGCGCAGGATTAGCTATTGCTGTAATTAAGGGTATTCTCAGTATGCCAATTGCTGTTGGAATTGGCGTTGGCATTTACTTAACTATTCATTTAGTCCAAAGATTTATATTTAAGGGTGCGGATAGCGCACCGTTCGGCAAAATTCTGCATCAGATGGGAATTATACCACTGTACCTAGGTTTCGCAGGGTATCTTGTGGTTACCACTTTGCCTTGGTTTATCGCTCAGGTAAGTGCTCTTGGCTTAGGCAGTATCCCGGCAGTGCTTTTAGCCGGAATATACCTTATTCTGATAACTACCATGACCTGGTTGCCGTGTTTCCATCTTCCTGAAGGAGCCACAGCTTTATACCGTGGCCCGAACGCCATTTACAGGATATTTATCGGCACCACCTTGGTGGCTGCGGTTACGCACATCTTGCAGTATTTCGGGCTGGTTACAAGCGGCGCGGCGGCTTATCTATTAGGTATTAATATCTTCGTCCACGCCATATTTTTAATGGGGGCGATAGAGAAAAGGTCTGACTGGTTCCAGAAAGCCGCGCACTTTATTCTCTTCGGCTTAGTAACTTATTTTGGTTTAGTTGACCAACATGTCTTATTGTATGTAGGGAAGATATTGGGTGGTTGGGTTTCGGCAATAACCACGCATGCGCTGATATTCGGATTGGCATTCGGTATCGTTGCCGGGTTGGTTTCTGCTCTCGCCGAATTAATCGGATACTCATTTATCGCACCGGAAATAAAAGCCAGGTACGCCAAGCCACTCTGGAAACATTTGGTTAATGCAGTCATCTTTGGCGTGCTTGCCGCGTATCTTTATTCCGTTGCCCCGCAAGTTGCTTTAGCCGCAATGTCGTATTATACCGTTGCCGAAATCGGCAGTCTTGCCTTATTTATCAGCCAGATCCTACTAAATAATGCCCTCTTAATCCGGCCGCAGGCAGTTGAAGGAGAACGAAGGTGCAGGTTGCTTTATTTCCTCTGTTCTGTGGTAGAGCCGGATTTCTATACTTTTGAAGAGTTGATTTGTCCCGTATTGCCAAGTAGCATACTACAAGGATTAATGAATATCCAAGACGCACAACAGAGAGAAGAAGGTGCTAGGCACTTCATTGATATTATTACTAGGCATAATGTTTATACGAACACGAACAATACCAATTACAACAATGTCCCTCAACCAATACGGACCGCGCTTAATTTAAACCATTCGATAGATTCAAAAAGCAAAAGCATAATTAAGCACGTAGATAGGTTACCTGCGGAACTCTTAGAGGCAATTAGAGTGGCAGTGGTCAGGACAGACGCAGTTTTATTAAATATATTGAATAATACATTCCCCATTCATTGGTTATTATCCCAGCAGAGTATTTTGAACCATTTGTTTACCAAATCTATTTCCAGAAATAGCTTTGAGACAGAAATGGGTGGTCTTTACGGCGGTTCAAAAGGCCATCTTCATCTTGAAGATTATCCGGTTATTCAACAGGCATTGGGCTTCAGGAAGAATTCGCCTATTACGAGGCAAGGAGTTCAACCTAACCCTGTTGCTGGCTATAGAATCTGCGAATGGGCAAATCAACATATCCAGACCGTCTGGGGCGCTTGCCGTACTATGGTCGAAGTGCATCGGGAGTTTGAGCGGCTCGGTAGAGCAGATGAAATTTATACTTTGCATATAGACAACTCTAATAGACAAATACCAAACAGGCCGGGTACGGTTTCCTTAGGTGAATTAATGGTGATAAATCTGCAAGGTATTCAGGCAAGAGCTCAAGCTATCCCGGGGATCACTCAGGCAGACCTTAACTATATCGCAGAGCGCCTCCACTATTACAGCGAATGGGGCGGATATGTGGATTCAGTACAAGCAGCGCGTAAGGCAGGATACAGAATAACTACAGTAAGAGCTAATCCATTGGTAATCTGCCGTGCCGGGGTTACTACTCCCGGTGGCCCGAACTGCAACAAAGGTAAGATAGGAGCAGTTACTAGAGGCGGCAGGCAATTTATACCGGATGACCCAGAGCATCCCGTAATCTCCTTCTTCCTCGATGCCGATACGGTAGTGGAGGATATAGAGAGCGTTCCCGCCTGCCTTGACGAATTTAATAAGAACGATAAATTATTGTTCCTGAATACGCGTAACCGTATCACCACCTTAAGTTATTCTCCGTTTACCTTCTTAGGCGGAACGGCGCAGGATGTCTGGTGGAATGATGTTGTGCCTATGGAAGATGAAGTAGTGCAGCAGTCGGGTTTCTATGGCCATAACAAATATTTCCGTCTGGATAAATGTTACGCTTCTGGGGCATTTGAGACTGACCAGCCTTCAGAAGACACCGCGATGAGTAATGATATGAATGATGCCTTCCCCGAAATGTTGGGCAGGGTGGCCTTTTACGCGGAAACCACGGAAGGATTTGAGAATAGTGTCGGTCAATTCCCCACGCCATTAGACAAATGGACAGCAGGCGCAGCTAAACTTGCCGGTAGCCGCGGTTTCTCAGGAAGCGACTTTGTCCTTCCTGATTCCATACGCGGAGCGAATATTAATTACGGACAAAAGATAAAAGTTCCCGGCCTTGTTAATAATTTTGATATCCCGTGGTATAAGAAGGTACGCAGGAATAACCAGCTGATGTTTTATCTTTCCAACGGCTTCTTGGCGATTGTTTGTACTCTTCTTCTACCCTTTATCCAGATGTTTAATTGCAATCCTTTTGGTAGTATGCCTTTTATGCCCCTTATGTTGGTGATGTATTGGGTGCTTAGCCAATCAATATCCAGTTATCTGGTTGCTAATAAGATTAAACAGCACGGATTCTTCTTGGGAATACTTTGGTTTATCTTCCGTTGGCTGCCTATGGCTATACCTTTCTTCGCCGGTATTCAGATACCGATTCTTTTCCACGGTAACAAGAAAGGTATTGAGGGCGCAGCGATTTGGGTGACCAGTTTAAAAGGCATGGGATTGAATCCTGTTCCTTTCCGCGATTTCTTGAAAAGCCCTGAGCTGGGTCCGATTTTCAGGCCGACAATAATATCCGGTGCTATCTATCTCGTAGTCATCAACCTCTCTGCGATATTCTGTGGTTTAGATATTATCTCATTCTCAAGCTATATTTTTGCTTGTTCTATGGCACTTTCTATGATTCTTGCCCCTTGGTTATATAATGCCCTTCACGGACACTCGGATTCACGCTTCTTAATTAAGGTAGTAACATTTATCATCGGCGGAGGGCTGGGATTATTCTTGCCGCTTTCCGTAGCTATGCTTATATCCGGCACCACAACTTCTGTGGTTACCTTGTCTTTTGCCGTTAGTATTATATTTCTTTCTGCTGTCATCTTAGCTGGGTACTGTATCTTATTTAGCTCACTGCATACAAAAGTGCAAAGATTTCTTGAGTCTGCGATGAGGCCGTTTGTCTATCTATGTGGGTAGGGACCGTGCAGCAGCGCGTGTTCAAGTCGAAGAATTTACCCATCAGAAAATAGGCACTCTTAATTATGAGTTTGAAACTTCTACGAGAAAACTCGCTGATGCGGTAAATGACCTAGCTTCTATGCACAATGAGTTGGGTGCTATGGAAGCCGATGCAGGAATGGCTAATGTAAGGTTGCCTAAAGAAGTAGAGAAAAAAGAGAAAAAGCAAGCGCAGGTTCCTGCGGCCAAGCCAACCGTAGGGCCACCGGTTGCGCCTTCTTCTGCTTCCCAAACAGTGGCCCTCAAGGCAAGCCAACAGCCGCAAGCAGGACAGACAAGCATTAACAAAAAGCTAAAGTACGGGATATTAGCAGGAATAGGGGCGCTATTTTTGACTGGTGCTGGTTGGTTTGGATATAAAGCCTCGCGCCGCAAAGCGCTGAAAACTCCGGTAACTGTAAAGCCAGCAGAAGTTGTTGCGGCCAAGCTGGAAGAACCCAAGAAGCCTGAGTCAGCGCAGCCTGCGGCTAAATCTCCCAACTTAGCAGTTTTGTTACCGATCGAGGTATCATCTATTCATGTTTTCACATGGTTTGTTTCTCTCGCGATAGCGATGATAGTTGGTTATGTTATTTATAAGTTTATAGATGCAAAAAGCAGTGGGTTACCTATTTATAAGACAATAGTAGAGTTCTTACGATACAGGTTACCTAATGTCGTTTGTCTAATCTCGGTAATTCCAAAGCATATAATCGCCTTAAGGAGTACACAGAGATATGATATTAATTTCGCTAGCACTAAGGTTTTATTATCAGTACTAGAATCAGAAAATAAGCCTATTTATTACGCTCTTTTAAACTCCATCCCTCGCATGGTAAGGGGAATTCAAAGCGCCGAAGAATTTAATCTCGCCATGGAAATGGGAATAAGATTGGCGCGTAATAACATGCCCCCTTGCGACATCATTGAGGTAGGTGTTCCTTTGGCATCAGAGTTAGCGGGAGGAAATCTAGCCAGATTCGCCTCCCACATCCAAATATTAGAAGCAAGCGAAAATTTATGGGTCAGCAAAACTGCATCTATCAACTGGAGAGATATTTATAGTAGACATCATATTCACCGCGAGTTTATTAGAAGAGTAGTACCTCCAATAATAAGAACAATAGAAGATCCCATATTGGCTAGTATTGTGATAAGTTTAAGCTTAGATCTTGCCAGAGAAAAAGAAGATGGTTTAGAAAAAAGCGAAAGTGAAATTTGTCCTGATTCTTATACGGCATTCGAACCTCTAACTACCGGTCGAACAATAAATTATTATTTCCATTCTTTGGATCTTACTAATTCCATACTTTTTGTCTCTTCTTTTACCCCCGAAAACGCTCAACAGAAAATTAGGGAGTTAGCCAGTCAGCAGCAGTCGCAGGCGCCGCCGAATGTACAGTCTAGTCCCGCAACAAAACCTGCATCAGAAAATAAACCATCCACAGATGTAAATTGCAATTCATTAATTTCCTTCCCTGGTACAGCGATACTAGCAGTAGTTATAGTATTAGCAACAATCTTAGTGCTGAAAAACTATCTAAAATATGCACCCGAACAGGTAGCGTGGCATCATAAAATTTCTGGTGCTTTTGATCCTTTTACAGCAGGATTACTGTTATTATCCTTGCGCTGGTTGAGAGTATACACTATGACGGATATAATCAAGGCCATTTCTTGGCAGCAGCGCAAAGTGGGATTTGTCGATGCCAGAATAAAGGGGATAGAGACAAAGAAGGTAGATCCGTTTGAGGCGGCTTATTGTGCCCACCGCGACCCCAAACATTATCAACAAGGAGTAAGTTTATCAGCAGAGCCAAAGAATGCCGCCGATATGCTCTTACACCCATTAACATACACCAGAAAATATGGGATATATATCCTCCCACTATTAATCAAGCGTCTGGCTTTGGATATAAAAGAGATAGGCGGGGAGAGTGGGACGAGGTGTAACCTGTGCCCGCAATTTATGCCGCTGGCTCAGAGAGGATTCTCTTGGCGTGATTATAGGATTCTTATAAATCCTTTTACTTGGACAAGGGAACACGGCTTTGTCTTAGCGGCAAAAAGGCATACCGGGGAAGAAACCAAGACTGTGGGGGATGAAGAGGTATTAAATGTTGCTTTTGATTTCGTGGCTGAAGCTCCGGGAGTAAGCCTGTTCCTTAACGGTCCCGCCAGAAGTATCCCAGAACATTTCCATTTCCAAGGTTGCCTGAATAGGTTTAGCATTGAAGCTCAACCCGTAGAAGTTAAAGAGCAAAGGGGAGCGGTGAGTATAGGTAGAGTGCCATCCTGGCCGGTGGATAACACACTACTTAGAGGCAAAGTGAGCCAAGAGGTAAAGGCGCTTACCAGAAATAAAGTAGAAGAGTTTATCCGGATGGGCTTTAAGCCGGATATGCTGGATATCTTATTGAAGAAAATGCCGTCCGGAGAGTTTGTTGTATTTATCTATCCGCGCGTGAAAAGGGCACCTGATAGTTTCTATACTAATGGCTGGGGAGTGCCGGAAATGAGCGGGTACACTGTTTTAATCAAAAACGAAGAATTCAAAAACATAACTCCGGATTTAATCGCTAACGGGCTCAGAGAAGTAGGGCAACCGCAGGTTTCGGCGGAAGCGGAAATTACATGTTGTAATCTTTGTGGGTCTGGTAGGCAGATAGAATTATTTAGGGTAGGTCCGATAATTCTGGCAAAGGATGAGAATATTCCTCTCGGAAAAATAAAGATTCCGGGACATGGCTATCGGGCGGATAGAAAGGATATAATCGTAAGGTGCGGGAATTGTGGCTTGGTTTATGTGCGTAATCCTAGGGTTATAGAATGGGAGCCTGGTTTCTATCAACTTAGCCCTGAAAGGGAAGCCGCTGCAGCACAGGAGATAGAATTTATTTCTCGCTATTTAGGCGATGTCAAAAAAGTGAAAATGGCGGATGTCGGTTGCGGTTTCCCTGGACATCATCTTAAAGCTGCAGCTAAACTTGGCTTCGATGTTGAAGGCATTGATACTTCAAGGGAAGCGGTAGGATTGTTAACACGGGACGGCCTTAAGGCCTTTCACGGAACATTGCACCAACGTAACTTTGAAAGCAATTCGCTGGATTTATTGGGTTATTTTGCAACATTAGAGCATCTTTTGGCCCCAAGCGCAGAATTAGCTGAGTCGCGCCGGGTTTTAAAGGATGGTGGACTGTTGTACATAACCAGATTGCCTAATTTGGATAGCGAAGTAGGAAGAATCCAGGGTAGGGAATTTTCCGATATTAAAATAGGCCACTTCTATTACTTCTCTCCGAAAACATTAAGAATGCTTTTTGAGAAAAGCGGATTTGAGATAGTGCATTTGGAAACTAAATTTAATGAACGCTGGGTTGCCGTAGAGCATGAACATGGCCTGATTTCGGATGCAGATTTCCAACGCGTAATCCAAAATAAAAAACAAATAGAGGCTGGAGGAAGAGGGGAACTGGTTACGGTTATTGCGAAGAAGTTCGGCGTAGCGGTGACGGCCAGGGCAACAAATAAAGCTAAGTCAAGCAATGCGACAATGGGCCTCGTTATTCCTTTCATTTCTACCGGCGAACCGGCTGCAGATATACTTTTAGCTGGGTTAGGAATTTTTGCACTGGGAATAATGGAGGAAGTACGGAATAGCAGAGGGGATCGTCTTGCTATCATTATGAGGTCAGGCAGTGTCGCATCATTCGACGAAGTCGGCCAGACAATCACAATTTCAACGAGAGCGTTCAGCAGGCAAGGAGAATGCTATCAACAGAAAGAAGATAGTATTGAAAATATTATAGTTATTGAAAATGGGGATGTTGAGCTGACGTTTGCCGGCAAGAAGGTTTCGTTGGAGAAAGGAAGAATTGCGGCTTTGTACGTTCCGTATACCCTGCAAGCGTCAAGCGTGGGTGCTGTCTTTACGATTTTTGCCAGCAAAAATAGAATAATCGATAAAAAAGCGCAAACCTTGGCAGAAAAACTCGACTTACTTAATGATATTAACGTAATAAGAGAAGGCGGCGAGTTAATTGCGGCTATCCCTAGCAATTTATGGCAGAATGACCCGAAGTATAAGGCGATGAAACCCATCCTTGTTCCTTCTAACCCATTAGGCGCAGGCTTAAAGACTCCGCAGGATAGATCCGGTGAAGGTGAGTACCTGCATTTAGAGCCACCCGTTAATTCCTTAAGTTGGGATAAAGCAGGGTCTGATGAGCGTCCGTTGTTGGATATGGTCATGCTTTTAGAAGGCGAGTGCGAGGCAGTATTCGCGGATAAGCACGCCAAGGAACGGTACACGGTTTCATTGAAAGCAGGGGATAAGGCCATTAATTTTTCCGCACATCGTTTTCGCTTCCTGAATACCTCCCCTAATCGTGTCCTAGTTATTGCGGAAGGACCGTTTAATCCAACCAAGAGAAAGTTCTTATTTGAAGGGCCGCAGGCGCTCAGTGACCTCGCCGGACTCCTGAAAAATGACCCGGAAAAAGCTGCGCCGATCCTGGAAGGCCTGATTACGAAATCAGGTAATGAGATTTCAGCCCCAGATTTGAAGAATACCGCCGCTGTTCTTAGTTCCTTATTATTGGTTCCGGTTGCCAAGAGCGAAGAGATCTGCAGAAGAAACAATCTTTCAGTCAGTGAGTTATTGCGGGCGTATAGAATGTTGCGCTCTGTGTCTGGGCTGCATCAGATGTTGATCAATAACAGCGAATTTGCCGGCGTGGCAGGGGAGATCGAATTCCAGTTGCAGCACTGCAAGAGTTTAGAGGGGATTTTTGATGAGAAAACCGTTGTCTATCCACTTCTTGCAGAGTTTCATCCGGGCACATGGTGTCCCTATAAATGCGTATATTGTTATACCAACCACAACAAAGATTGTCCTTTCCGTTATCAAGATAGCAGGAATGGCAGAAAACCTTTGACCGCCGAAAAAGCCAGAGAGCTGGTCAGGGAATTTGCTAAGGGCGGGACAGAACAAATTTGGGTTTCCGGGGGATTGGAGCCGCTTACTACAGATATTGCCTGGCATATATTAGATGAAGCAAACAGGCTGGGCCTGCGTACTAAATTATACACCAACGGTCAGCTTCTGGCTGGCCGGGCACGTGAAGTTGCTTTAGAAAGCGGATGGGTAAGATTTAGTATATCTGCAATTGGCGAAGAAATGTTCCGCAGTGTCCACCGGCCAATTAAACCAGAATTTAACTTTAAGAGGGTAGAAAACAATATCAGAGAACTGGTAACGAGGAAGAGGGAAACGGGTTTTAAAGTCGAAATCGGTCTGACTTACTTAGTGATCCCCGAACCATCTAATTATCGGGATATCCTGAAAGCCGCGGATTGGGCATATAATTTAGGCGTCGATTTTCTTGCCGTGAGAGTTGATATGGGCGCGATTGTCAGGTCATTTAATCCAGTGGAGATTGCAGAGATTTTGCGACAGATTGTTATTATGCAGGAGAATGCCCGGAGCGGTAAATATAATTATAATAAACAAATGAAGATGGGCTTAGATTTGAGAGGAATGACCGAGAACGATTTAAGAGGCGATGAGAAATTCCTGACCGGTATGCCGAGGGCAAAGACCTGCCAAATCCGGATGTCCAAAATGGTGGTCAATCCTTTTGGGGTAGGATTTTTATGCGATTACCTTGAGCATCCCTTGAATGCATGGCGTGGAGACTTTGAGGTCGGAGATTTTTCGCAAGCCTCGGTAGAAGCAGTATTAGAAAGAAGCAAAGAAATTAAGCACGATCCGGAAATCTGTAAAACTTGCGGGATAAAGTGCTTGATTCATGAACAAATCGTAAACACAATCTTAGAGAAACTTAAGGAAGATAGGGAGCTTGGTATTGCGTTGGGAGAGCAGCCATTTATGCTTAAGAATACCGGCGCGGCGGCGACCGTGGTGAAGAATGACGGTAAGTCAGGCAATGCGGTGATGGGAATGGTGTTGGGCGATTTTCTTATGACTGCAGTAATGATTGTAGGTATAGCTGTTGGCGCGGTGGCATTATGGATAAAGACATTTGTAACCAGTAATTCCCAGTCTAGTGAAATGAAAGAATTATTGGCTTTAAAAAATAAAAAAGGCGCAAAAATTATCGCATTGATGGGATATCCGGCAAGCGGAAAGTCCACAGTAGCAAGTTATCTGGTTTCGTTAAATTATCGCGTAATTGACACCGAACACGAATTCCCCAAAAACCCAAGATATCGTGAAATAATGCGCTCTGCCTTTAAGCAGTGCTCTGAAGTAGTAAGCGGTATCGGTGGTAAGCAAATATTGGTGATGCGCATAGACAGAAAGTTCAGACGCATATTTATTCCTGCGATAGCAAAGATTGTATTAGAGGAGATTCGAGGCGCACTTGTTCAGGGGAACCGATTAATTATTGTCGATTGTGCTTTTAACCATATACTTGGCTTGAGCTCGTTGTGGGATGAGGTTTGGTATATACGTAGAAATGAAACGGCACGCAAGGAAACCGTGTTAGCAAGATTTAGTAAATTTGGCATGACTAAACAGTTAGCAGAGAAGAGATTTGCCAAGAACCCCGGATTTCCTTCTGAGCGAAAATTTTTGAGCATGTCGAATCAAGTAATCGACAATAACGGTTCAACTGAAAAGTTAAAATTGTCAATTAATGGTGTTCTTCTTAAATTTCAGAAAGCTGTCGGCGCGGCGGTACGAGCGAATACAGAGAATAGAAGTAGCAACAATGTTTTATCGATATTACCCTTTGTTGACCCCTACTTTATTTCCAGTGTATTGGTATTAGTTGCAGTTGGCATAACATGCGTCAGGTCTTCAGTACCCTTAACTAGTCCGCTGGTAACAATATTGACTATCCGAGATGAATTACTACGCCAAGAAAAATTGCGAAATATCTTTCAGGACGCCAAGCAAGAAGATGTATTTGTCTTGTTGAGAGACATTCTGGGGCTACCTCTATACCGCGATAAAAGTATCAACGTTATTCTACCTGCTAATGAAAGATTGCAATTAATCGCCACAGTCTGTTCAGCCGTTCTGAAACGGAAAGACGCTGCTACTGTAGCTGATTTCTTAGAACGACTTATTAAGGATTGCCGTATGGAGCCTCAGATGATAGCTGAGGCTAAGCTCATGGTTAATTCTTATCTTAGTTTTTATCGTATACGCACTCCGGTTAAAGTCGCTACGGTTATATCGGTTTATGGACATCAACTGTCGATTCAAAAGAAATCTGAGTTTGAGGGAGCTGAAGATGCCATGCGTAATAAGATTCTTCAGTTGCAGGAACTTTTTAGCGTTAATCCGCTTTTAGATTGGCAACTAATTTATGTACAAGATGGCGATGACCGCAAATACACATCATCATTAAATAGTTTTAAAACTACAGATTTAATGCTCGGGATTTTGCGGAAAGAATTCACAGCGGAACTAAAATCTGGCCGGATATGCGTTTTTGAAGTCGATCAAAGCTTAAAAGAACAAATTCAGGGTTGCCAGGGGTCTGGAGTTTTATACGGTATGCGCAAAGCTGTGCAGTTGGGCGCAGGTATTGTTATTTACACCAACGTTGACTTAGATACTCATGTCGGCTTGGAGGGGAATATTATAAAACCACTTATGGAAGGTTCTCTAGACCTTGTCATTGGTTCTAACCGTGTAAAGGGACGCGTATTACATATGGGCAGGCTGTATTATTGGTACAGCATAGTGCTGAACCGTTTTATCCGTACCGTCCTGCCTGTCGGACATATCCTGGATACCCATAATGCGCTTAAAGGCGTAAAGCCTGAAATGATTGATACCATTCTTCCTGTATCTGCTCAGGGCGATTTTGAAAAAGGTTTCGATTATTTTTACACATCTAGCGACTTATGGATTTCTCGAGCTAAAGTGCGCGGTTATCGCGTTGGGGAAGTGCCCAGCTGTATGCATCATTCTCCGCGATTATCTGTGGTCAGCCCTTGGCTATCACTCAAGTTTTTCATCCGAATTTGGCGGCAGCGTAAGTTGCTTGATGAATGGAAAGCGGCAACGCGTTCACAAGTGCTGCTACTCCAAATAGCCACTGTTGAAATATGTGAAGAGAATAAGGTTAGGGTTATTGCTAAAGACAGTTTTGAGTACCAAGAACGCCTTCTTCAGCAGATTGTTAAAACAAAACAATCAGATAAATTGCTTGATTTCTGTCGGGCGGTTTTGAGCACAGACAGAAGTAATAACCTTGCCGTAAGGGAAAGGTTTATTTTATTACGTATGGCGTTAGCTTTATCATTAAAAGAAAGCGGCGTTGCCATTTTGAGTATGCTAGGAACAGTATTTTCTCAGCAACCGGAAGCCAAACTATTGTTTGAATCATACCGTCAGGTTAGTCGTATAGCAGTGTTAACCAAAATCAGCACAGTTATGGTCCTTTCTCGCCCCGAGGATCACGCGCGCAGTGAATATCTCAGAACGCGTCTTGAACAACTGGAGGATCTTTATGGATTTAATCCGAATGTAAAATGGGAATTGATTGTTGTCCATGAAGAAAGTTATAGAAATACCCCTGCAGAATTATGGCAGGATAAAATTAAGCAGGAATGTTTATCGTACGCAGTCAAAGGGCAGTTGAAATTCTTGGAAATACCATGGGAGACTTGCAATCGCCTAGGAGGCAGGTTTGGGCCGGGTGCCACATATGGGATGGCCCATGCTATCAAGGGTGGCGCAGACTACGTGATTTATGGTCATATTCGGCCAGCCATAGATTTGGCATTAGAGGGTATTATTTTACGTCCTACCATGGAATCATCAAATAATGTTGGGGTTGCTTCAAAGTTTGCCCCAGGTTCGATATTACAACGGGGGCTAAAGCGGAATATTGGTTCATATAGCTATAATTGGATTGTGCGTAGTTGTTTGCCCAGGCTTTCAGCATTAACAGATACCCAGTGTCCTTTTAAGGCGTTTTCGCGTGACATTCTTGACAAAATCCTCCCGGTTACTATAGATGGAATTTGGGATAATGCTTTTGATTACTGGACCTCATTTGATACAAATCTACTCGGTCGGGCGGATGTTATTGGTGCTAGATTGATAGAGGCGCCAGTGATTTTTAAGATTAGTCAAAGAGAAGGCAGTCGTTGCGGGGAGGCCTTGCGAATGGTTTGGGGATTGGTTCGTCAACGAAATTTTCTGTGGCAATTCCGCCAACAGCAAAATTTAATTAAGCAAGGAACATCTCCTCTTGTATTTATCCGCGACGGTAAAAACATGGGTTCCTATCTAGATTGGAGAGATCCCAGTAGGGTGGTTAAAATTCCTAAGCGTCATTACCTTAACACTGTTCAGAATAAAAATGTAAATACGCCTATTCACACCAATGTTCAGATACGCAGCTCTTTATTTAAGAAGGTTATTGAGAGCTTGGTAAGAAAAGTTATTTCTATCAATATGATATTCCGGATATTAAAGATGATTCAACAAAGAAAAACGCTCCGGACCGCGTTTGAAAATATAGTTACTCGTATTCTATCCCGACCAGCGCTTAGTATGCAGGAAGTTGTAACCATGGCTCAGAAATTAAAAGGTCTTATAGGAGATGTACATTTTTATCCAGGATTCCGCGGAGTTAGGGGGGCAAAGTTATATTGCGGACCAGCTTTTAGTCAGCAATACGGCGTAATTTCCCTAGAGGGCGCTTTGCGGTTGGCTGTGGCGCACGGCAACACGGCTCTGGGAAGGATTCTGATAGACGAGGCATTTGGAGTACAGGAGCAAATTTGGCAACATGGGTATTTTAACTGGGATACGGATAATATCCTGATTGATACAATGATGACATCTGCGGGATGCTGGATTTTAGTTGATTTTTCAGATATGACAGAAGATATTAACTTGGCATCTCAAAGATTATTAAATGCACATAACAGTCCATTTTACCTTTTTACCTTATTGACAATTGAAGAATTCTCTCTGGAATTGGCACAATATTATCGAACTAAGTTTGAGAAAACATTTACAACAGAAAATCTACAAAAGCATTGGAAATATGCGATGATTTCACCAGGGCCTGGCGATAAGGCTGTTAATTCTGTGATGGCAGCAGTAGAAGACCGCAAAGAAAGTATAGTTACTCTTAGAGAAGTAAAAGATCATTTCGCTCAGGCTAATATAGTTTCTCAAGATCATCATATTTTGCTTTGTTCAAGTACCGGGGGTAGGGCTTTACGTCAGGGGCTCCTTGGATTAGCGTCTGAAACCAAAGGAGATATTGTTGTATTGGGTAAACGTTTAACAGAAATTACTACTCGTCAAGCAGAGATTTTCTCTCGAGTTCTACCAAGTGGTCATTGGTTCGTTTGGTTACCGGCAGATGCGGCTTGCTGGCTTACGCCTGATGATATACCGCTTCTGCAGCAGCAAATAGAAGGTAATAATAAGCTGGTTGTATTGGGTATGGAACAACAGGAAAGGCAACGTGATCCGCCTTTAAGTGGTTTTTATGCTGCAAAAACAGAGACCTTAAATGTAATCGGTACTCGGTTGGGCCAAATCCTAAGTGAAACTGGCAATGTCCATAACTGGAACGTTGGACGACAAGGAGGAGTTTCAGTTAGTGCAGGGATTCTTCGTTAGAAAAGTGGCAGCGTACGTGGGAGATCTCACAGGAATTTCGCCAACAAGTCGCCCCACAGCTTATCACAACAGCCGCTCCTGTTACACACTTCAATTCACCAAAAGATATCTATGATTTCTATCGAAATTTATTGCCACAACAAGATGCGCAGTTAAGGTTTTTGTCTAGCCGGCTACGCCATATTTTTGGCATTGCTGACCAAGCATGTATAGCTTCAGATATACGAGGACGAGTTAAAGCAAAAAGTCAATATTTGATTCACCACTCGATAATACGGGTGCCTGAAGGAGTGGAGTTGGTATTGGGCGATGACGTTATTATCGATAATACGATTTTAGATATCGTTGCTGAGCCAGGTAGTATTGTTTCTATTCCAGATGGAAACCTAATATCTAATAGCCGCATTTATGGTCATTTAGATGGTGACGGTAAAGGAGGATTCGCATATCAAATCATCAGTAATCAAGGTATAAAGTTCAGGAATAATACATTCCAAATAACCCTTTTCCTCAAGAATAACCAGAAGAAATTGGCATTTGTTCCTTTGAATCTAAATGTTAAGGATAATTTGGATTTGCCTGTTGATGGGTTGGAAGGTACAACGTTTAGTCATCTTTTTGAGAAAACAATTCTGGATTCGAAGCAAGCAAAAGAAGAATTGGCAAATTTAATTCAAGAAATCGATAGTATTGCAGCATTTCGGGTTAGCACATGCGCATTGCAAGCTGTAATAAATCCAGACCAAGCAGTGCCGGCTATTCAGCATGAACGCAACTCGAATTACCTCTTAGGGCACTTGCCATTGATTAGAGCTAAGTTATTATCTACCGAACCTGTTGTTTGGAACCGATTCAGCCAATTATCTTTTTGTCCAACCTATAATTGTAACTTAGCCTGTTCTTACTGTCCATATCAACATAAGCATTCCAACTTTCCTTTTACTGCCTTACCCCGTCTCGCAGCTTTATCACCGCGAACAATTGATTTGATTGGTGGCGGTGAACCAACAATCTACCGCGATGGTTCTCACCGTTTTAATGATTTAGTTTGGAGGTTGCGAAAACTCATGCCTTCTGTAAAGTTGAAACTTTTCACTAATGGGCTGGTGATCCCGGGAGGAAGTTGGCAGAAGACAATTAATTGGATTCGTCTTTCTGTAGATGCTGCCACTGTTGAGACATTTTACGCATTAAAAGGTAGCCAGCACTTAGACTATGTGTTTGCGAACTTGCGTTATTATCTATTGGGTCCAATTCCGAGTGTTCATGTGGCATATGTATTTGGTCAAAAGAATATTCACGAAACTGCTTTATTTATTCGGCGAGTAAAGAATATCCTAGATGAACTGCGAGAGCGAGTACCTGCCGAAAAGCTAGAACAATTGACAATTCAATTTAGGCCGGTAAGAAATTATCCAACCTGTTGGCCAGGTATTGAGCTTGATCATAAAAATGAATTTGATGATGTCGCAATTAGTGATAAACAGAGGGATATGCTTTTTGTCCAAATAAACGACTTACAAAAAGAGATGCCTGGATTCCTTGAGCAGCATACCAATTACCAGGTATTATTGCATGATTACAGAACCCAGCCAGCAGGGGAAGTTCACTCCTGTCCTTATAGTTTACTTATGCCGTTTATTACTTCGGAAGGGAATATCTATCCATGTTGTATATTCGCCATTATGAATGGTCCGCATTTTGGCAATGTCATAAACGATAGTCCTGAATGGCTAGCCTTAAGACAGTCTAAATTTTATCGCAATGTTATTCCATTATGTCGGTTACATTGTCAGTCTGCCGAAACAAATATTAGACTTATCGATGCCATGTTTAAAGCAACTAGGCATCATGATTTATTTGATATTATCGCAAGGCGGCCTGCCACTCAAAACATTATAGGAACTAGAGTTTATAATTCATCAGATGGAAGAACTATAGGACATGGGGGCGCGTTTACAGCTAGGATAACGAATGAGCCAGATAATAAGGCGTTGTTTGTGTCGGCGGCGGCGACACCTGCCGCAGATGAGCCTGGCAAGGGCCAGGGAACTCAGGAAAAATCCGCTTCCAGTGAACCCACTCGCCGCAATATAAGTTCGGACGATGTATACCGTTTTATCCGTGAGTATGAGCGCGTCATGGCTCCGGAAGCAAAAGGACGGTTTTTCCGTGTGGCAGCAGGCTTATCCTATTTAGAGAAATACCTGCAAGAGTATTTTGCCAAATCCGGCAGGATACTCGGGCCTCCCAGCCGTATCGCCTACTATGACCTTAAGACTCAAGAAATTGTCTTTGCTGATCGACTAAGAGAAGGAAGCAACTTAGATGAGCGAAAAGTAAAAGAAATCCTACTCTCCCACCATTTCTCTGCCGCACAAGCCAAAGAAGTAATCAGCTTTATCTACGAACACGAAAACCTCCACGCCGAATTTCCTGCTTGCAACGAAGAAGTAATCCTGCAGGCCCAGGCTGGCGCGGCGGTGGCGACCAGGACAACGAATGAAGCTAGGCCGAATACTACGTTTGCGCTATGCCTGACTGGGGAGCTGATTATTGCGTTCTCCGCTGTCGGGTTAATGGCGGTATGGGCGTTATTATGCTACATGCATGCACTACGTTGGGCTGTAAGTAATTCGCGTTTTATCGAGAAGACGGGGGAGAGAGCGAGGATTTTAACCGTTTATACCGATTTCGAAGAAACAGTCACTCGTCCTTATGCCAGACAGGCATTACAGATGGACAGGGTGATTTGCAGCAACCCTCCAGCCAAAGGGTTCGATGAGGCTGCGTTCTTAGGGAAGATTAAAATGGGAAGGGAAAAGATCAAGGCCCAGCGCGATGGGGAAGCATATAGAGAGTTTTATCGACTTTTCAGAGGGTTGCTGAAACCGGAGCACTGCAGGGCCTTGGCGGATTCCTGGGAATTAAACGATAATGATCTTAAAACGTTACAGCTTATCAGGCGAGTGCTCGGCGTTGACGGGATAAAGTTAGTGACCGTAGGCCGCGGGTTCAGGCAACCTTTCCAGGAGTTTTTTAAGCGACCGGAGATTATAGATCGGTTAGGCAGGATAGGAATCAAGGCAAAGCCCGAAGATGTAATCGCCAGTGAGCTTGAATTTGATAAACAAGCAGTAGCAACGGGAGAAGTTGTAGGAACCCTCGTCATTAATAAGCTAGATTATCTACCTAAAGATTCTCTTTTTACCTGCGATGATGTTGATGAACAGCTGTATCACTTCAAAAGCGGGATTAATGTAAATAAATATAGCAACTCTTTGTTCAGGGCCCTCTATGTGCGTCTGGCATTGTATAGGTGGGCGAGGATGCAGCAGGATGACGCTAAGCCCAACAATGCGGTGATGGGGATGGCTGTTTTTGGGGTCCCTGATGTGTTGTTGTTTGCGATTACCGTGTTTGGTATGCTGCAAATCGGGTGGCAGAAAATCAGATTATTTGCTTCGATGAAGATACACGGCATGCCGCTGGTATTTATGGCAGATACCTGCATACCTACGGCTTTTGCGGCGGTCAAAGAGCAATTTGCAGTAAAGGATCAGCAGGCGGCGAGATTGGCAACGTTGGAATCGGCAAGAAGAATGTCTTCGATTGATGTGCATCCATGTTCGACAGTCTTTAAGGGAGTTCCTCTGGCTGCGGAATGGGCAAAGGGAAGCGTGGCTAATTTTATCTTGAATCTGAAAGAGTTGGAAAGAAAAACCGGGGAGCTGCAGGAAAGAAATATCAATGCGGTAAAAACATATATGAGGGCGCAGGAATTATCTGCGGAACTCCTCTATGAACATAACCCTAGAAACTTTGGCAGACTTCTGAATCAAGCCGATGAAGAGATAGGGGCCATGAAAACGATAGCAATGGTGGGCGCGGCACTCCCTATATTAAAAGAGAAGTTGTTTGGAGGAGTTGCGGCCGTAAATAATGCTGCAGCACTCTCAAGTTTATCAGTCTTTACTGGCGAGCCGGTAGCGGATGCGCTGGTTGCTGGCACATGCGTACTGGGGAGAATAATAAAAAGCTCCACCAGTACGCAGCCGATAAGAGAGATAGGGGCGTCGCAGGTTATCAGTCTCTTGAAAGAGTCGGAGCGTTTCCCGTGGGGCATGACTACCCGGCTTGGAAAGGCCGAGGCGGTCCGGTGGCTTATCAGCCATTGTAGGGATAAATTCGGCCCGGCTTTCTTTGGTTTAAATCAAACACATTTTAATGTATGCAAATGGCAAGAATTGAATGGCCACGGTTTCAGCGGCCTGTATACCTGGGCAGTAAAAAGGTACCATCATGCACCGGTGCAGGTTGTTATTAAAGAGCTGCTCCGTTATCTTAAAATAAAGATGCCGCGGGTTATAATTAACGAAAACAATGTTTTAGATTTATACAATAATCCTAATATTGCAAAATTCCCTTGGGGAGTAGCGACTAAGCAGGCTAAGCTTTTTATGATCGGGTTCATCTTTAAGAATTTTCCGGATTCCCGGGAATGCCTAAGATTGATGCATTTTGATAACCCGATACCGGAATTTAACGGCCGTACGCTTTATAGCCTGATTAATTGGGCCAGTAACCAGTTCTTATGTAAAAGCGAAGCAGATGCAGTATTGGCTTTAAAAAAGCATTTGGGGATCCGGGATAGGATAAAAATAACTAAGCAGTACGAAGATTGGGATGCGACAAAATGTATTCTTCGCGACTATCCAAATGCGGAAATTCTACCTGCTCGTTTGGACAGTTTCATTGACGGTATCAATAGGGCTAAAATTGGTTCTGAAACTCTAACGGAGTTAGCCAAAGATGCTAAGCAGGGGAATAGTGCCAGCCGTGTCATATTATTGGGATTAGCTTTACGCAGGGTGTTCGCCATTACTAATGACCCGAGAATTAGAAGGCATTATTATTGGTTCAATGAGCCCACCTGTCTTTTACACCAACTGCTTTTGGCTAAGATTGAAAAGGAAGTAGATAGCTCGCTTCGCAATTATGACGGAATAAGGCCATTCCGGAGCTACTGGTACAAATATCTTCGTTTTGCTGTTATTCGTTCCTATGTTAAAGAGCGTCGCATGGAGAAAGAGACTAAGCAGATGCTTTCTAGTGTTGACGGAGATAGGGATGAATTGAGCAGAGCGGATGGTGAATTTGAAGATGCGGTGGCTTATTCCAGATGGAAACAGGGAGAGGCATCTACACAGCCATTAACCGAAGAAGTAGTTAAGATGCTTGTCAACCTGGTAAAGCAGAATAATGGAGTAGGAGAAATCCCGCTTGAGATTTTCAGCCAAAGATTAAGAGGGTTTGGGTTTAAAGAAATCGCCATGGAGAGAGGTCTTAATAGTACTTCTTGGCCTTTAATGGCATGCAGGAAAGTTTGCGATAGGATACAAGAGTCGCCTAAGCTAATAGAATATTTTGCCTCGATAGGCATAACCGATATTTCCCTTATCTGCAAAGGCAAAAGGTCTTTGCCGAGAGTTTTGTCTTCCTCTGTTTCCGGCTCGCCCGTCACCCTATGCGCCGCGCCGATCTTGTTTAGCGCCGACCCGCTGCTTGGCCTCGGGTGTCTGGCGCTGGGGATGGTGGCTTTAAACAGCGCGGAGGAAGATCATGACCGGGAGTTGGAATTAACAAGATGGATAGTTAGGGATGGGTTTGTCCGGCCGGGCCTGCGGATTATTGTTGATGATTCCAGAAAATCTGTCAGGAACTTTTATGTGCAATGTGTCGCATCTGAATACGATTCAGACGCTCCATTGCTTAATCTTTTAAGTAGCCCCGGTACGTATATATTTAGTACTATGAACGCAGGCACGGGAGATTTCTTAGCGCGCCTATCCCGTCAGTTTGATCAGAAAATTGATAGGCTTGTCCTTGTAGCGAGCGATGCCTCAACAGAAGTCGTCTGCCATGAAATACTGCATGACGTGACAAAGCTTTCTTCACAGGCTAAACCTAATATTTATCAGGCTTTATCGGAACGCATATACAATATTTTATTACAGGACGAAAAGTTTTTACGCGCCTTTTCAAAGTTATCAGAAACAGATGAGGAGTATCTTAGGGAGGACTGCGCGGTAGTCGGCAAGGCTTTACATCAATTTATCTCCGTGTTTTTTGCTTTACCGCTAAGGGCTGCGAAAGCTGCTAACGAATATAAGGATGCCTATGCATATGTGCTGAAAAATATGCCTACGGATGCCAGGGAACTATTGTTTAATCTCGGATTTATTTGGCCGGAAATACAGGCTGCCATTAAGGAGATTCCAGGGAGACGGCAGGTGCTTTCGAAATGCGTGGGTTATATTTTAAGGCGGTTGAAGTATTCCGGAGTGCCTCCTCCTAAAGCTATTTTATTCAAAGGTTCTTTCTTAACCGTTGAGAATGCTTCAGACATAGATTTCGTAATTATTTTGAACTCCGCTGAAGATCTCTACGGTTCGAGAGTGGACGCAGATGGCCTTAAATGGATTTACCAATACGGAGACTACGATCTCGATGTTAGATTCAGTAGCGACGATCAGCTTTCTCCTGAGAGAAATTTAGCTGAAATGCAGGAATTGAAATTGACCACTATTCCTGTGTATGGCGAGGAATATTTTAATGAAAAATTCACCGGTATTATATTAACGAAGGAAGTAATAATCAAACACGCACAAACATTAGAGCAGGGAGCTCAGAAGCTTGCCGGGAAAAATCCTAGTAAGGCCGAAAGGTGGCTTAAATATGCCGCGCATTTCCGTCAGCTGGCCGAGGCCACCACGGCTGAGCATAAGCCAGAAGGCGCTGCAGTTCTCTCTTGCCTTAGCCTGGGCGCAGTTGCGGCGGTTTCGCCGGAGCTGGCAGCGGGCGTGGCGTTGGTTGCGCTGGGGATGGTGGCGGAAGGATTTAAAGTAATCGATTTGAGCAAGATTCCGGCAGAATGGCTTTTTAACCCTAAATTGTTAGAAAAGAGAGTGGCAAAAGGGCCGAGACTTCCTTATTCTCCGAAAATAGTTGACCCGGCACTAAGGCAGCTTGGGATTGCCGAGAAGCTAATGGCTATTCCGTTTGTGCAGAGCGTAAATTCGTTGTGTTCCGGACACAAAAAATCTGATACAGATTCTTGTTCAATTGGCAATATCAACATCACTTTCCGTCCGGAGCTGGAATACGCAAAAGCGATTGCCCGCTTTCATAGGGCAATGACAAGTATCAGGGTAACTGTTCCAGGGTTAAAAGGTAGAGGTTATGTAAGTTCTCATCCTAACTTTGTCGTCCTGATGGACCAAGACGGAAAAGAGCTTGATCATCCAACCGGGTCCTACGCTTTATTTACTGAAATAGGAGAGACCCTGCATTACAAAATGTTACAGGCGCTCTGGGCCCGGATAATTGCTCTTCTGGAGTTAGAGAGCCTTTTCCACGTCGGCTTCCGCACCCGTTTAAGCAAGGAGACCCCGGCCAGAGAAGAAGTAGAACAAGCGTTTGCAGGGTTAGACTTACGCTTATTTACCGATGTGGCAAATACCAGCGCCCGGGCAAGGATAGATAAGGCAATCGAAGGCCTGGATACTATTGGTTTGCATCAGGCCGCGCGCCGGCTTGAGGCGTTGCGTAACACACAGCATATACGCGCTCCGCCGGCCAAGTTTTTACAATCAAGAGACCACCGTGCGCAGATAATCCGCAATATCTTCAACCGTTCCACCGGCGTTCTCTTTACCAGCGCTGCCGGCGAATGGATAATCATTGCCCCGGACGTCCTTGAAGAATTAGGCGAGCTCGAATCCGTCGCTACCTTCGTCCACGAGGCAGGGGAAGCGGCTTTTAGGAATCATCAGCGCGCCGAAGAAGCAGAGTTCCGCTATGTGGCGCACGCCATTAGCAGCCGTATCCGCAGCCGCAAGGAAAACGGGAACAATAACACTACCATACGCGACGGAATTGAAAGAGAGTTCGCGGAGTTTCCGTTTGTCTGGCACCTCCCAATATCCACCATAAATATTAACGCTACTGCTCATTATCGCGAATCTTCCTATTTCTATTTCCGTTTACAGCATATGCATTTTGTCTATCGTTACGATGCCGAAAGCCAAAAGATAGAGCTTTCTACGTCAGAGCAGATGAACCAGCATATGCTGGAAGAGCGTAAGTTTGAAGAGTTGGGTAATGCCGCAGAGTTCGACGCTATCCAAATGACCTATGTATGCCGCGCCGTCACGAAACAGGACGTAGAGCAGAATAACCACGAGCCGGATGCCAAGCAGCCAATAAGCAATGAACTTACCTCCTGGTCGGATATTACCAAAGAAGACAAGAAGGCCGGCGAAGAGATTTTACGCAGGCGAGGCGCGTTTGCTTCGTTACTTTTAAATGGCGGCCTTGCTTCCCGTTTCGGCGGCACAGTCAAAGCGCTTTTTGTCATTATTGATAACTGGCTTAATGCTGCGCGTACTTTTATCGATGTGAAACTCGGGCATATTTTCGCCATCGGGAAACGTATACCGGTGTATATCGCCAATAGTTACTCTACCCATGACCGGGTAATGGAGTATTTGGAAGAGCGCAATAACTTTGGCCTGGATATCCGGCCATACCGGGTAGGCATCACTAAACGGCTGACCAAAGAAGGAGAAATATTCAGGCTGGTAACCGGGGAAGAGGATTTCTGCCCCGGAGGACACTTTGAGGCTATACCGTGGTTAGTTTTGGAAGGTAAACTTGGACAGATGGTCAAAGACGGCACGCTCTACGTTTCAGTTTCAAATATCGATAACCTGGGCGCAACTATTGATCCGGGGCTTATCGGGATCTTACGCCGTTCAGGAAAAGATGTGTTAGTCGAAGTTGTGGATAAGGCCATCATGGTCAGCGTGGTTAGAAAATCCGACAGTGTGAAGGTGGGGGAGGTGTGGAAGACGATCATCAGGAGGAAAACTGGTCAGCCGATTTCAGTGGGGAAAATCGTCAAGAATACGATAAGCCCTAACCTTGGCCTTGAAGTTTGCATTCCGGATGAGGTTACCGGCATGGAGGGAACCGGTAGCTTTACGATAGCAGAGGCATTTGCGCAAGATCCTAAGTTTAAACTTGCTAAACATATCAAGATCCGCCAGGCAGGAGCGGATGTCACTGATGAATATGTTATTACCTGCAAGCCCGAGACAGGTGGAACAGTCTGCGAGGTGCGGGGCCGCAATCAACTCGTTGAAGGGTTCTGTTTTGACAAATCATTCAATCAGAATGCCATACCGGAGTTCAATACCGCGACTTATATCCTGCGCGTTTCAGGATTACTTAAACTTTTCAATTACATTACCCCGGAAGAACAGCGCCGCTATGAAACAGATGCCGCATTCAGGCAGGAAGTATTCACCAGAATGGAACAAACCCCGGTTAATGAAGTGGTAGCCAGGATCGCCCGCATAAAATCCCAGCTTCATTGTCCGTATATTTCGAAGAAAGAAGTCACCGAAGATATCAGCTGGAATAAGGTTTTAGTGAAGCAGCTTTCTACCGCCGAACTAATCAGCCGGGATATTAAGGAGAATAATTTAGTCGAGCGGACCGTGAGGTTTGAGGGAAGAGAATTAAAGATCCAGGAGACAGGTAACAAGACCTTCCTCGTTACTACAATTTACCAGCCGGACAGCTACCTTTTAGGCGATATTACCGCGGCGCTGGATGCGTTATTTGTTACTATGGACCGTACTGTCCGTTTCCACCCGGTCAAGCAGGTTTCAGATAAAACTCCGGAACTGCAAGAGTTACTTAAAACAATCCTTGGAAGCAGGGTATCTTTTATGTCTCTACAGGATACTCTTGAGGCTGCCAGTGGCCAGGCTCAAGCAGAGCAGGTCAAAGACCTTAAATTCCAAAGCGGCATGGCCATTGACCATGAGCAGCATACTAAGCCCGCGTTGCAAAAAGCCATTGCCGAAGGTAGGTTCTTCGCCGTCAACAATATAAGTAGGCTCGATTTTAATCTTCTCTTTGCTGACAATGCCGATGACAGGAGGATACAGCAAACCGCAGAGCTGTTCTTCAGGAGTATATTTGACGCACAGTTTGAAATGCGGGATGCCTTGGCGCGCACCCTGCGCTCCCCTCCTGCCAGGACGCGGCTTAAGGAATCATTCATCTATCTGCAGGATTTAGTCCGGGAGATAGGCAATGACCAGGCCGCGGGCCGCAGATTCGTCATCATACTGGAAGAGGGCTACAATACTGCCGCAGCCCTGCCCACTATTTGTTACCGGCAGGAAGGAAGCGGCGCCGACTTTAAATACGCGCTTCTTTTAAGCCACGCAGGCACCGCCAAAAATAAGGTGCCTCAAGGCAGCATATATCTTGGTATCAATTCACTGGAGTTTGCCCGCACATCGCCTTTCCACAAACCCGGCATCATCTCGGTGCTGGAGCATGAAAATCAGGATATCCGCGTAGGCCATCACGTTGAGCCGCGCGAAGGCAGTCTTCCCAGGAAACATATCCACAGCTTTAAAGATGACCTGTTGATCTTTGTGTACATGCGTAACTTAGTTTTGAACAATCAACCGGTCACCCCGAAGAATTCCCGTGAACAGAATATCCTTAGAGAGGTGATGCGTTATCTGAACAGCCACGAATTGTCCGAAGACATAAATGCCGAGTGTTTCCGGGCTAACCGCCATATGTATGTAGTTACCCGGCCAACCGAGGGCCAACCTGAAGCTGCAAAGGCTTATTACAAGGCGCGCGTAAGAGAGGCGTTAGGTTGTTATGCCCGGATCTCTGAAAATGTTACCATTGATGGCTGTTATCTTCCCGAAGATCCCGCAGATTTTGGCCATGATTTAGTAGGTATCCTCGAAGGTTTTAAGAGCCAGATAAACTCACCCGGCTTTACTTCTCCCGATACCTCGCATAACTTTCTTGCCGATGGTGGACTAAAGACTAGGATGTTCGCCTTTACTATCCAGCGCGTTTATCAGGGCCTCTACCGGATGTTCAATGAAATATTCTTAGGTATCAGCTATCTTTCCCAACAGCTGATCCTCTCTCAGATGCCTAGAATGGGCAGGGGTTTCACTCTTATCGGCGGAAGCGATAATGTCATTTGCCCGGGAGCCATAACCTGGGACGGCGGTAGGCCATTAGCTGAACTTCCCGAGGATGCAGATGTTGTCTTCTTTGGAGCAGGTACGGTCTTACCCATGCCGAAAAACACCGAAGAATTAAGCAGTATAACCAAAGGCCTTGAATCAATTCGGTTAGCTTTATTAAGGGAAGGCAAGAGCAAGGATGCAATCGACGCAAGCCTTGCCGATGAATTCGTAAATACTGCCGCCCATCTTGCTGCAGCAAGAGGCGCAACCGTAGACAGTAACTACGAACTATTAAGGAGAAAGATTCAAAAAGAGGCTCTTTGTGACCTGGGCCTGATTGCCGGTAATGCCCAAACCGGGCGCCTTGCAGGGTTTAAAGAAAAGGGAAATTTTAATAGAGTTGTGGAGTTGGCAATGGCCGGACAGGGAAAGGTCATCCGTAACGCCTTCCTCATTGCTTTTAGGAATAGCGCGTTAAAGCGCTTGTTTGATGTCCTTGATGTCCCTTGCGCAAGTAACGCCAGTACGCATGATACTAAGAAGCTGCGTGAAAAATATCCCTTTGGTTTGTTTGCTACTCTCGGCGAAGCTGCATTTATTGATTGCGATAGCATAAGAAAGGCAAATGCCTTCCTACCGGAGTATAAAAGACTTAAACAGGAGTTAGAAGCCCTTAAAGCTGAAGCATTACATGCAGGTGCCGAAGGTAAGGCAGCATTAGCCGAGCAGATAAAGTGTAAAAAGAGCGAAATAGATGCCATAGTAACCAAGCAACAGGTATTTTTACCCGCAAGCTGGGATACCATTACCGAGGAAGAAGACCGTCTGCAGCTCTTGGAAATAGTCCAGGCCTTACATAAGAACCTTAATTTCTACGTCGCAGACTTAGACATCGCCGAAGAGGCCAAGGAGTCCAAGGAGGAGATAAGGGGTGGTTTCTGGTTTGACGTAGGTAATCCTAAGTCATACATCTTGACTGCGGACTTTGTAGCCACCCATCACCGCGGCAGGAGATATTTTGGCCTTCCTGATTTAAACGAGAGGATCATTGCTTCTAACTTCCAGCCGAGCAAGGTCATTCTCGAAAATACCGATGATGTTTTCCTTAACCGTGTCGCCATAAAGGCAGGGGAAAACTCACACGTTTTTATCGGCCGAAGAGTAAAACTTTCCAATGTCAACATTGAGCTTCCCGATAATACTATACTTATCATTGGTTGGGGCATTACCCCTGAACAGGCAAGGGAGTACCTCTCCAGATCCATAGAAGATAGAAGGGGGCTTCCTGCTACTGCTCTTGGCCTGGAAGGCTCTCCTAACTGGTATATGGAAGAGTCGCATTTGAAACTTGCCGGTGAAGACCTTGTCCTTGAGCCAAGTCCGGATGCAAAGGGTAATTGTTGGGCGATGCTCTACGGGTTTATTCCGAAGGACGGTAAATCCTTACTGGCCTATAGCATTCAATCAGCCTCTGCCAATACCTTATTGGTAGATAAGTCCGGTGCCCAGTATCTGGTTGCTTGGCCTCTGGCGCAGGATGCCCGGCCTTTACTTAAGAAACCAATCGAGCATATTATTTCTAAGGATGGATTAACCGCTCCCACTGGAGCTGACTTTGCTGCCTGGCGCAAAGAGCGCATTGATGTCGCTACCTTGAATCAAAATCTCTCTTGGCTCTATGGCAAATTGGATACGGCTGCCACATCTACAGTAGATACTCCTCCGGCAGCGCTGGAAGAGGTTTTGCGTTATCACCCTGCCGATAAAATCCAGGCTACCCTAAGGACGCTTGAAGAAAATCCCGAGCTATTCAGAGAAGCGGTGCATCTTGTTTTGAATAGGCGGCCGGATATAGGTAGTTTCGATAATTTAGCTGTGCTCGTGGGCAGGCAGTTGATGCCGTTCGGAGAGTACATGCAAAGCCAGAAACCTTTTAGCTATTATTTTGTAGATGACTTCCTGCCGCGCGGCCACCGGTTCAGCCCGTATGTTTCCCGTTGCCGCTTGATCCAGCAGGCAGCCAGGGCCTATAGCGTATTCCTGGAGTTCATATATGACAAGGTAAACAAGAAACCGATAAAACAGTTGTATTTCTATATCGGCGAACTTCCGCTTTTTGAACGCCGGGCGCATTCCTTGATAGACCATACAGAGTTTTATTATTTATGCCCTGACTGTGGTTACGCCGCTTTTATCGACTATCTAATAAGGAATGAGTTACACCTGGTAATAGAAACAAAGTATGAAAGAACCGTCAACTTAGAGATACCGATAACGGCGATTATGGACGGCGTCCTTCATCCTATCGGACCATTCGGAGTAATGGAATTAAAAGACGGCATGAGCGGAAAGGCGCTTACACGCGAGGTTATCCAAAGGCTCCAGGGTAAGCTTTCTTCTCTTACGCAAGAGGAAACGCTTATCTGCGGCAGGTTAAGCGCCTTAACGCCCTATAAGGATAAGGACGGCAGCTGTAATACGGAGAATATCTTCCGGGCTGTCATGTCCAATCCGCGCCTAAGAAGATTATTAGATGAAAAAGTAGAACAGATAAAGATAGCCAGGCAGCCAGTACCCGTAACCGGGATCTTTATACACGCTGATGTTAATGAGCAGGATTTTGAAAGATATCTTTTAGGTGAAGAAAATATTGAGCATTGGTTCCATTATTCCAACACCATCAACTTTAGGAAAACACACTCTCCGGTTGCCCATGCTTTTGACTTTACGACTGCCTTACTTGTAGGGCAGATGTTTGATCCAATAAGTTCAGCCATTATGCTGGCAGTGGGGATAGTTTCATCTACTGTCTGCAGGGCTTTAAGGGAAGTTGAGATGGACGAATTAGATAGGATTTTTCCTGAAGGCCTGAATAAGGCGCATAACCGTAGGGTCTCAGAATACGTATCTTTGTTAGGAAGAGAGATGAGACTCAAAGAAGAGCTGATAGATATGGTTACTCGTGTAGCCAAAGTGCATGACATAGGCGGTATACATATACCTCTGACAGAGGGAGGGTCTTTTAAAGCAGAAAGGGAACTTGCCAGGAATTATGGTCTTCCGGCTAATGGCTCTAAGAAGGCGTCGCTTGTTGCATTAGAGGTATTTCTTAAGAAGAGGCCGGATTTAGCCGCACAGGTTCTTACTGATGAATCTCTTTGGTACATGAGCATGGCCAGGGTGCTAGCTGCTATCTGTGCGCAGGATGGCAACCATCTTACTCTTGATCAAATAGAAAGGTATTATGCTCACTATAGCCATGAATATAACGGAGTGCGGGTTTTGCGCGAGCGTTTCGGGATTAAACTTGCTGTAGCGGAAGAGTTTCTGATTACAAACCATTTTTGTTATCCTGAAGATCCCACGGAGTTTGAGCACGTAGCCAAGACATCCGGCATAACCGCAAAAGAAATTAGATTGATGCTGGATATATTAATCTTTTGCGATGTATGGGAGAACGGTAATAATGCCGAAAGACTCATGGCATTACGTCGTATTCCATATCAGTCTTTTGCCACGACATTTGAAAAGTTCGACGAATTTTATGGAGAAAGAGTTGCGGACAAAGCAGGCCTCAGGGCAGCGATGATCCGCCTTCTGGTGGAAGGGGACTCGAAAATCAGGGAAACTCTTATCGAGGCCCGGCCCGTGGATTCTTCCGACGCCATAAAAGCGGAAGAATTTATATGGGCTAAACAGCAGGTAGGCTGCGCGGAATCTTCTACATTCGCTGCACTGTTTATACCCGGCCTTGAGCTGATGCTCCTGCCGCTGGCAGTAGGCTTAGCCCTTGTTAAATATTCCGAGTTCTCATTGACCAGATTAAAGAATGAAAATAAGCTCGATGCCCAAGCTTACAAGGTAAAAATAGAAGCAGGCAAGGCCGCTGATATAAAGGTGGTTTTCCCGGATGATTTTCCGTTTAATCCCGTATTGAGAAGATCATTTGAGCAGGGTGTAAGGGATTTAAAGGGAAACTTCCAGGGTTATTTCAGTAATTTTATCCTGGGCAGCGAAGTAGAAATCGAGTTTAGCGATGAGCTTCACAAGTTAGCAATGGTTAATGAAGAAAAGCTGGTTTTTAGCTCCGGCATTACTAATCTTGAACCGGCATTTGTCAAAGAAATCGTGCAGATAGTGGTCTTTGAAGGGTTTCTGCATCTTATGTTCTTGCGCCGCGCGCAGCAAGACGCTACGGCCCATGAACCGAGCGATGAAGACCGGCGGCAGGTGATAGTGGAATATGTGCGTTCCCGCCCCGAATTGCTAAAGGCAGCCTTCAGCATTATCTATCCACGCATATATTTGGATAATTCTGAAATCGGGATCACAGTAGAAGACGAGTTCAAGAGTTCCCTGGAAAAGGAGACCGGCCCTAACCTTACCCCTCTTTTACCTATCTCCGCAGCGGATTATATAATCTTTTGCGATGACATTAGGAACAGCTTGACTAAGGCCAGCAATGACGAAAGCCTCTATTCTCTCTTTGGCCGACGCAAAATCCTTACTGAACAAGGATACCGGGCGATGTTTCCATTTGAGCAGTATGTGGCAAAGAATAGCCCCGGCCAGTTTAAGTCGGAATTTTATACCAAGCTGATGGATTTGGGGAAAGAATTGACCTTTGTTCCTCCTGCTAAGAAATCCTGGTTACCCTCTATTATTGACCGTTTAAAGAATAAGGCCATAGAACAGGAGAGAGACTTTGATATTGTGGTCTGTTCCGGTTTGAGGCCGGGCAGATTCCCCGGAGATATGTATCTGCACATAGTAAGCCGTAAGCGTTTACAGGGCTATTTGGATTTAGATGATTTAATGATGTTAGCTGACCTTTACAGGTTGCTGCCTAGCGATGCCAGGGAGTTATTGTTTGCGATTATCGCAGATTGCCTTAGGCATCAGTATCAGCATGTGGCAATAGCAAGGCAACACAAGCTTGATTTATTCGAAGAAGAAGAAAGGATTCCGGCTGGAGAATATTTTGGCATAGGAGAAAAGGTTTTCAGATTAGTCGACCTTCTTAGGAAATGCCGCGTTTCGCTGGAATCCGACGGTGGGATTTTAAAAGAAATAACCACCTATATCCGAAAAGCGCAGACTAATCCGGAAACCAAAAAATACCCCACCCATCTGCAGGCCTTTAGTTCAAAAACACATTTATTACTGGCAAGAAAGCTGCTCGATAACGTTAGCCGAGAGGCTCCTGCGTGTGTAGTTGAGTTCAATAAGAGGAGCGCGCGCTCTTTGTTAGGTTATATTTTTGCGCAAGGCAATGACAAGGAGATAAGAGAGGCGCGAGCTATATTATCCAAGTGCCCGGATACCGCATTTTCCGTTGATAACGGCGAAGAGCAGCTCAAGATTCAGGCGATGATGAGGATCGGCACGTTTTCTGCCGAAACACAGATAAAGGTGCATAGCCTGAATGATGTGTGGCCTTCCCCGCAGGTACCTGTAATGCCTCTAAAAGCCGGCGAAACAGTAAGTTTCGAAGTCTCTCCGGGAAGATTCAAAGAATTGACCGATTATTTAATCGCAAACCGGAAAGAGATCGATGCTATCTGCAAAAGATGCGGCCTACAGAATGTTAATAGGCTGATGGTCATAGCCAATTCTCTGGAGACGGATATTAGGCAGGCAGGCGATAAACATCTTTTGACTGCAGAATATATGCAGTTATACCAATTAGGTGCGGCGCTATTTCCCATGTATGTGTACGCCAAGCCTAATGCCGGGCTTGGTTCGCGCTGGGCGGTATTGGGAAGTGAAGATATTGCCAAGGGTACCGGAATAGTCCCGGTTTACGGCGGGCGCTCCTTTAATGAAATCACTGCCCGAGTGGTGCAATATTTCAGGGATAAGTTCGGAATAGATTTTCCTTTTCTGACCTTAACCAGCTTTTCGACTGATGGAGAAGTACGGGATGATTTCGTCCGTCAAGGGAACTATGGTTTGGATCCGGCAACCGAGTTTTATCTGCAGACGGATAAGAACCGCCGTTTCTCGATGAAAGATTTTTCGCACATACACGCAAGCGGAGTAAAATCAGACTTTACTCCTGCCGGGCATTTTGGCCTTATTCAATCGCTTATCACCAGCGGTCAGCTTTATCGATTGTTACATGCTAAAACTAAAAAACATATCTACGCGACTTCCAATATAGATAATCTGGTGGCTTTTCCTGAACCGGTGCTAATGGCAATGTTTTATCTATCCGGTAAAACAGTAATGAGCGAAGTCTCTGTAACCACTCCTCAAGATATCGGCGGCTACCTGGTTAATCTCAAAGAAGGATGCCAGCCCAAAAACGAGAGCCGCCAGCAGATCGTAGAACGCTCCTGTTTGAGTGAAGGGATCAAGAAGCTGGCAAAAACCGATTTCGCGACCTTTAGTAAATATTTCAGGCTCTTCCATACTGCAAATGAGCATATATACCTTCCTGATTTAGCCGGTATGTTCGGGATCACCGAGGATGAGCTCCGGCAGTTGGATGAAGCCTATACCAGGAATACAACAGCGGATATAGAAAGGCTTAAGGCGCAAATGAACCATAAGATCGCGGCTAAGGTTCCGTGGTTAATCGATAGCCGGTCAGGCTCCGGAGGGTTGATAAGGGTTATCGGCCAGATCACCTGTTTGAAAGAAGTTTTCTTTGTGCGCGTGCCAGCAGGAGGAGAAGAAGGCACTAGGCATATACCGCAAAAAGAAAATATCGTAAACCTAAAAAGAAGGATCCTGAAGTATATGTTTACCGAAGAGTACGGGGTATTAAGCAAGAAAATAAGAGGGATGGAGGAAAGTTTTAATGCAATCTCCAGGCAGTTAGCAGGCAAGGTGCGTTTTGGCCATCCCGGCAGGCCCATGCCCCTGCCGACTTTCTCCACCAGTCAATCCAATCCGATTACGAATATCATCAGCCGGAAGATTGAGAACGAATTGAAAAATATGGCCCTGGAGTTAGGGATGAAAGATAATGAGGGCCATTTCGCAATCATCAAGAGTTTTAGCGAACGCTATTTGGCCCAGATAGCCGATCATTTAAAATTAGGCTTGATCAATCCAAACATTAAGCCCGCTCTTCACCGCGGCGAGGTATGCGATATAAACCCCAGGCCATTCAGAATAGGCGTCTATCCTGTTGCCGCTAATCCTTTTACCTGGATGCATCTGATCGCCGGGCTGGCTGCTATTGCCGAATACAAGCTGGATAAGATTATTTATGTCATCGCCGGCAGCGACCCGAGAAAAGCCAGTTCTTTGCTTGCAGATCATCCACGCCACATCATGGCTCAAAAGGTATTGAAAATGTTCGACCCGCTCTTTGCTTATTGCCCCATTGCTTCAGGTACCCCGTTGGATGGTGAAACAAATATCTTTCGTATCTTGAATATGAATAGCCACCAGAAGATCGAAGCCTTTTACATGGTGGGAAGAGACCACTACAACCGTTGGGCCCGCCTGAAAGTTAAAGATAGAGACGGAGCGGATTTATTTCTCCCTGATGAGTTGCAGCCGCCAAACTCAATGGAAAGGGGTAGGCCTGAATATGAGGCATGGGTAGCCAGACAGGTGGAGTATGAGGGCCAGGTGGTCAAAAAGGCAGGAGAAGCGCCTAAGCTAGATACTATCCAGAAATTAGAAGATAATGTTTCCATAGAGATTTCTTATGAGGTTTCCCATCTTGATCCAAAGACGGGCGTAGAGGTCAAAGAAAAGAAGATAGTTCCTTACAGTGACGTATTGCATAAGGTTTCCGCGATATTCTTTGAACGGGAAGTAGTGGGAGAGACTATAGAGACCACCCTGGATGCCAATTTTATCATCGGGATGCCTTTTGAAGTAGCTGCGACTACCATCCGCCAAGCATTTGCCGGCAAAGTAAGCAAAAACGAGTTAAATATTCTCCCGTATACCGCATATTGCTGTTGCGCGAATGGGGATTTTTATGGCGCCAAGCAGTTCGCTGACAGGCTAGCCGCCGAAAAAGCAACTCAAGTACAACCCGCTCCCGCACAGCCCAATTCTACTTCCACGCATGCCTTCTTGATACTGCCGGGATTTGAGCCTGTGTTTACATTAGCAATCGGGTTGGGGATGGTGGTGACGACCCTATCACAGAAAGGTTTGCAAGGATTCTGGGAAGGATTAAGAGTTTGTAAGAATGAAGGTGCATGGGGAGAATTTCTGGCGCAGTATATCCGCAAGAATGCATCCGGGCAGTTCTATGACAAAATAAAGGCAGGCACCCCGCAAAGCGTAAGTTTATACATCGGCCAGGGTTTGAATGTAGAGGGGCTTACTGCTGAAGGATGGAAAATT
>JAPLLM010000003.1:0-1912 GCA_026387555.1 Candidatus Omnitrophota bacterium | reverse complement strand
GCTGCGTGGTTCCCTGCTTTGTACAGGCTGGAAAAACCCGAAGAGGAGGCCGCCTACGCCTTCGCAGATATCCACAGCAATTATGACCTGCACCGCACCATGAGTATGCTTAAGTTCCTGAATTATCCTGTAGCAAAAGTCCGTATCTTCAATAACCCTATGTTTAATTTAAAATACCAACTTCAAAGGGAATTAAAACACAAATTCAGAAATGCGCGCTGGGCGGTCATCGGCCTCGAGCTATTCATCGAGCCGTTGATGGAGATGTTTAAGAAAGAGGGATGGGTTGAGCAGCAGGATGTTTCTGACATTTGCCTCGGGTGCAGGATATTTGAGAAAAACAACAGGCGCGTTGCCTTTGTTTATCTCGAAGCTTATGCAGCAGATTCCTGCACTGCCTTGATCAATGAGATCCATGAGCAGGGGGTGCGCCATTTTGTCTTCTGGGGCAGTTGTGGCGGATTAAACAACGGGCAGCAATACCTTGACCCGGTGATCCCTACGGGAATAGCCCACATGGATTCTCCGATGCCGACAATACTGGCTAAACCGAGTAATTTGCGTTTTGATCCAATAGAATCTGCCCGCAAAGGATTACTGTTTAACACCTATACCATATTCTTCCCCGTGGCCGAATATTTACAGGCAACGCATCCGCAGAAAGTGAATGATTTTGTGGCGGTAGAGATGGAGCTGTTTTATTTGGCAAAATGGTGTCTTAGCCATTTGGATACCAAGTTTGACGCATACCTTAATATAACCGACCACGTTCGGAGCAAACTTATTTCTTCTCCCGAAGCGCTTGAGAAATTAATGGAAAGTCGGGGGAGAGATATCTTTAAGCAGGTATCACTCGTAACTAATTTGTACGCCATTGATATTACCGGGCTGGTTTTTGTTGATCCGGCGTTGACATTAGCAATCGGTTTGGGCATGGCTGTCAATGAAGCCTTAAGGCAGAAGATCCATAACTACATCGGTAAAGCGCGCACAGCCGGTAAATTTGGCGTCGCTGTAGTGGCGATGGAGATGCCGCTTGAAGATTTGCAAGGCAACCGGCTGAAAGTTGTGGGTGGCAGAGCAGGCGGCCAGGCAGTGTATATGAAAGATGTGCCTGCTAATCTTTATGGCAAGAGAGGCATAGGCTCTGTGGTCATGAAACCGCTATTTTCCGCGGATGTTAATGGGGCCTACAGTTCGATAAGTGAATTTATCAAGGCGTACGGCGGAGAGGTCCTTATGGATATCGAAGTTCCGGTTGGCTTCGGGACAATCCCGCTTAAGGTCATTTATGTTGAGCAGGAAGGTGTACCTGTTTTACTTATCTATGATGAAACCGGGTATTTCTTCGTGGGGCTCTATAATACTCCGAGTCCGGATTCATTAGGCGGATACGTCGAGGCCATACTCTTGCCGCGCGCTGCGCTTGAGATAGCCCAAAAGTTAGGTGTTGAGTTTGATCTTTTGCATTTCAATGACTGGCAGACCGCGCTTATTCCTGTATACCTGAAAACGATTTATAAGGACGATCCGTTTTATAAAGACATCAAGACCGTATTTACCATCCATAATATGGCCTATCAGGGCACATTTTCGAAGGATGAGTATCCGAAGCTCGGGATCAGCTGGGAATATTTTAATATGGAAGGCCTGGAATTCTACGAGATGATCAATCTTATGAAGGTCGGGCTGATTTTTTCGGATTTCATTACAACAGTAAGCCCTACTTACTCAAAAGAGATCCAGACGCCTGAATTCGGCTGTAAGCTCGAAGGCGTTTTAACAAAGAGAAAAAACTGCCTGTCGGGGATTTTAAACGGCATTGATTACGATGAGTGGAATCCCAAAACAGATAAGGAATTAGTCAGAAAATATTCTTCGGCTCTTGCAGGTGATAAGGTTTATAACAAGG
>JAPLLM010000103.1 GCA_026387555.1 Candidatus Omnitrophota bacterium | reverse complement strand
TGTCCCGTCTCCGCCGCTCACCGCTATCTTATACATGTTTCTTTTCCTTTTCTCTGATGTAATTCATCAATCCGCCATCCTCAACAATATCCTGCAAAAACTTGGGGAATGGCGCGGTCTTATAAGTTATATTCTGCGTGAGGTTCTTAATTATACCACTAGAAAGGTCAATTTCAAGAATATCCCCCTCATTGATCGCATCCGTATCCTGCGACTCTAAAAACGGCAAGCCGATATTTATGGCATTGCGGAAGAATATCGCGGCAAAACTCTTGGCGAGAACTGCGCGCACGCCGCAGCCTTTTATCGCCAGCGGCGCATGCTCTCGCGATGAACCGCAACCAAAGTTCTCTCCGCCTACGATTATGTCCCCAGGCTGGACTTTTTTTGTGAAATCAGGACTAATACTCTCCATACAATGAGAGCCTAACTCTTTAGCGTCGGTAGAGACTAAATACTTAGCCGAAATGATATCGTCCGTATTTATGTCATCGCCAAACTTATGGACTTTACCTTTTATGATCATATTTTATCAGGATGCGTGATTTTACCGGTTATCGCGGAAGCCGCGGCTACCGCCGGATTTGACAAATACACAAAAGACTTGGGGCTGCCCATTCTGCCGATGAAATTACGGTTAGTCGTCGCCAATGCCACTTCCCCTTCGGCAAGAATACCCATATGTCCGCCTAAACACGGGCCGCAGCTGGGTGTCTCAAATACCCCTCCGGCTCTGACAAAAATCTCCGCCAATCCTTCTTTTACACACTGAAGATAAATCTTCTGTGTCGCGGGGATGACGATCAATTTCAAACCAAACTTGATCTTTTTTCCTTTAAGGATCTTTGCCGCGATCCTTAAATCCGAGATCCTGCCGTTAGTGCAAGAACCGATGACTACCTGGTCTAATTTTATATCCTTTAATTCACTTACCCCTTTCACGTTGCTGGGTAAATGCGGACAGGCTACCTGCGGCTCTAATTTCGACACATCCCAAACGTACGTTTTTTCGTAAACAGCATCGCTGTCAGATTTATAAAATTTACCCTTACGCTTAAATTGCGAAACGAATTTTTTGGTGATTTCATCAGGCTCGATAATACCAGCTCTGCCGCCGGCTTCAATCGCCATATTCGACATGGAAAAACGGTCATCCATACTTAACGACCTGATCACCGGGCCGGTAAATTCCATTACCTTATATAATGCGCCGTCAACGCCGATCTTTCCGATAGTATACAATATCAGGTCTTTGCCGCCAACCCACTTGTTTAGTTTACCGGTATAAATAAATTTCACCGACGCCGGGACCTTTAGCCAGATCTTTCCGTCGACATAAGCGCGCGCCAGGTCAGTCGAGCCGATTCCCGTAGAATAACACCCTAAAGCTCCGTAAGTACAAGTATGCGAATCTGCCCCGATGATCAAATCTCCGGGCAGAGTTAAACCTACTTCGGGAAGAAGCGCATGCTCAACGCCCATGCAGCCGATCTCAAAATAATTCTTTATGCTCTGCTCTTTGGCAAAATTCGCCAGGAGCTTGCACTGGTTTGCGCTGCGCAAATCCTTGGCCGGAGCAAAATGATCCGGGACCAGGACGACCTTATTCTTATCAAAAACCTTAGTAAAGCCGGCCTTTTTGAATTCCTCAATGGCAATGGGCGCTGTAATATCGTTTCCCAGAGCTAAATCCACCCGGGCTTCAATAAACTCGCCCGGTTCAATGGATTTTAGTTCAGTATGAGCAAGTAAGATTTTTTCCGCTATCGTATAACCCATAAATTTACTTTGAAAGATTACTTAAGTTTCTGAACGATAAGAGTAGCATTGTGCCCGCCGAACCCTAACGAATTGGAGAGGCAGACCTCAACAGCATGTTTTCGTGCGGAATTGGGGACATAATCCAAATCGCAATCAGGATCAGGATGCTCGTAATTTATCGTAGGCGGGATGACGCCATCTCTTAAGACCAGGCAGCAGACTGCAAATTCTATCCCTCCCGCGGCACCCAAGGGGTGGCCGGTCATAGACTTGGTAGATGATATCATTACTTTTTTTGCGTGCGCGCCTAAAGATTTCTTGATAGATCCGGTTTCGATCTTATCGTTTAATTTAGTGGAGGTGCCGTGGGCATTGATATACCCAATATCTTCAGGACGGATCTTCGCGTCTTTTATAGCCTGGTTCATCGCCCGCGTCGCCCCGTCGCCGGTTGGTTCAGGCGCGGTCATATGATAGGCGTCACAGGACATGCCATAGCCGGTTATTTCACCGTAAATATGCGCGCCTCTCTTCTTGGCGTGCTCTAAACTCTCTAAAATAACCATTCCGCAGCCTTCGGCGATGACAAATCCGTCGCGCTCTTTATCAAAAGGACGACTCGCCCTCTGCGGTTCATTATTTCTCGTAGATAAGCCTTTTAATGCGCAAAAACCGCCGACTGCGGTAGGAACAATGCAGCTCTCGGTTCCGCCGGTAACCATCATATCAGCATCCCCGCGTTCAATGACCTTAAAAGCATCGCCTATGGCGTGCGAGCCTGATGCGCAGGCAGTGGCTACCGCGGAATTTGGCCCTTTTAAACCTAAATGAATAGCTACCTGGCCGCTGGCAGCGTTGACAATGAGCATAGGGATAAGAAACGGGGACATCCTTGACGGCCCCTTCTCCAAATAAATATTATGCTCGACTTCTACGGTATGAAGGCTTCCGATACCCGAACCGATTATAACCCCGATACGCTCCCTATTAACCTTACCCATATCCAACCCGGAATCTTTGATCGCCTGCATGGCGCAAGCGACTGCGTATTGGCTAAACTTATCCATGCGCTTGACGTCTTTAGTAGAGAGGCTGTAAATAATCGGGTCAAATCCCTTGACCTCGCCCGCGATGCGGGAATCGAACCTGGAGACATCAAAAGACGTAATCGGGCCGATCCCGCTCTTGCCGGCTTTTAAAGCCTCCCAGCAGGCAGGGACATCGTTTCCGACCGCCGAAATCATGCCTAAACCAGTGACTACTACCCTGTTTTCCTTCATATAGTTTTAAGGGATAATAAAACTTACCCCGCCTGGATGATTTTTAAGGCGGGGTAATGACTAAACTATCTATATTGGCTCTTATTTATTTGCAGTCTTGTCTTCGATGTATTTTACCGCATCGCCGACGGTGGTGATCTTCTCGGCATCCTCATCGGGGATCTCGATACCGAACTCTTCTTCAAGCGCCATTACCAACTCTACGGTATCCAGAGAATCCGCGCCTAAATCATCCACAAAGGATGCTTCGGGCGTAACCTCTTCCGGCTTGACACCTAACTGCTCTGCTATAATTGACTTCACTTTTTCTTGTACTGCCATTCTTATTCCTCCTTAATTTGCCCGCTCTCGCGGGGTACGCAAATTAATCCCGAGTCCGCCGTATAAACTTCACGGACGAGGGATCTGCTTCTATGCCATGACCATGCCGCCGTCG
>JAPLLM010000029.1:5226-7798 GCA_026387555.1 Candidatus Omnitrophota bacterium | reverse complement strand
CCGCCGTCAAAGAGGAGTTCTTCTTTGAATTTAAACGGGGCGAAGACACCGGGCATGGTGCAAGACGCCATTATGGCATCCACGAGCGGCCCGCGGTCAAATACCCGCGGCTCTTTCCTCTTCACATCGCTGGCGATGACCTTTAAGGGGAGCTTTACGTCAAAGAATGTCTTATTCCCCAGATGCCTTTTTAGAAAATCATGCAGCTTATTTCCTTTTAAAAAACCCATGTGCGGAAACGTAAAATCCATCAGGCTCCAGAGGCCTTTGGGCTCCTTAAATTCACCGGTGATCTCAAGGATCTCGTCGCTGGTCTTCCCGGAGCTCCAGAGCGCGGCGATGACCGAGCCGATGCTGGAACCTGCAATGACATCAATGGGTATTTTTTCTTCTTCGATTACTTTTAATACCCCGATATGGCAGAACCCATAACCCCAGCCCGACGAGGCAATCTCCGAGCGTGCGGGCTATCCTCCTGACTGCCTTAGAATATTCGCACTCTGGCTCATCCAGGACTAAACGGTCAGGCGCGGAGAAATCAATTTTAGGCAAGGTCGCAAAAACCCCGCTGTCTAATATCTCTATTTGTTCCTCATGAGTAAGTCCGGAAAACTTATATTCGTTGATGATGATCTTGATCTTGTCAGGATTAAAATTAAAACGGTTTTTAAGCTTCTCCACCAGTTCATGCGTTTGAGCCAGGTCCTGCTCTGCGGGGCTACTCAAAACCTGTATGATATCCGATTGATTGAGTATGGATAATATCCCGCGATCCATAGACGTAGGTAGGTCCAAGACCAGATAATGGTAATCATTGACCAACTGGCTAAGTATATCCACCAGCGTCCTTACGCACGATTCGTCGTCAGGCTGATATTTAAAACAGATCAAGTCTATCCCGAACCTGTTTTTGGCGATAAAATCGCGGATATTGCGCGAGCTGTCACTGCTCCCGGGGACAAGATCAAAAACCCGCGGATTAGTAACCTCCAGCTTAGCCGGAAGGCTGTGATACTTGTCTTTGGGAGCGATATCGAGAATAATCACGGATTTATGCGTCTCTTTAGCTAAACTCAAAGCTACGTTCAATGCATATAAGGTCTTGCCCGCCTGGGAATAAGAGCTGAACACCGATATCGCCGTGCTTTCGAATATCGTTTTACGGTGCACGTCCTTACGTTTCAATCTTCTGGAGAGTGTCTGACTTAAATCTATGGCCAGGGCCGGGATCTTTTTTAGAATAAAGTCGAAATCCTCTTTTTTGATAAACAAAAGCGAGCAGTCGTTGATCGCGCGAGCGGTGACCGAATGCGGCTCGTTGGTCAATAACGAGATCATCCCGAAATATTTTCCCCGATGCAGATATTCCAGCGTAGTCTTTGCCCCGAACTGGTCTTCGGTATAGATCTCGACTCTGCCCAATATCAAGGAATAGAGCCCGCTGGGGGGAGATCCTTCTTTATAAATGATCTCGCCTTTTTTAAACTCGCGGATCTCGGACCTGTTCTTGATTATTTTGCGCGCGCGGGCAGAGAGCCCGGAAAAAAGCGGGATCTCGCTTATAATAAGCTCCCTGTCAAAATCCTTTAAATTGAAAGGCAGTTTGTTTTGCATACTTCTGCGAACTTCCTGGCGCTCTCCCTTATTTTGCGTTGATAATTTCCGTAATCGACCTCGATGAGCCCGAAACGCGGGACAAATCCCTTATCCCATTCAAAATTATCCATCAGCGACCAATGGACATATCCTATCACATTTACCCCGAGGCTTATCGCCTCGTGCATATATTTCAGGTGGTCGCGGATAAATGCCCATCTTAGGTCATCATCTTCTGTACAGATGCCGTTCTCAAGGATCATTATCGGTTTCTTAAACGCCTTAAGGCCGAGCAGGATGTGTTTAAGGCCCTGCGGATAAATATCCCAACCCATAGAATTCTTCTTTAAAGTGCTATGCCCGCCCTCGCAGACATCAAGAATGAGATTTTTAAAGCCCCATTTTTTTAACTCGACTAAGCTGCGCGAATAATAATTTACCCCGATGAAATCGACTGCCCTCTTGCGGGCCAAAGAATGAATGATGTCCAGATTAAAAAGCTTGTTCCTGATATAAACCGCCAATTTATTCTTTAGATTATTCTTACAAGGGACATAATCCTGCATATTGTGGGCAAATCCGACCATGGGGCTTAGGCCTTGGGATTTATAGATCTTATGTATCAGGCGATAGGCTTTTACATGGGAGGAGAGAATATTTTTCAGCGCCTGCCAAGCCTTAAACGGAGATTTGACTCCCGGTGGCCAGGTGCCGAACATATAGGAATAATATACATGTACGGTTGGTTCGTTAATAGTGACCCAGTAACGCACATCTTTTGCCAAGGCATTGACGATTTTCTCGGCGTAGCGCAAAAAGTAATTTGAAGCGTCTTTATTCTGCCAGTCTCCGAGGCTGGCAAACCAGATAGGATTGGTAAAATGGTGCAGCGTAACCAAAGGCTCTATACCGCGCTCCTTTAAAGCAGCGATAACATCCTGGTAATGTTTTATTTCTGTAGCTGAAAATTTACCCT
>JAPLLM010000029.1:0-5193 GCA_026387555.1 Candidatus Omnitrophota bacterium | reverse complement strand
TTATTTCTGTAGCTGAAAATTTACCCTCTTCAGGCTCAATGCGCGACCACTCTATTGAGAGGCGGTGACAATTATGGTTTAGGGTTTTTACTAAATCGAAATCTTCCCGGAACAATTCATAATGGCGGCAGGCTCCACCCGATTCCGGCAGCCCATTCTTTTTCTCCCACGCCCACCAGTCGCTGTTAGTATTGCCGCCTTCGACCTGATAGGCGGAAGTGGCTGCGCCCCAAAGGAAATTATGCGGAAAGTTGATCATGGGAAGTATTATAACATTAAAAAAACAAAAAATCCCGACAAAAAACATCGGGATTCTTGCGAAAATTGAAGCAGCCGATAAAGGCCTAGGGTTGATACTTCCCTTACCTTACTTCGGCAACCCAGCCACCATATCCGCCATTTATATGCGGCGGGTTTAGGTCTGTGGCTTTGCGTCCCCGCCTTTCAGCGCGCACCCTATTCGAATGTGCGTCCCCAGCACTAATGCTGCGGAGGTTTACCCTTATCGGCTATTAAAAGTATACAATAAAATGCGCCCCTTTTCAAGGGGCGCGCAAAATTATCTTTTTACAGACTCAACCGGAGCAGCCAGATGCATCTTTAATAATTCCCAGGTCTTAGGCCCTACCTTACCGTCTGCCTTAAGTCCGTTAGCTTTCTGGAACTCCTGAATCGCCTTCTTGGTCTTAGGCCCCAACTTTCCGTCAACTTCACCGGTGTAAAGCCCGGCATTCTTTAAAGCCGCCTGGATCTGCAACGGGGTGGGTTTTCCGAAAGCGGGTGCTGCAGCCTCTACCTTTCCCGGCTCAACCGCCGGAGTCGCCATAGCCGGAGCTGATTGAACCTTTGCCTCGGGAAGAGCAGCCGGAGTCGTGACATTAACCGTACTCATAGCCTCCATGGATACGGGTTCCTGCGATTCCTCGGCCTTTTTACCGCAACCAAACAAACTTGTTCCCAACAATACTACTGCCGCAACTACCAAAAACTTTTTCATGCCGTTTCTCCTCTCTATGTGATTAAATTAATACGATAATTTTATAAAACACTAGAAGGGCGAACTCACCTTCTTACTTTATAATTTTAGCAAAAGGATTTAAAAAAATCAAATAAAAAATTAGTTTATATCCCTTATCCTGGGATACATTATATTTACCGCGCCAAAGAATACGAAACAGATTATCCCGCTGACCAGCACGCAAATCGAAACTCCAAGGCGCTGGGCCATACTGCCTGCGATAAGATTTCCGAAAGGCAAGAATCCGGCAAAGGTGAGCATAAAAACACTCATCACCCTTCCCCGGAATTCATCACCCACCTTAGTCTGGATTATAGTATTGACCAACGCTATAGAAGTAACGCCGGTAGCTCCTATAAAGGCTAACGCAAGAAGCGACAACAGGTAAATCTTAGAAAGCGAAAATATAATGAGGGAGAATGAAAAGACAAGCGCCGAGAAATTCAAGAGCCTACCCTTGTACCTAAAATCTCCCAGGCGCGCTAAGATAAGCGCCCCGGCTAATGCGCCCAGGCCCGACGAAGACATGAGCACCCCCAAACCCTTGATCCCGACCTTTAAGACCTGTTCGGCAAAAATAGGCATAAGTATCATATAAGAGATACCGAAAAGGCTCACTATCCCGACCATGGAGATGAGAATTAGTATATCGCGATTATTCTTTATAAAAACCAGCCCCTCTTTTAATTCTTTAAGCACGTGGCTCTTCTTTCTGGTTACCGTTTCTTTTGCGGTACGGATCAAAAAGAGCGCTACAATCACAGCTAAGAAGCTTATTCCGTTAACGTAAAAACACCCGCTCATCCCTACAACAGCGACCAGAATACCGGCGAGCGCCGGGCCGATGATACGCGAAGAATTAAAAGCCACCGAGTTTAAGGCAATGGCGTTAAAAAGATGCTGCTTGCCGACGAGCTCCACGACTATTGACTGCCGGGTAGGGGCATCAAAAGCCATAACCGTGCCGTTCAATAAAGCGATAACCATGATTTGAGAAGCGGTGATCAATTTGAATTGGGTAAGGACTGCCAGAAGGAAGGCTAAAAGCATAAAAACGGTCTGAGTGATAATTAAGACCCTTCTCTTGTTTACCCTATCCGCTAATACCCCGGCAAAAAGAGAAAAAAAGAAAACAGGGATAGAGCCAAGGAAACCCACCACTCCCAAAAGAAAAGCAGAATTAGTGATTTGAAAGACCAGCCAGCTCTGGGCCATGGTCTGGATCCATGAACCGACCAGAGAGATAAGCATCCCATACCAATAAATCCTGAATTCTCTTACGCTTAACGAAGAAAACATTTTTCTAAGATTTTATTACTGCCTGGCGGCGGCAACGCGGACAAAGCACCCGGATGCGCTCGGCGCGGGATATCTCTTCTTCTTTTTTGGGCGGGCTCTTGGCCTTAGAGGCAAAATTCAGGAGCCTCAAATAAAAAAGCACGAGCGAGGAATTGGAAAAGCACAGGGGGCCTAAACGTTTTGCCGTCCAGACATACTGGTCGTAGGGCGCAACCGGCTCCTGACAGCACTCGCATAAAACAAATTCTTTTTCTATCTCCTGCTTCAACGCCTCTCTCTTTTCGGTCGTAGCAAATTCAAATTCCCGGGAAAGGACTATTCCTTTTCCGGTAGGGCAATTCGCCTGGCACTGTCCGCAGAAAATACAAATATCCCAATGCACGGTAAGTTTACGCTTACCCTTTGCGCCTGCCACCGTATCTTTAACTTCAATTGCTTTCGAAGGGCAGACCTGGGCGCAGGCAGTGCACCCGATGCACTCCTCTTCATGAAAATACGGACGGCCGCGGAAGCGCTCATACGTCTTTGCCGGCTGATAAGGGTATTTTATGGTATACGGCCCTTTGATCAGCGCCTTAACCGCTTCTTTTAATTCTCTTAATTTAGGATAACGCATTATTTTTTATCTTCTGCGTATTTATCGCAACTATACACAATAGGGCCTTAATTCCGGCGGGAGTAAAACCCTTGAATAAAAACAGGCCTAATAATATGCTCGAGGTACCCAGGGTCACGCATTTGATCGAAGAATGCAACCGGTTATAAATATCCGGAAAACGCAAGAGGCCGAGGCAGCCGATAAAATCAAATAATATACCCAGCCCTAAAAATACATAGCCGATAATCTCATTCATCGAAATTTCTTCCTTCCATAAATTTTGCCATAGCCAATATCGAAATAAAGCTCTGCAAAGCCCAGGCAATTCCTATATCGATATACCAGTCCCTGCCCGTGGGGATCCCTAATATGGCGCAGAAGCCCAGGATCAATATACCGAATATATCCAGCGCCGCCACCCTGTCCGCGGCAGTCGGCCCCAAAGCGATACGCAGGAAACAAAACGCTCCGCTAAATAGCATGATCATAAAGGCTCTGTGCAGGAGCTTTGACTGCCACCCTAATAATGTGGGCAGAGGGTAAAATAAAATGAACCCGAATACCGCCAATATAAAACCCAATCCTAAAAACCAGCGTAAGCGTTTCAACCGAATATCCTCCGCAATATCTTTTCGAATCTTTCTACGATCAATGCCGTGGCCCTGTCTATTTCGGGGGACTCGACGTTCATCCAATGGACATACAGGAATCCCCCGTCTCGGTCGATATCTACGGTCATTGTCCCGGGAACCAGGGTCAAGGTATTAGCCAGAAATGTCAAACCCGTATCCGATTTTAGAGTTGTCCTCACTTTGACTATGCCCGGCCTTATAGGCAAGTCAGGGTGAATTACCCGATATGCCCCCTCGAGATTAGCCTTAAAACACTCCCAGGCAAAAAGCGGGAAATAATAAAATAGCCATAAGTAGCGCCATGGCCTTTTCAGCAATCCGGATTTTTTTTCGAAAATACCCGCAGTCATCAAAGATACCAGTACAGAAACAGCAATACCTATTACTATATTCTGCGGCTCAAATGACCATCTTAATAAGACCCATGTGATAAACGAAGAAATAAATAATAAAATACGTATCTGCATTATTTCACCGCTTGAAAGATCGCATCCTTGTAATTTATCCCCGAAATCAATACATCCACTCCCCTGTTAAGAAAATCCCTTAAAGAAGGAATAAGCAGGAGCCCGCCAGCAAGACAAATCAATCCCAGTATAATAACCGGCCACTTAATAGCCGCGGGAGCCTCTTTAACCTCTGCCGTATTCTGTGCTGGTATTCCAAAAAATACTTTAGTATGGAACCTTAAGTAGTAAATCAGAGTGATTATGCTTACGATCACAGCTACGGCGGAATAAGCTATCTGCCCTGCCTGGACCGCGGCAATAATTATCAAAAGCTTGCTCCAGAATCCGGCAAACGGAGGAATCCCTGATATACTCATCGAGCCCATCAGGCTGGTGTAACCGGTAACCGGAAGTTTGGCGTTTAGCCCGCCCATTTTATTTATATCGCGCGTGCCTGTTGCCCGCTCAATAGTCCCGGCGTTTAAAAAGAGAAGTGATTTAGCCGAGGCATGATTAAGAATATGGAATAAGGCGCCCAAAATAGCAAGCGGAGTGCCTATCCCCAGAGCAAAGACAATATAACCTACTTGGCTTATGCTGGAATAGGCAAGCATCCTCTTAATATCTGACTGCGTAAGGGCTAAAAATGCGCCGACCACCATAGAAAGCGCGCCTAAAAACATCAAAGCCATTAATATTTTATTGGAAATACCAAGACAATTAAAGAAAACACGGGATAAGGCGTAAATACCGAGAGTCTTAATGACTAACCCTGATAAAACCGCGGATACAGGCGAAGGCGCGGATGAATGCGCGTCGGGAAGCCAGGCGTGGAATGGAACTAACGCCGCTTTTAAACCGAACCCAGCGAGGAATAAGACGGATACGAAGCTGATCAAGAAACCCGCCGGCCTCGCTGAAAGGGCCTGCGCTACTTCCGCCATATTCAGCGTCGACGTATAGCTGTAAAGCATGGCAATGCCGAGAAGAATAAAAATAGAAGCCATCGCGCCCATAACCATATATTTAAAAGACGCCTCTAAGTCCTCGGCCGAAACACCGAAGGCTACCAACGCGTAGCCTGATAATGAGGCAACTTCAAGGAAAACATAGAGATTAAAAAGGTCCGAGCTTAACAGCACTCCGTTCATCCCGCAGAGCATGATCAGGAATAAAGAATAAAATTTCCAATCATCC
>JAPLLM010000096.1:15000-15482 GCA_026387555.1 Candidatus Omnitrophota bacterium | reverse complement strand
AATTTACTCCGCTTGAACGGATGGCGATTATTTCGTTATCGCTGGAGAGCCTTCCTAGCCCCATCAATACCGCGATCAAGACCGAGATGGGCAGGGCATAGGTGACCATGTAAGGGGTCATGAATAAAAGGAGCTTAACGACGCTGAATATATCCACGCCTTTATTGATGACCAGGTCAGCGATCTTTTTAAGGTTTCCCACCAGGACAATGACAAAGGTCAGGACGCCGAAAGACAAAAATAAGGGCCCTATGAATTCTTTCAGAAAATAATTACGCAATAGTTTCATTTTTTAGTTCGCCAGCGTAAGCACAAAGACAATGTTTGCGCCCGCTTCCTTTAATGCCCCCGCCGCTTCGGATGAGGTTGCCCCTGTAGTCAAGACATCGTCAATAAGTAGGATGTTTTTATTCTTTACTGCTGCCGGTTCGGTCACTTTAAAACTCCCGAGGATATTCTTTCGCCGCTCCTGTGTCTCTAAT
>JAPLLM010000096.1:9759-14972 GCA_026387555.1 Candidatus Omnitrophota bacterium | reverse complement strand
TTTTCAAAAACTGCCGATATATGACTGCTTAAATGATGCGCTTGATTAAATTCTCTCTCCCGCAGCCTTGTTTTAGATAAGGGCATGGGGAGGATGTGGTCCATATATTCCATGGGCAAGGAGTATTCGCGGATGAAGTTCGCCATTAAAGCGCTTAGCGGTTGAGCCAGCCGCACCTTACCTTTATATTTAAACTCGTGGATCAATTCTTTGACGACACCTTCATAGACGCAAGGGGAGAAGGCGCGGTCAAAATTCAACTTAATTTTTAGACACTGCGGGCAGAGGCTCTTGTGTGTTTTAAAGTCTTCCAGATGCCTTCCGCAGGAATGGCAGAAGGGCGGAATATTAAATTTAATCTTACTAAAGCATCCTGCGCAGACATGCCCTGAATTCTCTGCCGGCGCAAGCAAATCTTTACACGCCAGGCATTTTTTGGGATAAATCAGCTCCGTAATGCCCTTGAATAACCGACGCAGCATAGGGATATGATAACAACGAAATTTGTTTTTGTCAACCGTTCGACTACGCTCGCGGTTGATGGTGAGGAGCGTCGAGCCATCAATTATTCGATTATGATCGTCGATGATGGCCTGCAGCGACGTACCATCAAAAGAATTGACAGACGGGCGCAGGGGTAGTAAAATAAAAAAGCTATGACGCAAGATAACCCTAAAGAATTTAAGCTTAGGCTCCTAAGTCTCCTGGAAAAAGAGGCGCTCAAAAAAGGCAAATTTGTCTTATCCAGCGGTAAGGAGAGCACTTATTATCTCGATGGCCGGGTGATCACTCTCACTCCCGAAGGGGCGTATCTTACGGGTATGCTTATATTGGATATGGTAAAGAGCGCGCTCCCTAAGGCTATAGGCGGCCCTACTATAGGCGCGGATCCTATTGTCGGGGCGTTGGGCGTTTTGGCCCATATCCATAATGTGCCGATCAAGACTTTTATCGTCAGGAAAACGGCAAAAGAGCACGGGACCCAGAAGTTGATCGAAGGGCCGGCGCTTAATCAGGGAGACAGGGTTATTTTAGTAGATGATGTAGCGACTACCGGCAAGGCGATCATCGATTCAAAGCAGGTCTTGGAGAAAATGGGTGTTATCGTCGAGCGGGCGATAGTCATCGTAGACAGGTTAGAGGGTGCTAAGGACAATCTGGCCCGAAGCGGCGTCAAGCTCGAATCGATTTTTACCATTAAAGACTTTGGGTTATAATCGTAAGATCATAGTAGTCGGCGCGGGCCCCGCCGGCATGATGGCGGCTATCAGAGCAACGGCTCTGGGAAGTTCCGTTATTATTCTCGAAAAAAAATCAATTTCCGGAAATAAACTCCTCATAAGCGGCAAAGGCCGCTGCAATCTCACCAACGCCTGCGATCTGGATTCATTCTTAAAACGGTTCTCTAAGTCCGGACAATTCTTAAGGGACGCATTCAAGAAATTCTTTAATAAGGAACTCATCGATTTTTTCGAATCCCGCGGCTTGAAATTAAAAGTCGAGAGGCAGGAGAGGGTTTTTCCGGTGACTGACCGCTCTAACAGCATTCTTGATGTGCTTAAGGATGAACTCCGGAAGAACAGGGCCGAGATCGAAGTCAAGTCTGAAGTAAAAGAGATCCAGATTAAGAACGGCCAGGTGGCGGGAGTGGTGCTCGCTGACGGCAGAACCATTTTCGCGGATAAGGTTATAGTGGCAACAGGGGGCGTGTCTTATCCTTTTACCGGTTCGGACGGCGAAGGGCTGAAGATAGCCAAAAAACTCGGCCACACCGTGACTGACCTAGTTCCCGGGTTGGTTCCTTTAGAGTCCAAACAGGATTATCCCAGGGAATTGGAAGGGCTTACCCTTAAGAATATCCGGATTATTTTTAGCGACGGAGCGAAAAAAATAGAATCCGAAGTCGGAGAACTGGTTTTTACGAGTTTCGGAATTTCCGGCCCGCTAGTGCTTACTTTAAGCGGGACAATTTCAGAATGGCTCAAAGCAGGTAAGAGTGTTTCCGTAAAGATAGACCTGAAGCCGGCGCTTACGCAGGAACAAGTGGATAACAGGCTTTTAAGGGAGTTCGCGGCTAACCCCAAAAAATCTATCCACAATACGCTTAAAGAATTGCTGCCTATCAGGCTCATTGATTGCTTTTTGAGGATTTTAAATATCGTTTCCAATAAGAAGACAGGAGAAATAAATCAGAAGGAAAGAAAAGGGATGGTCTTGTTGTTAAAAGGACTAAGCCTCGATATAATCAAGACCCGGCCCATAGAAGAGGCGATGATTACCCGCGGAGGGGTATCTTTAAAAGAAATAAATCCGCGCACTATGGAATCGCGTATTATTAAAGGGCTCTATTTTGCCGGCGAGATAATCGACGTAGACGCTGACACCGGAGGGTTTAATCTTCAAGCGGCATTCTCCACCGGATATTTAGCCGGCGAGAGTGCGAGTATTAATTAAAATGAAGAACGTCTATCTGGCTACCCAATCTAAAGCGAGAAAGAAGATCTTTGAAATCTTCGGCCTGCGCTTCAAGTCTTTATCTGCCAAGGTAAAAGAAAGAAGAAGAGTCAAAGGGCTTTCATATTCAGGATTAGCTAAACTTAATGCCTTAAATAAAGCTAAGGCTGCCGGCCGCAAAATAAAGAGCGGGGTTATTGTGGCCGCGGACACGATAGTAGCGCAGAATGGCCGCGTTTCGGGAAAGCCTAAGAATATGGCGGATGCCAGAAGCATGCTTAAGAGGTTATCCGGCAAGCCGCACTGGCTCTATACCGGGGTATGCGTGATAGATAAAAGCGCCGGCAAAGAAAAGGCGCTCTTAGATTATGAAAAGACAAAAGTTTATATGGATAAGTTAAGCGATAAAGAAATCAGCGCGTATTTTAGTAAGGTTAATCCAATGGACAAGGCCGGCGGGTTTGATATCCAGGGTAAGGGCGCGTTTTTTATCCGCCGCATCGAAGGCTGTTATTATAACGTGGTGGGTCTGCCGGTAAGAAAACTGTATGGGATGCTTAAAAAGCTTGATATTAAGATATCCATGTTTTTATTCTACGCTTTCAGCTTTACGTTTTGCGCGCTATTTTGCGGCTGCTCTACCGAATACAACATCGTCACCGGAGAGGAAGAGATGTATTATTACTCTACGGATAAAGAGGTGGCGATGGGTACAGCTATTGCTAACCAGGTAGAACAGGAGTATAAATATGCGCAAGACCCTTTAATGCAGAAGCGCGTCGAAGACATCGGCAAAAAGATCGCCGCGGTCTGCGACAGGAAGGAAATCCGCTATCATTTTTACGTTCTAGCGGATGATGAGGTCAATGCCGTCTCGCTTCCCGGAGGATATGTATATGTGTTTAAGGGTTTGATCGATAAAGTCTCCGACGATAATGAGCTAGCCGGGGTAATCGGACATGAAGTCGGGCATATCGTTGCCCGGCATTCTATTAAAAGGCTTCAGGCGGAGCAGATGTATTCTGTATTGCGACTGCTTAGCGCAGCAACTACCCAAACCGCGCAGGCGGGCGCAGCCGCGGATCTTGCCTTTACTGAGATACTTATGGGATACAGCCGTGAAGATGAACTTCTCGCTGATCAATTGGGGACGCGTTATGCGAAACTCGCCGGATATGACCCGTACGGCATGATCAATTTTCTGACTAAGCTTCAGGAGATAAACCGTAGGCAGCCTTTGCAGCCTCGCTCATATTATAAAACCCACCCGTACGTTCCGGATCGCATCCGGGTAGTTAAGCAGGAATTAGGCAAGGGGATGGACTTCGACGATTACATCAACATCCAGCAGGCCACCCATAAATAAATCTTAAGTCAGGTTTTTTGGCAGGCAGGTTACCACAGGACTATCCCGTGCGTGTTCATTTCTTTGGATTCTTCTGCGCTGGGTTGTTTCCCGATTTTTGTAATTCCTGAAGTTGTTTTTTCGGGCGATGAAGAGGTATTCTCTCCGGCGGAGACCGAAGGATTGTTTCCTGAAGTAGCAGGAGTTGAGGTTGTTTCTGCCTGGGCGGTTTTCTTTTTTTCAATTTCCGGCGGGCGGGGAGTATCTTGGGGAAGGGGCTTAATAATAGTGATGGCACCTCTTTTTTCAACAGGAATGTAAGCCTGTTGCGCCTGGACCATGGCCGCTGCAGATGGTGCGACGGGAGTTTCCTGCGGTTTGATCTCTTGCGAAATAGGTTGAGTCTTGACCGCCTCTTTGGTAAGCAACAAACTAATGGATATGGCTATGATTAATACCGCAAGCAGTATGTATAATGTTTTTGGTTTCATATTTTAGTTTTCCTCCCAGGACAAGGTAATGTAATCTCCCGTAGTAGGCATAAAAGGGGGTGGAGAATTCAGCAACCTCGTGTCATAAAGATAATTCTTGGAGTAACCGCTTACTTTTTGGCCGGTGGAACCGTTAAAAGTACCCACCGGGCCTCTTTCATCCTGAATAATGCCCCCTACGACGGTAAGCGTTCCTTTGGCCGGACCTGCCCAATAGTTCTCCAGCATAAAGGGGCTACCCATCGCCATCATGCATGCGTCTATCTCTAGATTTGTGGGCGCCCCGTCATCTATCAGTATGTCCCCTTCGGAAATAATGCCCAGTGTATCATTTGAATTAGGATTTGTCTGCGGGTTGTCGGCATAAACCAGATTATTGGGTATAACTACGTCTCTGCTTGAGCCAACCGTTAATCTACCGTTGAGCGTGCCGGAAAGAGTAAGGTCGCCGTTAGTTACGAAAAGTGCGCCATTGGCCGGCAGGGGCATGTTTTGATTATTCCATCCTTTCGCGGAGTTAGTCACGTTCATCGTTGCGTCATTATTGAATATGACCGTGGAATTCCCGTTCAGTGATATTCCGCCACCTGAAGCAGATGAGCGCAGGTTTAACGCCTGATTCGGCATAGTGGTGGGTTCTGCTCCGAAATTTACGCCTTGCTGGAAATCGGGCTGGTCATAAGGAGAATTACTGGTTTGGGAGAGGTTTATGTTATTGCCGTTATTGTAGAACCTTATATAGTTATCGGCAGAGGAGACGCTTCCGTCGAAAACAGGGTTGCCCATAATATTCAAATGCCCGTTGGTGTGCGTCGGCCCGTTTAAGTGGTCCTGGGTCCAGAACCATACTGTGGTTCCGCTGAAGGTTTCCCGGTCGGTAAACCAGAGGTAACGCGCGTAATTATCCACCTGCACATAATTTG
>JAPLLM010000096.1:6768-9751 GCA_026387555.1 Candidatus Omnitrophota bacterium | reverse complement strand
CACATAATTTGACAAAGTCCGGGTAATGTTTCCTAGCGAACCAGCAGATGTCACCCGGTATCTTCTCACGTTACTTCCCACACCGCCGAAGATGCCCAGATCAGTGATAGTGACGCTGTAATTTCCTCCGCCGAGGTTTTGCACGCTTCCCCAGGGATTTGTGTAGTTTCCTACCGGCGGAGAGCTCTGGGACCTTAACCAGTAGATCGCGTGGTCCAGGCCTGCTTCAGCGATATTAAAGGCTACGGTCTGACGCCTGAATACATCCGCGCTTATGTTATGGTTGATACTTACGGTAACGAATACGCCAGCGAAGATAAGTAGGACAGTAATCACTAAAAAGGTTGCGATGAGCGCGACACCTTTGCTTTCTTTAAGTTTTGAAAATAGGTCAGTCATCGATTAGTTCCTCATTTTTACGGAGATCTCTCCCGAGTCCTGCAATATTTTATTGGTAGCCGTGGTTTTGTTTGCGGTTACGTCGATCTGCAAAATATTCACCGGTGTCGCGGGACGGGTGAAAAGCAGCGAAGTGACGTCATTTGCGATAATAGTAGTAGCACCCGAGGCAGTGCGGGTTATTTGTTTAGAGCCGTTTAGCGCGTATACGATATTCGGCGACCACTCAATGTTGCCCGATGAGTCAAGAATAGTGCCGTCGCCGTCAATATCCTGCGGTATTTTAAAAGTAAGGGATGTATCCGATGTGCTGCTACCTAGGCTGACCTGCGCCGGCCGCGTTTCTTTTAGTTCACGTTCCATTCTCATAAAAGTCTTGATTATCTCCTGGCGCAGTTCGATGGAGGTATCTCCCGTAAACCAAGCGCCCCTGCCTACATCCATAACTTGAAATACCCCGATGATTAATAAGGTAAAAATGATGCTGACGAAGAGTAATTCTATTAGAGTAAAGCTTTTCATAAGTTTATCTGTTTACGATGCGGGTTATGATCTGCACCGGAGAGTCGATTATACCGTTGCTGTTAGTATCTTCGCCCGCATTAAGTACTCCGTTTAAGTTAGTATCTTCGCCGAAGATCTTATTCCCTTGGCGCCAGCATACGCTTATTGTCACGGTAAGAAATTCAGGGTTGCTCTGGTTGACATAGACTACCCCGCGGCTCGAAGGGATATCGTTTACGATGAAAGTAAGGTTATTGTAATCGCTGTAAATCCTGGAAAAGGAATCAGTGCGGATTTCTTCGGCCAGGCCCAGTGCGGCATTGGTAGCGATATTTACATTTTTTGAAGTAGTATAGAGGACAATGCAGGAGATGTAAGTGGCGAGCAGGGCGCAGAGCGCGAAAGCGAGAATTGCCGCGGCAAGGAGGATTTCGGCAAAAGTAAAACCTTTATTGGAGAGCTTCATTACGATTAGTATATCAAGTTCGAACGGTAATTCAATGAAAATATTTTAAGTGGTGCGGGAGGAGGGAGTTTCCCGTTTCTCTAAATTAAACCTAACTCTCATAGGGTCGCCCCCACTGGCTTCTGAGACCAGCGCGTCTGCCATTCCGCCACCCCCGCGTAAGTTGATAGTATATCGCAGCTGTAAGGTTCTGTCAACCTCGCACTGATTATAAAAGAATTGCGGCTTGGCGTTTTTACTGGTATAATTAATAACTTAAACCATTAGGAGGGATATGTTTATCGAGTCTTTTCGAGTCGTGGGCGCTGCGGTAACCCAGATATTGATCTTGGGCGCTGTAGGGTTTATTTTAGTAAAAAAAGATATCCTTGGGGATTGCGGTTTAGATAATTTAAGCCGGCTTACTCTGGATATAACCCTGCCCCTTTTGATCTTTACCCAGTTGGTGAGGGATTTTAGCTTTAGCATCTATCCGAACTGGTGGATTTTTCCTTTGATCAGTATCGCTGTCACTGCCTTGGGCCTTTTAGTCGGGTTTATTTTATCCATATTCATCAAAGGCGGACAGCACAAGATGCAGTTTGCCAGCCTTGTGGGTTTTCAGAACTCCGGGTATCTTCCTTTGGCGTTACTGGCTGCGTTATTACCCGCAGGCGAGCTGAAGGTCATGTTTATTTACCTGTTTTTATTCCTTCTCGGTTTTAATCTGATTACATTCTCCGTCGGAGTTTACCTTTTGACCTTTCTAAAAGACAAAAAGTTCGATTGGTTCAGTCTTTTAAGTGCTCCGGTTATCGCGGTTTTAGTCAGTTTCTTGCTTATATTCTTTAAGCTGAATAAGTTTATTCCGGATTTCGTTTATCAGCCCTTGAAGTGGCTCGGTGACTGCACCATGCCGCTGGCGATGCTGGTGGTGGGCGGGTCCCTAGCAAAAATAGAGCTTAAGCATATCGATAAAAAGGCTATGTCTTTGATGTGTTTGGCAAAACTTTTAATACTACCGGCGCTAGGTTTTCTGATTTTGTGGAAATTAAAACTGCCGTTTTTAGTAAGCCTGCTTATTTTCATCCAGCTGGCCATGCCTCCGGCGGCAAACCTCTCGGTCATCGTGCGCAGCTATAAAAAAGAAGATCTGCTGATAAGCCAGGGGACCTTCTTCGGCCATATTTTAAGCATCATAACTCTTCCCGTGCTTTTAAGTTTATATTTCGCATTTATCATGTTAAAATGAGTAAGACTGCTGCTACTAACCGCAAGGCATTCCGGGATTTTGAAGTATTGGAATCAGTGGAGTGCGGCATTGAATTGAAGGGGAGCGAGGTCAAATCTTTACGCGATGGCAAGGCTACCTTAAGTGACAGCTTCGCGCGCATTGAAAAGGGGCAGGTTTTTTTATATAACACGAACATAACTCCTTACGAACAGGCGAGTTACCTGAATGTGGAGGCTGCGCGGGTCAGGCGCCTGCTTCTGCATAAAAACCAGATCGATAAGTTGAATGGAAAGCTTACACAGAAGGGCTTGACTTTGGTCCCTTTGAAGATATACTTTAATGACCGCGGATTCGCCAAAGTGGAGCTTGCTCTTTGTAAAGGCAAAAGGCTCTACGATAAG
>JAPLLM010000096.1:0-6666 GCA_026387555.1 Candidatus Omnitrophota bacterium | reverse complement strand
GCTCAGGGCCAATTTTCAAACATTTAGGAAATAGAAAATTGGGGGTGAAAAGGGCTCGACTTAAGCGAGCCGGGTAAAAGTAGCATGCCGCGGACGCATGGTTAGCCGCGTTATCAACCCGTGCAAAATATAAACGCAAGAGAGAACAGTATCCGCTCACTCATAGCAGACAGATATAGCGCCGTAAGGCCTATGCCTGCTATGGCGTTAAGCCTCGTCCCTTAATAGGGATGAGCCTCTCAATCGGGCTCGCCTGTGGCCTAATTGAGAGCCGATAGCAGGCTGGCCACGCGTAATTAGCCTTTGCAAGCGTGACAAGAGCATAAAAGGCTGCGCTTTGCAAATCCTGCCTGGTAGGAGTTGCAGGGCTAAGCATAAAATACGAGGCTAAGCATGTAGCGACTCTTATCTGATTTCTTGAGGACGGCGGTTCGATTCCGCCCACCTCCACCAAAAATTTACGATAAGTAAATTTTTGATGGCACTAAAGCGAGCGCAATTTTGCGACAAGCAAAATAGCGAGCGTAGTGCCTGACTAAACCATATGAAGAAACTAATATTAATTTCAGCAATATTCGCAGTCATCCTTTCCGGTTGCGCTACCGTTACCACCCGCGAAGCCCTGCCGACTTACAGTCTTAATAATGCCACTTATTATGCCTTAGTACCTTTATGCAATGCCAGAGGGATAGAATGGCAGTATGATACTTATTCCAAGATAGTAGGTTTAAATAAAGATAACCACCGCATTAATTTGATGGTCGGTGATACACTGGTATTAGTCGACGGCAAGCCGCAACATTTGAATCATCCTGTGGATATTTATCAGGGTGCGCTGGTCGTGCCGGAGAAATTTAAAGAAGAGGTCATTGATTCGCTCTTTCAAGAATATTATCCCGGCAAGAAAGCTGTTTTAACTCTGACAAATATCAAGAAGGTGGTTATCGACGCAGGGCATGGCGGGAATGACCCCGGGACCACCGGACGGACGGGCCTGCGCGAGAAAGACGTCAACTTGGATTTAGCCAAGCGGCTGGGGAATCTATTTAAGGCGCAAGGTGTTGCTGTGGTTTATACCAGAAGCTCCGACCGTTTTATTCCTTTGGCCGGCCGCGTCGATATTGCCAACCGCTCGGGAGCGGATCTTTTTATCAGCGTCCATTCCAATGCCAACCGCGTAAGAAGCCTGAACGGTTTTGAGGTTTATTATATTGCCGGCAGCGTAAATGATAATACGCGCGCGCAGAGCGCGGCCCGAAGCGCTCAACTGGATTTGGAAGGAGCGGATTTTGCCGGCCGCTCCCTGGATTTAAGGACTACGCTCTGGGATATGATCTATACTTATAACCGCGCCGAGTCTATCGAATTGTCGCGTTCGATTTGCCGCGCGATGGGCAATGATCTGGATACGCGCGTTATCGGAGTAAAGGGTGCGCGTTACTATGTTTTAAAAGGCGCGCGTATGCCGGCGGTGCTTATCGAGGTAGGGTTTCTTTCTAATTCTAACGAAGAGCGCATGCTTAAGAACGGATTTTACCGGCAGAAGGTCGCCGAGGCGATAATGGAAGGGGTCGCCGATTATTCGCATGACGCTTCGTTTATGGAGGCTGCTAAACGATGAAATCTATAGGAGTCTTCGATTCCGGAGTCGGGGGTTTAACTGTGGTCAAGGAATTGATTCGTCAGCTCCCAACGGAAAATATAGTTTATTTTGGGGATACGGCGCGCGTGCCTTACGGGATTAAATCGCGGGAAACCGTCATCAGATTTTCTATTGAAAATATTTTATTCCTTTTAAAACAAGACGTAAAATTGATCTGTGTAGCCTGCAATACCGTATCCAGTTTTGCATTGCCGGTCATCAAGAATCATTTCCGCGTTCCTATTGTGGGGGTATTAAGCCCGGGTGTGAGGGAGGCGGTATATGCGACCCGCAGCGGGCGTATCGGATTGATCGGGACTAAGGGGACGATCAAGAGCAAGGCTTATGAAAAAGAAATCAAGCAGCTCTCGCCTAAGGCAAAGGTCACTGCGGCTGCCTGTCCATTATTCGTTCCTTTTGTCGAGGAAGGGTGGTTGTCCGGTGATGTGGTCGCAAGCGTGGCCAAGACATATCTAAAGCCGCTAAAAGACGCCAAAGTGGATACTCTGATTTTAGGATGCACCCATTACCCTTTACTTAAACCGCTTATCAGGAAGGTCATGGGCCCTGATGTGATCTTGATCGATTCCGCAAAGCAAGTAGCGATGGAAGTAAAAGATATTTTATCCCGTGAGGATCTGTTGAACAAGAGTGGCCGCGGCAAGCATAAATTTTTTGTAAGCGATAATCCCGAATGGTTCTCCGGTTTGGCGCAGAGATTCTTGGGTAAGCCGCTTAAAGACGTGAGAAGGGTAAACAATGCATAGCGTAAGAGTGGAAGCGGGGTTTAGCTCCGCGCATAATTTAAGAGAGTATAAAGGCAAGTGCGAAGACCTGCACGGCCATAACTGGCGGGTCGAACTTGTAGCGCAGGGCAAGACTTTGGATAAGGCCGGCATGCTCATCGATTTTAAATATATGAAGGCAGAATTAAACCGCGTGCTTGACCCGCTCGACCACAAGTATTTGAATAAGATTGCTTATTTTAAAAAGATCAATCCTACCTCGGAAAATATCGCGGCCTACGTTTACCGCCGCCTCAAAAGCAAGATCCGCGGCCTGAAATCCGTGACTGTCTGGGAGAATAATACCAGCGCAGCTACTTATGAAGAATAAGGCAATAGTACTTTTATCCGGCGGCCTGGATTCTGCGACGGCATTATATATCGCCAAGGCCAAAGGATATAATTGCCACTGTTTGATCTTTGATTACGGCCAGCGCCATCGCAAAGAGATAGGCAGCGCCAAAAGGATCGCGTGTAGCGCGAAATGTCCGTATCAAATTATAAAAATATCTTTACCCTGGAAGGGGTCAAGCCTTCTGGATAAAAGTATAAGGGTTAAGGGGCAGGGGTTAAAGGTTAAGGGAATTCCAAGTACCTATGTGCCGGGGCGCAATATTATATTTTTAAGCTTTGCTCTTTCATACGCGGAAGCGATAGGGGCTAAAAGCATATTTATCGGAGCGCACGCGCAGGATTATTCCGGGTATCCGGATTGCCGTCCGGATTTTTTTGCGGCTTTTAAAAATGTTATCAGCCGAGGAACAAAGGCAGGGGTAGAAGGCAGGCCTATAAAAATAGAGGCGCCTTTAATAAATATGAATAAGAGCGGGATTATAAAAGCCGGGAATAAATTAAGAGTCCCTTTTGCGCTGACCTGGTCCTGTTATCGCGGGGGCAGGGAGCCTTGCGAAAAATGCGACAGCTGTTATTACCGCGCTAAGGGATTTAAAGAAGCTGGTGTAAAGGACGCATTAATAAAATGAAGGCAAGGATCGCGGATATATTTGAGAGCATTCCGGGAGAGGGGCTCTACCTGGGGGAAAGGCAGATATTCGTGCGTTTCTACGGATGCAACCTGAACTGCCAGTATTGCGATACCCGTTTGGACCGTTACGCGGAATACGAAGTAAAAGAGCTTTTGGATGAGATCAAACTTCACCATGACCACGGGCATTTCCATTCTATATCTTTTACGGGAGGAGAGCCGCTCTTACAGAAAGATTTCTTGAATGTGATCATGGCTCTTACCAAAAAAGAAGGCTATAAGAATTACCTTGAGACCAACGGCACGCTCTACGCCGAACTCAATGATGTTATTGACCGGGTTGACGTCGTATCCATGGACGTAAAGCTCCCCAGCTCCACCGGTATGGGGCCGTTATGGGCGATGCATTATAATTTTTTAAAGATCGCATCCAAAAAAGAAGTTATTTGTGGCTCAACGCGCGAGGAAGATCTCCGGGAAACGCTTAAGATGATCAAAGAAGTAAATAAAGCGGCGGTGTTGATCCTGCAGCCGAACAGCCTGGAGGATCCCGGGATCCTGGGGTTTAAATTAAATAGATTCAAAGAGATCTGCCGTGAGGAGTATGTCACAAGCTGCACAATTGCGCAGCTGCATAAAATAGTGGGAGTGAAATGAAAAATAAGTCTTCTTATGAAGGATTGCAGAAAAATGTCAGGAATTTAAAGACCCCGCAAATCGAGGGTTGGATAAATCAGTACGCGGATAAGGTTTACTCCATTAATATCGACATCCCGGAATTTACCTGCATCTGCCCTAAGACAGGTTTGCCGGATTTTGCACAAATCAGTATTGAATATTCTCCCCGCAAATATTGTATCGAGTTAAAGTCTTTGAAAATGTACACTATTTTTTTCCGCGACAAAGGAATTTTTCATGAGCACCTGGTAAATAAGATGCTGGAGGATTTGGTAGAGTCAGTCAAACCGCGTTGGATGCGCATCAAGGTCGTGTTTAACCCGCGCGGAGGCATCACTACTACCGTGATTCGGGAGTATAAGGGAAGATGAAGACGATTACCGCGGATAAAATCAAGAAGATTATCGCGCAATTATGCGTAAAGGCAAATCTTGAATTGCGTTCCGATGTATTGGTGATGCTTAAAAAGGCGCGCAATACCGAATCTTCCAAAAGGGCCAAGAAACTATTAGGAGCGATTATCGATAATGCTAACGTCGCGCGCGCCGAACAATTAGCTATCTGTCAGGATACGGGTATGCCGGTAGTTTTTTTGGAGGTGGGGCAGGATGTAAGGATTTCCGGTAGTCTGCAGCAGGCAGTGAATAAAGGTGTGGAGCTGGGTTATAAGAAGGCCTGGGCGCGTGGAAAATCAACATATTCTCCGGTAGTAGTGCACGTTGATATCGTGCCGGGAAGCAAATTAAAGATGACGGTCCTGCCTAAAGGATTCGGTTGCGAAAATAAATCGTTGTTAAAAATGTTCAGCCCTACCGCAAAAATCGAAGAGATCAAAGGATTTATTATTGATGCGGTAAAAGCGGCCGGACCCGATGCCTGCCCTCCGTATGTACTGGGCGTAGGTATTGGCGGAACGGCGGATTTTGCGTCTCTGCTTGCGAAAAAGGCGCTGTTAAGAAAAATCGGTACGCGAAGCTCAAAGATAGAGGCCGATTTATTAAAGGCAATAAATAAACTGGATATTGGGCCGATGGGCTTAGGCGGGAAAACCACGGCTTTAGCCGTAAATATAGAAACTTATCCTACGCATATCGCAGGCTTGCCGGTGGCGCTGAATTTCAGCTGCCATGCCCTCCGGAGCGCAACCGCGACTCTCTAATCATGAATGATAAGCAAATCAAGGCGTTAAAGATCTTCGATGAAATAAAATTAAGCGGAGTGATTTATACTGCCCGCGATCAGGCGCATAAGCGTTTGGTTGAGGCGATCAATTCGGGAAAGAAGCTCCCTATTGATTTAAAAGGCGCGATTATTTATTATTGCGGCCCAACCGCGGCACCTAAGGGTAAAGTCATCGGTTCTTGCGGGCCGACTACATCCAATAGAATGGATAAGTTTACTCCCGTATTGCTTAAGGCCGGGCTTAAAGTGATGATAGGCAAGGGCGGCCGCTCGAAAGAGGTCATTGCAGCGATAAAAAAATACAAAGCGGTTTATTTATTGGCCTATGCCGGATGCGGCGCACTTATTAACAAATATATCAAGAAAGCGAAAGTCGCGGCTTACAAAGATTTGGGCCCGGAAGCGATATTCCGGTTAGAGGTAAAAGATTTTCCTTTAATAGTAGGGATTGATTCGCAAGGGAGGAATATTTATGACTAGGTTAGACGGCAGGGGCGCGGATAAAATCCGCAGGGTTCAGATCACCCGCAATTATATAAAATATCCGGAAGGGTCGTGTTTGATCGAGATGGGGAATACCAAGGTCATCTGTACGGCGTCGGTGGAAGAATCGGTTCCGCCGTTTTTGAGAAATTCCGGTACCGGCTGGGTGACCGCGGAATACGGGATGCTCCCGCGTTCATGCGACAAGCGCATCCCGCGGGGAAAAGATTCCGGCAGGACTTATGAGATTCAGCGCCTGGTGGGCAGGTCGCTGCGCACCGTCACCGATATGAAATCTATGGGCGAGCGCAGCATCTGGATCGACTGCGACGTGATTCAGGGAGACGGAGGCACGCGCACCGCGGCGATTACCGGAAGTTTTGTGGCATTAGCGGATGCGTTCCATAAATTAAAGAAGAACGGTTTGATCGAAGAGGTTCCGATCAAGGATTATGTCGCTGCCGTTAGTGTTGGTATTGTGGACGGGGTCTTGATGCTGGACTTAGCTTATGAAGAGGATTCCCGCGCAGAAGTAGATATGAACGTAGTGATGACCGGCAAGGGAGAATTTATTGAAATCCAAGGCACGGCCGAGCGCAAGCCTTTTAAAAAATCACAGATGGACGATATGCTAGCCTTTGCTAAAAAAGGCATTGAAGACCTGGTCGAGGCGCAGAAAAAACTCTTCAAAGATCTCCTCTGATGGAATTAATCGTTGCCACCAAGAATAAGAAGAAGTTTCAGGAGATACGCGAACTCTTAAAGGATACGGACCTAAAGGTGACGTCTCTTTTAGCACATCCGGAAAAGGTGCGTATCATTGAAAACGGCAAGACCTTTAAGCAAAACGCCGTTAAAAAAGCGGTAAAGATCGCGGCCGTCTTTAAAACTTTGACTCTCGGAGAGGATTC
>JAPLLM010000005.1 GCA_026387555.1 Candidatus Omnitrophota bacterium | reverse complement strand
GCCATGACCGCAAGGTCACCCTGGCAGTCCTAAAAGAGGCAATGCCGCGCCTGCAAAAAGAAGGCTATAGATTTGTATTTGTATCGGAGCTGGCCAGATAATGTACGTCTTGGGTATTGAAACATCATGCGACGAGACTTCAGCTTCAGTGGTAAAAGACGGCAGGCGTGTTCTTTCAAATTCAATATGCTCAAGCCTCAGTTTCCATAAAAAATACGGAGGCGTTATCCCCGAGATCGCCTCGCGCATGCAGCTTGAGACCATTGCGCAGGTTGCGCAGGTCGCATTGAAAGATTCGGCGCTGCCGCTTAAGAAAATAAACCTGATCGCGGTCACAAATTCTCCGGGCCTGCCGGGTTCGCTGCTGGTAGGGATTGCTTTTGCCAAAAGCCTGTCGCTTGCCGCAGGCGTGCCTTTGGTTGCCGTAGACCATGTATTGGCTCATATCTACGCTAATTTCCTGGATAATTCTCAAGTTAAATTGCCTTTTGTGGCGTTAGTCGTCTCCGGCGGACACACCAGTTTATTTTATGTGAAAGATTTTTCCCGGATAGAGACCCTGGGGGAAACTCAAGATGACGCCTGCGGAGAGGCATTTGACAAGGTAGCCAAAATATTAGGTTTGGGTTACCCCGGGGGGCCGATAATCGAGAAATTGGCAAAATCGGGCGATTGTAAGAAGTTTAAGTTCCGTTGTTCGGGGACGCAGAATCCTCTGGATTTTAGTTTCAGCGGAATAAAGACAGCGGTTTTGTACGCGGTAAAGGGCAGACAACTGTCTTTAAAAGAAAAAAAAGATATCGCGGCTTCTTTTCAGGAATCCGCGGTCGGCGCCTTAATCGATAAATCCATCTTAGCCTGTAAGAAAAAAAAGGCAGTGAGCCTTGTTGTGGGCGGAGGCGTTGCCGCTAATAACAGGTTGCGCGTCAGGTTTATTGAAGAGGCCGGGGGAGCCGGTATTAAATGTTATTTTCCGCCTAAGCCGCTATGTATGGATAACGCGGCGATGGTAGCAGGATTAGGGTATCAGTTGTTTAAAAAAGGCCTGCGTTCGGATTTAACGCTGACACTGGAATAATAGAAAGGGAGGAAAGTATGTTGACAGACGGGCAGATTATCTGGAGGCTTTTGTTATCCGTGATTTTAAGCGGGTTGGTCGGCCTTGAGAGGCAGATGCACCGCAGGAACGCGGGGTTGCGCACGCATATCCTTGTGTCGCTCGGTTCATGTCTTATAATGTTGACATCGCTGCATGTTTTTGATATATATAAAGGGATAGCTTCGCTTGATCCATCGAGAATCGCCGCCGGGGTGATCACCGGTATCGGTTTTCTGGGCGCGGGCACAATAATCAGGGATAGGGAAGGGGTAAGAGGGCTTACTACGGCAGCCAGCCTCTGGGTTGTAGCGGCTATCGGCCTGGCAGTAGGCTGCGGATTTAACCGCGCGGCGGTGTTTGCCACCCTTTTAACTTTGATTGTGCTTCTTATCCTAAGGTATTTTGAAGATTCTCTTTTAAAACAGGAAATTAAAAAGTTAGCGGCGAAAAAATAATGCACCCGGCGCTAATCGGAATTGCGCCGGTGTGTGTCTGTACACAAGGAGGGAGACTATGGCCTTTAAAAAGAAGCTGGAAGAAAAGGTCCTCGACGTCGATGCTTCCATGCAGGGCACGCTAAGTTTTAAAGACCCGGTGAACCTGCGCATTAACGGGAAATTCGAAGGCACGCTTGAAACCAAGGGTAATCTTACCATCGGGCCGGGAGCTGTGGTAGTCGCCGATATCGTGGGTGATAATGTAATCATCGGCGGAAGAGTAAAAGGCAGGATCACGGCCAAGGAAAGGCTTACGCTTTTGCCGCAATCCATGGTCGAGGGCGATATATTCCCGGCGCGGTTAAACATCACCGAAGGCGCAGTCCTGGAAGGCAAATGTTCGATGCTGCACGATTTTCTTAATGCCCAGGAAGTGGCGCGTTACCTGGAAGTTGATCTTAATTCGATAATGGATTGGGCGAATTCCGGAAAACTCCCGGGGCATAAGGAAGGCAGCGATTGGAAATTCGAACGCAAGACTGTTGACAGCTTTATTGCCTCCAATAAAATCGAATGATAAACAAAGGGACAAATGAGTGAAGAAAAACTTTTAACCGTCAGGGACGTTTCTTCGATATTAAGTATTTCTGAGAAAGAAGTTGTGGATCTGGCTGAAAACGGAAGCCTCCCGGCTTATAAAGTGGGAGGGGTCTATCTTAGGTTTAAGTCTGATCAAGTCCAGCAGTTCAGGAAGATCAAAAACCCCGGGACGCGCAGGGATGAGGCGCGCGTCCAAAAATCTGCGGGTGGCCGGCTCGGCGATTTTCTGTATTTTAACGATTTCTACATCGTCTCTTTGATCGTCGTCGCAGCTTTGCTTTTTATAATATTTCAGGGGCGTTAACTTTAATGGTTCATCAAAAAGGATTTTGCGACTTGGGTTTTGCCAAAGTCGATACGGATAGATGTTCCCGCCGGGGTTTTGCCGAAGCGATATACTGTCCGGGCAAAACAAAAGAACACCTTAAAAAGATTGCTCTTGCTCTGCTTAAGAAGAAGCAGGATTTGATACTTACTCGGCTGGATAAAAAGGTTTACCTCTACCTCAAGAAATCAATCGCCGGTTTAAAATATAACCCCACGGCGAGAATTGCCTACCGTTGTTTAAGAAAGAAGAATCCTAAGTCTGGAATTGTGCTGGTTGTCTCCGCGGGGACAGCGGATCTGCCGGTCGCCGAAGAAGCGGGGCAGACCGCAGAGGTCTTAGGGAATAAGGTGGAGCGGCTTTATGACGTAGGTGTGGCCGGAGTACACCGGTTGATGCATAATGTCGGTAAGCTAAGGTCTGCTGCGGTGATAATCGTGGTTGCCGGAATGGAGGGCGCGCTGGCGAGTCTAGTCAGCGGTATGGTGAGCGTTCCGGTGGTCGCGGTGCCTACGAGCTGCGGTTACGGCGCAAGTTTCTCCGGGCTCTCCGCGCTTTTAACTATGCTTAACGGTTGTTCTCCCGGTGTCGCGGTAGTAAACATCGATAACGGATTCGGAGCGGGATATCTGGCAGGTTTAATAAATAAATGAAAGTAAGCTTAAAAGAAGCAGTGAATTTCCACGGCCACCTCGGGCCGTATTTGGTGTTGGGGCTTAAGGCCGGAGAGATGGCCTTAAGAAAATTGGGTTGCAAGAAATATTTCGGGTTAGAGGTCAAGGTTTTTGGCGCTCTCAAAAAGCCGAAGTCGTGTTTTATCGACGGCTTACAGCTTTCCACCGGAGCGACTTACGGAAAAGGGAATATTCAGAAATACAAAGGTAACTC
>JAPLLM010000079.1:2720-10406 GCA_026387555.1 Candidatus Omnitrophota bacterium | reverse complement strand
CGGGGGCGCGGGATATTATTCCTGCGTAGTGGCTAAAGAAATAATCGACGGGATGTCGAAAGAAGGTTTGATATGAGGAATTCCCAGCTTACGATATTGATCGTCGCTCTGCTTATAGCCTCTTTGGGTATTATCTCCATCTATTCAAGCACTTACCAGAAAGAAGGGAAGCCCTGGGAGGATATTTATAAGCGCCAGATACTCTGGGTGATCATAGGTCTGGTTTGTTTTATGTTCATTTCTAATTTACACTATCGGCGCATTTGGGACTGGACTTACCTGTTGTATGCGCTAGGGTTATTCTTTTTATTCCTGGTTTTTGCTTTGGGATTAGTGCGCATGGGGGCGCAGCGCTGGCTGAAGATCGCCTGGTTTAATTTCCAGCCTTCGGAATTCCTGAAGTTGATAATCGTCATCTTCCTGGCGCGGTATTTCAGCAGTAAGTCTGTCAGCGATATCTCCATATTATCCGGAAAGTTCGGTATTACGCGCGGCATCATTATTCCATTTATCTTTGTGGCAATACCCGCCATGATGATCATCGAGCAGCCGGATCTGGGCAGCGGCATGATCATTATTTTATTATTTCTTTCTCTGCTTTATCTGACGGGAGTCAAGTTAAGGTATATCGTCATATTTTTTATACTGGCACTTCTGCCCCTGCCGTTTTTATGGCACCTGCTTCATGATTACCAGAAGCAGAGGCTGCTGGTATTCTTAAATCCCAATATTGACCCGCTCGGCGCCGGGTATACCGTCATTCAGTCAAAGATCGCGATCGGCTCCGGATGGTTTTTCGGAAAGGGCTGGTTATCCGGCACCCAGAGCCAGCTGCATTTCTTGCCCGAATCGCATACGGATTTTATCTTTGCCACCTTTGCCGAGGAGTGGGGATTCTTAGGGTGCGTTGTCTTGGTTTCGTTATATTTTACGATAATCTATAAAGGATTCAGCATCGCGCAGAAGACCAACGATTTTTTCGGAAAACTTCTGGCATTCGGCATATCTTTGATGCTCGCCATACAGGTATTTGTGAATATCGCCATGAATATGGGGCTTGCCCCGGTTGTAGGCGTGCCTCTGCCGCTTATGAGTTACGGCGGTTCCTCGGTCCTCTGTACGTTCATAGCGCTGGGGATATTGGTGAATATTGATAAGACAAGGGCGGTGTTCTAATCATGCTCGAAGATTTCTTATTGCAAGTCAGGCGTCCCGGCCAATACATAGGCCGCGAATGGAACGTCTCAAATAAAGACTTTGATGCCGCAGCGGTAAAATTCGCTTTGGGGTTTCCGGATTTATACGAAGTAGGGATGAGCAACCTCGGGATGCGGATACTCTACGGCCTGCTGAATCTTAAACCTAATGTCATCTGCGAAAGGTTTTTTTCTCCGGATGTAGACCTGGAAAATATCTTAAAAAGTCAGCGTTTAAGTATTGTCTCTCTTGAATCGCAAAGAAAACTATCCGAGTTTGATCTGATCGGGATCACCCTGCCTTCGGAATTATGCTATACGAATATTTTGAATTTATTGGAACTTGCCTTTCTGCCGCTTAAATCCTGCGAACGGGATAATCAATACCCTCTGATTATCGGAGGGGGGCCATGCGCAATGAACCCCGAACCTATGCATGAATTTTTCGACCTTTTTGTCATAGGTGAAGGAGAGGAAGCAATAGTTGAGATTATCGATATTTACAGCGCAAATGCCGCGGATTATAAAAAAGGAAAAATCAGTAAGGCAGAATTATTATTTAAGTTCTCTTCAATAGGCGGAGTTTATGTCCCCAGCCTTCAGCCTGCGCAAATCAAAGTCAACTTGTTCCCTATGTACAGATAATCCATGACCGGATCACCTTGGAGCTGATGCGCGGCTGCCCTAACCGCTGTCGTTTTTGCCAGGCTCGCTCCCAATATTATCCGTTAAGAATACGCAAGCCGGATAACCTTTGTGCTATCGCCGAGGAGACTTACAAGAATACCGGATACGATGAAATATCTTTAGCCGGGTTATCGGTGAGCGACTATCCCAAGATCGAAGAGCTCTCAAGCCGGCTTATGGAATTGTTTAAAGATAAGGGGGTGAGCCTTTCTTTACCCTCTATAAAAGCAAAGTCTTATGTCGGCAACCTTTCTTCGATAATAGCAAGAGTAAAAAAGACCGGGTTGACTTTTGCTCCGGAGGCCGGTTCAGAGAGGCTGCGTCAGATTCTGGCTAAGGATTTTAATGAGGATGATTTTTTTTCCGCTTTGCGCGAATCGTTCAAGGCCGGATATCAGCGCGTGAAGCTTTATTTTATGATCGGCCTTCCGACGGAAAAAGTTGAAGACCTCGACGCGATCATCAGTTTCTCGACCAAGGTATCTGAGCTAAGAAGGGAAGTATCCAGCAGGCCTGCCGTGGTAAACATAAGCATCAATGCCCTGATACCTAAGCCGCATACCCCTTTTCAATGGTTTAAGATGGAGGGACCGGACGCGATCAAGGAGAAGCAGGATTATTTGAAAAAGATCTGTAAGAACAGGCGGCTGGAATTGAATTTTCATAACCGGCAGATGAGTTTTATTGAAGCAATTCTTTCCCGTGGCGATAGAAAATTAAGCCCGGTTGTTTTACAGGCTTTTAAAAACGGCGCCAAGTTCGATGCCTGGAGCAATCATTTTTCGTTTGATGCGTGGTCTAAGGCTTTTGCATCCTCCGGTATAAATCCCGAAGATTATATCAGCGAAAAATCAGAGAATGACAGGTTAGCCTGGGATTTTATTGACTTTGGGTTAAGTAAGGAGGAGCTTCTGGGGGAATTTAAGAAAATCATTGATATGTAAGGAGATAGAGGGTATAATTTTCTTCATGGAGGCAGAAAAATGAAAAACGAAATCAAAAATCTCTCCCTTGCCAGCCGCAGCCTGAAGTACAAATTAAAGATATCCTTCTATCTCATGTCCATCCTGCCTCTTTTGGTGTCAGCCTACCTGATTTCAACCTATATTTTCCCGCGCGTGGGTTTAAAATTTGATGTGGCCGCGTCAATGGTCATCAGCGTCTTTATCGCGGTAATCGGATTCCTGGTGATCAAAGAGGTATTTGACCGTATTGTTTCGGTCACCTCCGAGGCCAAGCTGATTGCTGCCGGAGACCTTAACCGTAAGGTTGAGTCCGAACACCCTGACGAGGTCGGAGACTTAAGCAATGCCTTAAACCAACTCACCTGGCGCATCCGCAGCAATATGGATGAGCTTAAGAGTTACAGCGAGAAGACCACTGAAATAAATCTGGAGATCCAGAAGCGCGTAATCGTGCTTTCTAGCCTTTTGCAGGTGAGTTCCCTGATTTCGCAGGGCGCCAAGCTCGACGATATCTTAAAGGTATCCACCGAAAAGGCCCGGCTGCTGGCTAACTCCGATCTGGCGTACCTTTTATACCGTTCGGAGAAAGAGGAAATCTTTACGATGAAGTGCGCGGACGGCATGAATTCTTCATATATGCTTATGATCACCTTAGATCCTAAGGATGAGGTATTTGCTAAAGCGATCAAAAATTGCCGCCCTCTGTTGATCGATAAACAGAATGAGCTTACCACTCAGCTGGCCGCGCATTTTTACGAAAAATTCAAGATCAGAAATACCCTGGCTCTTCCCGTATTTTTGAAGGGGAGGGTTGTGGCGATATTGGGTGTGGCTAATAATAAAGAAAGCTATTTATATAGAAAAGAAGATTCCGAGTTGTTGGATATCTTCGCCAAGCAGATAGCCATAGCTATCGAGAACGAGTTTTTGATCAACAGGGTGGAGAAACTTGAGATAAAAGATGCCCTAACCGGATTATTCAATCAGGGGTTCATCCGCGCGCGCTTAAACGAAGAGATCAAGAGGGCGGTGGTTTATCAGCGGCCCTGCGCTTACGTGGTGATCGACATTGATAACTTTAAGAGATACCGCGATAATTATGGTTCTCTTGCGTCGGAGGCAACACTCAAGAAGATGTCCTCGTTGGTAATGACTTCGGTGACCGAGATCGACCGTGTCGGCAGGACAGGGGATGACGAATTCTCCATAGTCTTGCCCGAGAAGAATAAACGTCAGGCGCAGGACGTCGCGGAAGATATCCGTAAGAAAATAGAGTTTTCTTTCGGTGAAGAGCAGGAGGCAGGTAAAAAGGTTACGGTGAGCGCCGGGATAGGAGAGAATCCCCTGGATGGAGTAAGCGCCGACGAGCTTATCGTGGCCGCAAAAGAGACATTGAAGCTGGCCAAAGAGAGGGGTAAGAACCGGGTAGTCAGCATGGTGGAGTAGAAATGCCTTTAAGACGCATAATCAACAAACAGTTAGGCGAGCTGTTGATCGAACGGGGATTGATCAACCAGCACCAGCTTGATAAAGCCCTTGCTGTGCAGCAGGACAAAGGCGGGTTGATCGGCGAGATCCTCGTGGAATTGGGCTTTTCGCGCGAAGAAGATATTGCCCAGGCCCTGACCGCCCAATACGGATTTCCATATCTACCTTTAAGCAACTACGATATCAATACCGATGTCTTGAGTATAATACCCGGCCGCGTGGCCAGGCAGTACTTGCTTATCCCGATAGATAAAATCGGGAATAACCTGACCATAGCTATGTCTAACCCGCTTAATGTGCAGGCGGTGGAAGATGTGGAGCTTCTATCGGGTTGCAGCGTGCAGACATTCGTCTCGACATCATCCGACGTAAAAAAAGCGATCCTGAAATATTATAAAGAAAAAGAATAATGATCTCCCTAAAAGAACGCCTCACAGAGATCCTTATTAATAATAAGCTCATTACCGAGGAGCAGCTTGAGCAGGCTCTCTCCGTGCAGAAGGAAAAAGGGGGGCGGTTAAGCGATATCCTCGTAAGCTTAAAGTTCGTCAAAGAAAACGAATTGACTTCTACCCTAAGCGAAGGCTTAGGCCTGCCGTTAATAGACCTCAAACGATTTAAGATAGACAACGAAATCGTAAGCGTTATCCCTGCGGATATCGCCCGCCATTATCAGATCATCCCTGTTTCTAAAATGGGAGATACCATAACTCTGGCGATGGCGGATCCTCTGAATATCTTCGCTATCGACTACGTGCAATCGCTTACCGGTTATAAGATTAACCCTATCATTTCCCGTATCCAGGATATCCTGCAGGCTATCGAATTATCTTATCCCGACGCGACCAAAGGTATTATCGATGACCTGGTCAAAGAGATCGAGGTTTCTTCCATTGAGTTGGTCAGAGAAGAAAAAGAGGCCTTGCCCAGCGATACCGAACTTACCCGGATAAGCCTGGAGGCTCCGGTAATCAAAATCACTAATATGATCTTAGACGAGGCTGTGACTAAAAAGGCGAGCGACGTTTTAGTCGAGCCCTTTGACAAGAAATTAAGGATCCGTTTCCGTATAGACGGAATACTTTCGGAGCAGAAATCTCCGCCTAAGCAGATGCACGCCTCTATTATATCGCGCGTGAAGGTTATGTCAGATTTGAATATTGCCGAACACCGTCTTCCCCAGGACGGGCGCTTTAAGGTGAAACTCGCCGGAAGAGAGGTGGATTTCCGCGTCTCTATATTGCCTTCAAGCCACGGGGAGAAGCTGGCTTTGAGAATACTGGATAAGACGCAGGCGATGCTTGATATCGAAAGGCTGGGTTTCTCTCAATATACTATCGACACCCTGAAAAAGGTCTCCAAGCTTCCTCACGGGATGATGCTTGTCTGCGGCCCGACGGGAAGCGGGAAAACCACGACTCTTTACTCGGTGCTTAAATTCGTAGACAGCCCGGATAAGAATATCGTCACCGTAGAGGATCCGGTTGAGTATCAGCTGGAAGGGATTAATCAGGTAACCGCCCGGCCGGAAATTGGGCTTACTTTCGCTTCAGCCTTGCGTTCGATATTAAGGCAGGATCCTAATATCATCATGATCGGCGAGATCCGCGATTATGATACGGTGGATATCGCGATAAAGAGCGCGCTCACGGGCCACTTGGTGCTTTCGACCCTCCACACTACTACCGCTCCCGGTTCCATTGTGCGCCTGATCAATATGGGAGTGGAGCCGTATCTGATAAACTCATCTGTGGTCTGTATTGTCTCCCAGCGTTTAGTGAGAAGAATATGCCCGCGCTGTAAAGAAACCTATACTATAAAAAAAGATTTATTGGATAGCCTGAAGATAAAACTGGAAAAAGGAAAAAATCCAGAATTTTTCCGCGGCAAGGGTTGTCCGTTTTGCTTGAATATGGGTTATAGCGGGCGCACCGGGATAGCCGAGGTCTTGGTCTTAAGCAGCAAAATTCGCGAATTAATCCTTAATCGTGCCCAGGAGCATGTTATAAAAGAAGAAGCGCGTAAGGAAGGGATGAAGACTCTAAGGGAGGACGGATTAGAGGCAGTGTTTAAAGGTTTGACTACTATCGAGGAAGTTTTGCGCGTTACAGCCCCCGACGAATAATATGCCGACGATAAAAGACAGTATTATCGAGATACTACTTAAAAGCAAACTTCTGACGAAAGAGAAGCTGGAAGATGCGTTGGAGATCCAGAAGGCAAAAGGGATCCCTTTAAGAAAAGTCCTGGTGGAGGAGAAGATGATTTCGGAGGAGTTGCTCTTGTCGCTTCTCTCGGAACAGCTCTTTATTCCCACCATACATCTTTCAAAATATAAATTTGACCACGCGCTGATCCGCCTTATCCCGGAACGGCTGGCGCGGCTTTACAGGCTCATCCCTTTATCGCGTATCGGCAACACTCTTACCGTGGCGATGGCTGATCCTTTGAATATTTTCGCTCTGGATGATTTAAGGACGCTTACCGGATGCAGCATCGATACCGTGATCAGCCCGGAAGAAGAGATAGACCATGTCATTGAAGCGCAGTACCGGTTAGAAACTAAAGACATGCAGACCATACTTAGTGAAAGTGACACCCAAGTCAAAGAGAAGGATGTGCAGCTTCTTAAAGACGATGAGATAGAGCTCTCTAGCGCCCTTAAAGATAGCGAGAAGGCGCCCATCGTAAAGTTGGTAGACTTGATGCTCGCCCAGGCGCTTAAAAAGCGGGCTTCCGATATTCACGTTGAGCCCGAGATAGATTGCGTGCGCGTAAGGTACCGCATCGACGGGGCTCTGCACGATATCCTAAAAATACCTAAATTAAATCAGAACGCCATCATCGCGCGCCTTAAAATCATTTCTACCCTTGATATTACCGAAAACCGCGTGCCCCAGGACGGAAGGTTTAAGGTAAGATTCGAAGGGAAAGAAGTGGATTTTCGCGTCTCCAGCTTGCCTACGACATTCGGCCAGAAATTTGTCATGCGCGCCCTGGATAAAGGAAATCTTTCCATCGGCCTCGATAAGTTGGGATTTTCCGAGCAGCCGGCGCGTATTTTTAAAGAAGCCATAGCTAAACCTTTCGGGATGATTCTGGTCACCGGGCCGACAGGTTCGGGAAAATCCACCACGCTTTATTCGGTGCTGAATCAGTTGAATACACCGGACAGAAACATAATCACCATAGAGGACCCCGTAGAGTATCAGGTCGACGGTATTACTCAGATCCAAGTCAAGCCTGATATCGGGCTTGACTTTGCTTCCGGCCTGCGTTCCTTGCTAAGGCAAAGCCCTGACGTAATTATGATTGGAGAGATTCGCGATCCGGAGACCGCGGATATCGCT
>JAPLLM010000079.1:0-2708 GCA_026387555.1 Candidatus Omnitrophota bacterium | reverse complement strand
TCCTTGACCGGGCAGATGGTTTTATCGACGCTGCACACCAATGATGCTATATCCAGTATTACCCGTTTAATAGATATGGGGGTCGAGCCTTTTCTGGTAGCTTCAAGTTTGATCATGCTTTGCGCCCAGCGCCTCTGCAGGAGGGTTTGTCCGCAATGCCGTAAGCCTGTCGATATCCCCAAGGAATTCTTGGAAAAAATAGGTTTTAAACATAAGGCAACCTTTTATCATGCCGACGGCTGTAAGTATTGCGGGAATACGGGCTTCTACGGCCGTGTCGCCATACTGGAAGCAGTTCTTATCGACGATAATATTCGCGAAATGATCATCCGCAAGATTTCCATCGATGAAATAAAAAAATATGCGGTGGAAAAGTGCGGGATGATGACTTTGCGCGATGATGCTTATCTAAAAGTAAAAGAAGAACAAACGACGCTCGAAGAAGCGCTAAGGATAACGACAGAGGAGTAAAATATGCCGGAGGAGAATACTAAATACATTCAGGGGCTGATCGAGCGCAACGCCGCTTTAGAAAAACAGAACACGCTTTTGTCTTCCAGGGTCGAGGAGTCCGCTGTTACTCTGACCCGGCTTTATGAAGACTTGCGTTCGACGTATATGCGTACGATCAGGGTCCTTGCCCAGGCGATTGATGCGCGCGACCACTATACGCACAGCCATTCCCGCAATGTCGCTAAATATGCTACGGCTATCGCTAACGATATGGGTTTATCCGCGCGCCAGATCGAAAATATCAGCGATGCCTGCGAGCTTCATGACCTGGGAAAGATCGGAGTCGAGGATAGCGTCCTTACTAAGACTACCAAGCTTACCGCGCAGGAGTGGGAGCAGATAAAAAAGCATCCGGTAATCGGTGCAAAGAGCCTGGAGCCGTGGACTTTTCTTAATGATGTGATAGAATTGGTGCGTCAGCATCACGAGAATTACGACGGGACGGGCTATCCCGAAGGAAGAAAAGGGGAGGACATAATAATCGGCGCGCGTATAATACATATTGCCGATGCGTATGAAGCTATGCGTTCAGCCCGTTCTTACCGTCAGACGCCGCTTACCAAAGAGGCGGCAATCGCGGAGATCAAGAAAAATAACGGAACTCAATTCGACCCTAAGGTGGTCACAGCATTCTTAAGGATAGCGGATACCATTGAATGAGCACTTATAAATATACGGCTAAAGATAAAACAGGGCAGACCGTTACGGGTTTGCTCGACGCTGCTTCTGAAACAGAAGCCGCTGAAGTCCTGCATAAGAAAGAGCTGATTGTTTTGTCCGTCGTGCAGGCTTCGCAGAAGGCAGCAAAGTCCACCGCAAGCACCCAGAAGATAAAATCTGATGAGTTGGTGATTTTCTCCCGCCAGCTGGCGACGATGATCGACGCCGGCATACCTCTGGTCCATGCTTTAGGGATACTCTCCGAACAGATCGAGGGGAAGGATTTAAAAAGCATGGTGATGGTCGTGCGCAAGGATATCGAAGCGGGGATGAGTTTCTCCGACGCGTTGAGCAAACATCCCGGCGCATTTTCCGAACTCTTTATCAATATGGCTAGGGCAGGTGAGTCTTCCGGTATGTTGCATGAGGTTTTGGACAGGCTGGCTTCATATTTGGAAAAATCCGCGGCTCTTGCCAGGAAGATCCGTTCAAGCCTGGTGTATCCGGCGGTAGTTGTGGTGATGGCCATAGTAATTACCGGAGTCTTGCTTTTAAAGGTCGTGCCTACTTTTAAGGGTATATTTGAGGTCCTGGGCGGGAAACTTCCTATCCCCACTCAAATTTTAATCGGGGTAAGCGATATATTAAGACAGTATTTCTTATATTGCTTAGTCGGTTTTATTATCGCGGTTTTTCTTTTTAAAAGATATATCAACACTACCGCAGGCCGCTATCAGTTTGACAAAGTTAAACTGGAAGTGCCGGTCATCGGGCCGTTGTTCCGTAAAATAGCCGTAGCTAAATTTTCCCGCACCTTCTCCACGTTAGTCAAGAGCGGCGTCTCTATATTAAACGCTTTGGAGATCGTGAGCAAGACTTCGGGTAATGTAGTTGTAGAAGAAGCGGTATTAGGTTGTTCTAAGGCTGTGCGCGAAGGGGAGCCCATCTCCAAGCCCCTGACAAAAAGCGGCATATTCCCGCTTATGGTCTGCCGGATGATAAGCGTCGGAGAACAGAGCGGCCAGTTGGAAAAAATGCTTACAAAAATCGCGGATTTCTACGATGAGCAGGTGGATGCCGCAGCCAGCGCCCTGACCAGCCTGATCGAGCCTTTAGTCATCGCATTTCTCGGCGTTGTGATCGGAGGAATTGTTATTTCTCTCTTCCTTCCCATATTCAAGATCTCCCAGCTTATTTCGCGCTAACTCACGTATTTATAACGGGTTTAGTTTTATTAAAAAAAGTCCTTGACAAAATTGCGAATTGTTGTATATTTAACACACCCCTGCAAAGGGGGAGGCAGGTCAATCAAATTGACAAAAATTATAAGAGCCGCAGTTGAAAACCTGAACCACTAATAAAACCTAGCGTGACAAAGCGCTTTAAATTTTAAAAGCGCCCCTGTGAAACGCAGGGGTGCTTTTTTGTTTTTTCTGCTCTTTTGATAATTGGAATGCCAAGCGTGACCCACGTATGAGTCTTAACTGATTCGTACAGGTCAATTTTTGAGAAAGATAATAAATAAATCATTAGAG
>JAPLLM010000117.1 GCA_026387555.1 Candidatus Omnitrophota bacterium | reverse complement strand
CCAGGGAAGAGGGGGGCTGCTTTCGGGTTGCACCGGGCAATGGATACGGTAGGCGCCTGCCTGGGTGTAGGTATTGCCTATCTTTTTATTACGCATTATAAAGTAAACCTCAAAAATATATTTTTACTTTCCATAATACCGGCTCTCTTGGGAGTAATATTCTTATTTTTCGTCCGGGAGAAGAAAAAAGAGGTGGCGGCTCCTAAGGAGAAACTGAGTTTTAAATGGAGTGCTTTGGATAAAAGATTAAAGCTATTTCTTATCTTTACCTTTATTTTTACTTTGGGGAACTCTTCGAATCAATTTCTGCTTTTGCGCGCGCAAAAATCCGGGTTTGCCCTGGCGACGATCATACTTTTTTATCTGGTCTATAATTTGGTTTACGCCGCAGTCAGTTACCCTGCCTCCAGATTATCCGACAGGATAGGAAGAAAAAAACTTTTGGTCCTGGGTTAATTTCTGGCTATTGTTCGCTTTCTATGGTCTTTATATCGGTTTTACCGAAGGGGTTGAAAAGGCGTTGGTTGCGGATATCGCCCCGCAGGATCTGCGCGCCACGGCCATAGGCCTGCATGCTACTCTCGTAGGTATCGGCTTATTGCCGGCTTCCATAATCGCGGGCCTACTCTGGAAATACTTTGGTCCGGCTGCTCCATTTTATTTCGGCGCGATTATGGGGATTATTGCGAGTATCGGTTTCTGGCGGGTATTGAAAGGGCTTTAAATTTTTTCCTTCGGTTCTATGTGCACGACCACGTCGGTGATCTCGGGGATGCCTTTCTTGATCGCTTCTTCAATGGCACATCCAAGGCAACGGTATCGCAGAGCCCGTTTGAGCTCTGCTTGATAATGTCGTATCCGGCATGGGCGATAAACAGAGAGATGAGCACGGTGGCTATAGGGTCGAGTATAGGGTAGCCTAATTTTATGACAATGAGCGCGATAATGACTGAAGCGGAAGTGAATATATCGGCGTTAGTGTGCATAGCGTCGGATATTAATATGTCGCTCTGCAGCTTTTTCCCTTCCCGGCGTTCGTAGTTCATCACCCAGATATTTATACCCGTGGTAGCAAGGTTTCGTATTTCCTGTGGCCGTAAGGATGGTCTTTATCGATAGGCTGGCAGGCGAAATGAATACCTATCAGGCCTATGATATTGGAGGCGCCATCGGAGAGAGAATGAAAGCCGTCGGCTGTCATGCTCTCGCATTTGGATAGAAACCCGTAAAATAACTTGGCGAAAGCGACCAGCCAGTTTAAGGCCAGGACTATAAGCAGTACGTAGCGTATGCGGTTGTAGTGTTTCTGAATCTCGCTTTTCATAGGTTCATTATACAATGGATATCCGCGTTTTTCAAATTATTTATCGACTGAAACTCTCCGTCATGATAGAATAACGACATGAAGAAGGCGCTAAATACGGTATTTTTACTCTTGGGGTTATTATTGTGCGTGTTAATCCTCTCGCAGTTACGCGCGCCGGACACTCTGGCTGATAGCGAGCTCGATGATTTTAGCAACCATGACCGCGTCTTAATAATCGCCCCGCATCCCGACGATGAAACTATAGGATGCGCCGGCGTAATCCAGCAGGCTAAAGAGGCGGGGGCTAAGGTCAAGGTGGCCTATTTGACTAATGGCGATTGTAATCAGCTCGCTTTTATGGTCTACGAAAAAAGAATAACTATGCTTAAGGGCGAGTTTGTCCACATGGGCGAAGTGCGCCACTCTGAAGCGATCAAGGCTATGCAGCTCTTGGGCGTAGATAAAGAGGACCTTATTTTCTTAGGTTATCCCGATTTCGGGACTTTTACCATATTCAGGGATTATTGGCAGACCAACAAACCCTTTAAGGCCCTTTTGACCCGGGCAAGAAATGTCCCCTACAAAGAGAATCTTTCTTACGGCGCGCCGTATACGGCAGACAGCATCCTTAGGGATTTTAAAAAAATAATCCTGGATTATAAGCCGAATAAGATATTCGTATCGCATCCGTCTGACGTTAACGGCGACCATAAAGCGGCCTATTTATTTCTTCAGATCGCCCTCGCCGATCTAGACAAAGAGGTGCGCAGGCCGAAGATCTACCCTTATCTTGTCCACTACGTAAGCTGGCCGATTCCGAGGCATTATCATCCGGGGCTTGGTTTAAACCCTCCCGCGCAGTTAAGCCACTCCGAAATCGATTGGCTTAAGCTTACCCTATCGTCGGCAGAGGTTGAGAAAAAACATCAAACCCTTTTGGCTTACCGCAGCCAGACGGAATCCAGCGCTTTTTATCTTCTCTCGTTTGTCCGTTCCAATGAGCTCTTTGGAGATTTTGGGGCAATCGATATAATCAAAGAGGCTTCTTCCGGGAAAAAGGTCTCTTATTCCGGGCTCTCTCATCTTTTCCGGGAGTACCATGATAATAATATGTATCTTCCGGAGAAAGAGGATATACAAAAAGAGCACGGCCAGGTAAGCTTTGCGGTAGTGGATAAAATGTTATTGATCCGCATGCAGAAGGCTAAAGAAATAAGGCGCTTTTTTAATTTTCAGGTCTACCTTTTCGGCTATTCGCATAAAGTCCCCTTTTCTATAATGCCTAAAATACGCATATTATGTAAGCGCGACAGCGTTAAGATCCTCTCTGGGCGCATTCCGGTCAACCTTCAGGGTACGACATTGGAGAGGGATGAAAAGGGGGTAGTCCTGAAAGTCCCTATGGGATTATTGGGTGATCCGGATTTTATACTTACGTCGATCAAGGCCTACGGGAGCACGTTTTCTTTTGACACTACGGGTTTCCGGCGTTTGAATATTGAGTAGGCCCGGGATGAGGAGGTTGTCGTAAATTGTCCTTGAAAATCTCCTGACCCCTTGATATAATTCAGAGAAAATAATGGATTCCAAGAAGATTCGCACCAGTTTTAGCCGGCTTGCCGGCTGGTTTGGCCTGACCTTAAGCTCTTTGATAACCAAAGTTATCCCGGCGCGTAACCTTTACGGTTTTGCCCGGGGGATAGCTTTTATGGGTTACCGTTTTGCTTCCAAGCAGAGGCGGATCGCCCTGGATAGCCTTGAGATCGCCTTTGGCAATGAATTGACAGGGCAGAAGAGGGAGCAGATTGCCCGCGACTCTTTCATCCTTATGGCAAAAAGCGCGGTAGAGCTCCTTTTTCTTATGGACCGGCCGGGGTTATTAAAAAAGCGGGTTTTTATAGAGGGGAAAGAGCACCTAGAGAGCGCGCTTAACGCCGGGAAGGGAGTAATTCTGGTAAGCGCCCATTTCGGGAATTTCCCGCTCTTGATGGCAAAGCTTAGCCTGGAGGGCTATAAGACAGCCGGGATCATGCGGCCGATGCGGGATACGCTGGTCGAGAAAATATTTCAGAAAAAACGCATCCGTCTGGGGATTAAAACCATATACAGCCAGCCGCGTAACGTCTGCGTAAACACGACTATCGATGTCTTGCGTAATAACGGGCTCGTTTTCATACCTATCGACCAGAATTTCGGGACTGCGGGGGTATTCGTGGATTTTTTTGGGTCTAAGGCGGCTACCGCTACCGGGCCGGTAATATTAGCCCAGCGCACCGGCGCGAAGATTTTACCGTGTTTTATCATCAGAAAAAGCGACGATACGCACCGGCTCGTCTTCGAACCGGCGATAACCCTTAAACAGGGCAAGGACGCGCATGAGACCGTTCTTATAAATATTCAGAAACTCACCGATATCATAGAGTCATATATCAGGCGTTATCCTGCGGAGTGGGGGTGGATCCACCGCAGGTGGAAGAGCAGACCAAACTAAAAAGGAGGTGTTTAAATGGCAGAGGAGAAAAAAGCGGAAGGCAAAAAAGTCTTCTCCGCGCTGTTTAAAGTCGTATTGGGCCTGGTTTTCTTAGGCCTGGCAGCGTATCTTTTGGTCAAGTGGGGATGGTGGCATGATTCCTGGAAATTAGTTAAGGGTTGCGCCGGCCCGTTCCTGGTTTTGGCCGGGATAATCACCTTAGCAATAGCCAAGGAGTAGTTTTTTGAAAACAAGGGTTAACAGCGCTTAAGAGATCCGCTACTGTTAACCTTTGCGGCTTAATACTATGACTTTAATTTATGTTTTCGGGGTTCTCCTTGACAGTCAGGTTTATCTGTGATAGATTAGAAGCAAATTAATGGAGGTGTTTAATGAAGAATAAGTTGATTTTATTATCGGGAATCGCGATTTTTCTATCCGTTTTATCCTTAACTTATGCCGCCTCTGATCAGCAAGAATCTAACGTCGGGCAACCGGTTACGGCTTCTCAACCGGTGGTAGTCGGCCAAGAAACCACCTCTAATACGCAGGAGTTACCGCAGTAGACCCCATGAATAAAACCCTGACATTAAAATACCTGGATTATGAAACTGACCAGGAGAAGGATATAAATCTTTCCGTCGATGAGAAGACTGCTTACGAATCCGTTAAGTCGCTGGACGAGATAAAGATCAAGAACACTTTAAGCGTGGATTATGTTGCCAAGGACGGCTTTAATATTGCCAAGAATATAAGCTTAGAAAAAGGCGAGACAGCGTCAGGTGGTGCGGATTTGGGTTCGGAAGCCCTCCCCGTACCGGCTCCTGTCAGCCCAGGCCAGCAATAGCTGTTTATTTTAAGGTTTTTTTGAATAGGAATAGGCAGGGAAATCTTTCCTGCCTATTTATTTTTAAGGCTTATGAAAAAGATCAGGCTGGTAATCTTTGATATCGACGGTACGCTGGCAGACGCGTATGCCGCGATAAACGCAAGCTTTAATTACACCATGCTCCGGATGGGTTACTCCCGGCGGACCGATGCCGTAATCCGGCGCGCGGTAGGCTGGGGTGATGAAAATCTTCTCAAGCCGTTTATTAAGCAAAAAGACATAGATGAGGCGCTGAAGATCTATCGCCGGCATCATAAAAAAGCGCTCGTCGGCCCCGGGGTGCGCTTGCTTCCTAACGCAAGAAGCCTCCTGCTCCGGCTAAAAAGGAAAAAGCTGAAACTCGCGGTAGCCAGCAACCGGCCGACGGAATTTTCCATGATCCTTCTCAAGCATTTAAAGATCGATAAATATTTTGATTATATACTCTGCGCCGATAAACTCAAGCGCGCCAAGCCATATCCGGATATCCTGAATAAAATTATGCGCAAATTATCCGTAAGACCCGCAGAGGCCATTTATGTCGGGGATATGGCGCTGGATGCCCAGACAGGGAAAAGGGCCGGGGTTAAGACCTTGATCGTCGCCACCGGAGTCCATCGGCTTTCCCTTGACAGCCTCGGGCTTAGGTAATATATTAAAGAAAATAAATGAAAAGGTTAATCTTTGTAAATATAGCGCTATTTTTAGTTTTGGCCCTTGCCGGGTGCTCATATTATAATAAGATAGTATCGGTTTTCGGCCCGGCGCAAGGGACGAATCTAAGGGCCCGCTTGACGGTGGCTGATTTTAAGGCCACGGCGGCAAAGGCGGATAATAAAATCGCCTCCGAACTAAGACAGTTGCTCGTAAATAACCTGTCTTCGTCAAAACGGATCATTGTTTTGGAGCGAAATGATGCCACCGCTGACTTGATTATTACCGCGGAAGTGTTAGAGTTTGAGCCTCAAGCCTCGGGAGGCAGGTCAGGGATTGGCGGAGGGGGAGGAACGGAGAGCAGCGCCTTTGGCGGATTATTGGGCGCATCCAGCGCTAAGGCGCATATAACTTTGAACATACGCATTGCAGACATCCATTCCTCGCAGGTCCTGGCGGGAACGCGTATCCGCGGGCAGGTTACTGATATCCCCGGGAAGAATAAAACGCAGGTCAACGGCTCCGGATTAAAAGGGGATCTGGCGGTCTTTGCGAATACCCCGATGGAGAAAGCGATAAGCGAGTGCATCAGCGAAAGTTCGCGTTATATTAACAGTTCTATCCCTGATAGGTATTTTAAATATTAGAAAGGAAGGTGCAGCATGGGAAAACGTAAACGCAGAGGAAAGCTTAACTGGCGCTCTAAGAAAGCGAATAAAGGCAGAAGGCCGAACTTAGGATAATCTCCTGCTATGGTCTTAGTCTGGATAATCACCAGTACATTTATCGTTAGCATTATTTCCCTGATTGGAATTGTAACCCTGGCGATCAAGGAAGAGCTTTTTAAAAAGCTGCTTTTTTGCCTCTTGGGTTTCTCCGCCGGTGCGCTGATAGGTTCGGCGTTCCTGCACATCATACCGGAGGCGGTCGAGGCCAGCAAGGGGATAGAGGTATACTATTATATAATCCTCGGGATAGTCGGATTTTTCCTGTTGGAGAAATATTTCTACTGGCGCCACTGCCATGATGAAGATTGCAGCATCCACGCCTTCACTTACCTTAACCTGATCGGCGAAGGGGTGCATAATTTTATCGACGGCTTGGCTATAGCGGCGGGCTTTATTGTTTCCATAGATTTAGGTTTAGTGACTACGTTAGCGATAGTCTTGCATGAGATACCCAAAGAATTGGGAAACTTCGGAGTCCTGGTTTACGGAGGGCTTACTAAACAAAAAGCGCTCTTTTTTAATTTTATCTCGGCTTTGATGGCGATGCTAGGCGCACTTCTGGGTTATTTCGCTTTTCACTCTTTTCGGGGATTCTCTAATTTCATCCTTCCAGTAACTGCCGGGGGCTTTATTTATATCGCCACCTCGGACTTGATCCCTGAAATGCACAAAAAAAGCAGGGAGGCGCGCGCGACCCCCGCTTTTCTGGCATTCCTGCTGGGTATAGCGCTCATGGCTTTAGCCAAACAATTCTTACCGCACTGATTTAATCAAAAAACTGATGAAAATCTCTTTAATCAAAGCGAAAAAGAACTATAGGGGTAAAATTGCGGAGATAGCCGCTTCGCCCGCCACGCAAAATAAATTTATGAGCTTGGGTCTTTATAAGGGCAGAGAGATCGCCAAGATCAGCCACTTTGCGCTAAGGGGCCCGGTAACCGTAAAAGTAGGCAGGAGTGTCATTGCCTTGGGGCACAGCATGGCCTCTAAAATAATCTTAGAGTTGGAATGATAAATAAAATATTTCTAATCGGGAACCCTAATGTCGGTAAGAGCGTTGTCTTCTCGCGCCTAACCGGGGTGCACGTGATTTCTTCCAACTACCCCGGGACTACAGTAGGTATATCGAAAGGCTTCTTTACTCTCGGCGAAGAAAAGATAGAAGTAGTGGATCTGCCCGGCACGTATTCATTAGAGTCGACTTCCAGGGCAGAGGAAGTGGCAGTCGGCCTGCTTAGGGATTCGCCGAAAGAAACGAGCGCGGTAATAAATATTATTGATTCCACTAATTTAGAGAGAAATCTTTTTCTTACCTTGCAGCTGATTGAAGAGGGGTATCCGCTTATCGTAGTTTTGAACATGTGCGATGACGCCGGGCATCGGGGGGTCGATATTAACGCGCCATTGCTTGAAAAGATGCTCGGTGTGCCGGTAATCCCGACTTGCGCCGTAACCGGAGTAGGGATCAAATTACTCGTCTCGAGAATTAAAGAATCCTGTATCGTAAAAGAGAAGAGGCTTACCCACGAGGAGCGCTGGCTTAAGATAGGCTCGATCGTCGAAGCGGTGCAAAAGCTCACTCATCGGCACCATACCTTAAGAGAAGTCCTGGAGGACGCTTCGATCCGGCCCTTGACCGGGCTGCTCATGTCCGTAGCCGTAGTCTATGCATCCTTTAAGGTGGTGCGATTACTGGGTGAATTACTGATCAATAAGATTTTTGATCCGGTCTTCTTTAATCTTTATCAGCCCTTGTTGATGAAATTAAGCGCTTTTTTAGGAGGGGACGGATTCCTGCACCATCTTTTAATAGGCGACCTTATCAACGGGAAGATCGACTTTAGGCAGGCATTAGGAGTGCTTACTACCGCTCCTTATATTGAATTCGCCATGGTCCTGCCTTATGTGGTCTCATTTTATTTAATTTTAAGCCTACTCGAAGATATCGGGTATCTTCCGCGTTTAGCCATACTTCTGGATAATGTTTTGCACCGCATCGGCCTGCACGGTTTTGCCATCATTCCCGTACTTTTGGGATTCGGCTGTAATGTGCCGGGGATAATGGCTACGCGCGTTTTGGAATCAAAACGCGAAAGATTCATCGCCGCGACATTGATCTCTATCGGTGTTCCCTGCGTCCCTTTGCAGGCGATGATCTTCGGCCTGCTGGGCAGCTTCGGGGGTTTTTATGTCGGAGGAGTATATTTAGTTTTATTTTCCGTCCTGATAATCCTGGGCGCTATCTTAAACCGCACCCTTAAAGGTTTTAGCCCGGAGTTTTTACTTGAGATCCCTCCTTATCGATTCCCGCCTTTGGCGATCTTGGGGCAGAAACTCTATTACCGCGTTAAAGGATTTCTTGTCGAGGCTGTCCCCGTAGTCCTGCTGGGCGTTTTGTTGATCAATTTGCTGATATATACGCGTTCATTTGATTTTGTGACCGGAATATTCGCTCCGATTGTAAAAGGTTTATTCGGTTTGCCTAAAGAAGCGGTGGTGGCATTGGCTATAGGTTTCTTAAGAAAAGATGTCGCGGTAGGCATGCTTATGCCTTTGGGCCTATCGGCAAAACAGCTTTTTATCGCGGCGACCTTGCTGGCAATGTCTTTTCCGTGTGTCGCGACATTCGTGGTATTGTTTAAAGAGTTGGGTTTTAAAAATTTAGTAAAAGCAACCTCTATAATGATAGGCATCAGTCTTGTCGTGGGGGGGATACTTAACTTTGGGATTTTGCGCTGATATGAAAGCTATTGCGTTGATTTCCGGCGGACTGGATAGCACTCTGGCCGCAAAATTAACCAAAGACCTGGGGATTGAACTGGTTGCTTTTAATACCATAAGCCCGTTTTGCCTGTGTAACCAGCGCTCATCCAGCGGTTGCGTGCACGGCGCAGGAAAAGTTGCTAAAGAGTTGGGGATTAAATTGATCAGCGTTAATGTTTCGGAGGAATTTATTGAGATAGTAAGAAAGCCTAAACATGGTTACGGCTCAAATATGAATCCCTGCATTGACTGTCGTATTCTGTTGTTTAAGAAGGCAAAAATCGCCATGGAGCAGGAGGGGGCATCTTTTGTGATCACCGGCGAGGTGCTGGGGCAGCGGCCCATGTCCCAGAAATTAAAAACCATGCAGCTCATTGAAAGAGAATCAGAATTAGAGGGTTTTGTAGTTCGTCCTCTATCGGCGCAGGTCTTGGAGCCGACCATCCCGGAGAAAAACGGCTGGATACCGCGAGATAAATTATTGGCGATCAACGGCAGGAGCAGAAAAGGGCAGTTTGCTTTAGCGAAAGAGTTCGCAATATTTGATTATCCTTGCCCCAGCGGAGGGTGCCTTCTTACTGACCCGGAATTCTCGCGCAGGCTTAAAGATGTGATGCTTCACGACGAATTGACTCTGGACGGGGTGATTCTTTTGAAACTGGGAAGGCATTTCCGTTTGAGCAAAGGCGTTAAATTAGTGGTAGGCAGGAATGAGTCAGAGAACGGGTTATTGGAATCAGCGGGTAGAGAGGGAGACTGGCTGCTTTATCCTAAGGATGACCTCGCCGGTCCGACCGCGTTATTAAGAGGCGGGTCTACCCAGGATTTGATCGATCTCTCCGGCAGGATCACGGCTCATTATTGCGATTTGAACGGTAGCGTTTATGCCGATATATTTTATCGCCGCGCCGGAGGCCAGGAGTCATGCCTTAAGGCATCTCCGGTTGATGAAGGACTGCTTAAGTCTTTGAGGATATGAAAGAAGCGCTTCTCTACGAAAAGCTTGAGAATAATTTTGTGGCCTGCAATCTTTGCGCTCACCGCTGCCGGATTGCCGACGGCAAATTCGGTTTTTGCGGGGTGAGGCAGAATTTGAAAGGGGCGCTTTTTACCCATGCCTATGGAAGAGTAGCCGCGGCGCACGTTGATCCTGTGGAGAAAAAACCGCTCTATCACTTTCTCCCCGGGACTTACAGCTTCTCCATAGCTACCATCGGTTGTAATTTCCGTTGCGGATTTTGTCAAAATTGGGAGATTTCGCAGGCGGATTTCAAAGGCGTGGTTGCCGAAGGCAGGGCTGTTTCGGCGCAGGAATTGGTGGATGCGGCTCTGAAAAATAAATGCAGGAGTATTTCTTATACCTATACCGAGCCGACGATATTCTTTGAGTATGCTCTCGAGACTGCGAAACTGGCAAAAGCCAAGGGCCTTTACAACATATTCGTCACCAACGGTTATATGAGCAGGGAGGCCTTGGAGCTGATCCGGCCGAGTCTCGATGCGGCTAATGTAGATTTGAAGTTTTTTAATGACTCAAGCTATAAAAGAATTTGTTCCGCCAGCCTTGCCCCGGTAAAAGAGACGATAAGGCTTATGTATGAACTCGGGGTCTGGGTCGAGATTACCACTCTGGTTATCCCGGGGGAGAATGATTCGGACGAGGAGCTTAAGGGTATTGCGGGCTTCATCGCTTCAGTCAGTAAAAATATACCCTGGCACGTATCGCGTTTTCATCCTGATTACAAATTTAATACGCTTGAGCCTACCGCTGAAGGAGTTTTAAAAAAGGCCGAGGATATAGGTAGGCTTGCCGGGCTTAATTTTGTCTACGCCGGAAATATCCAGAAATGGGGGAATGATACCTATTGCCCGCGCTGCGAGAAATTGTTGGTAAAACGGGAAGTTTTTAATATACTGGAGAATAACGTAAAGCAGGGAAAGTGCGTCTATTGTTCGGCGGTAATACCCGGAGTCTTCGCATGAAAAGAATCTTTTTAACCATATTTATAATTTTATTCATCCTCGCTCTGGCAGTCGCTGTTTTTACCGTCTTTTATGACCAGGCGGTCCTGGTGCGCCGGGGGACGGTCTATGTCGGGCGCGTTTCAGAAAAGGTCGTAGCCCTTACCTTTGACGACGGGCCTTCTCCGGAATGGACTCCTAAGATACTGGATGAGCTTAAGGTGGGAGGGGTCAAGGCCACATTTTTTATGCTCGGAGAACACGTGATCAAATATCCCGAAGTGGCTAAGCGCGTCGCCGCAGAAGGACATGAGATTGAAAATCACACCTACGACCATCATGTCCTTATCTATTATACGACTGATGAGCTGGAAAAAGAGATCAGAGAGGCCCAGAAGGTTATTAAAGATGTGACCGGCCAGACTACGGTATACTTCCGGCCGCCTAAGGCCTGGCTTACTGCGGCAGAGAAGAAGAAATTGGTAGAGTTGGGGTATAAGACGGTCCTCTGGACGCTTAATTCCAAAGATTGGGTGACCTTTGACGATAAATACATCATCAGATATATCTTGAAACGCATCCAGCCGGGTGATATCATTTTATTCCACGATTCGGGAGGGGTTTTTAAGGTTGAGGGGGGAGACCGCCGCGAGACGGTCTTAGCTGTGCGCAGGTTAATCGAGCGGTTAAAAGAAAAGGGCTACCGTTTTGTGACTATAAAAGAGCTCTTGGAGCTGGATAAGACACAATGAAAGCAATGAAAGACATCACAAAAGACATACTTATCCTTGCGGTGATTTGTTATGTGTTCTTTATGCTCGGCAACGGCATACTGAACCTTACTAATCCCGACGAGGTTTTTTACTCCGGCACCGCGAAGGAGATGATGCAGAATAACACCTGGAGTGTGCCGATCTTATTTACCCAGCCGCAATTTGAGAAGCCGATTTTAACCTATTGGTTGATGCGTTTCGGTTTTGAGGTTTTCGGGGTATCGAATTTCAGCGCCCGTATTTTCCCGGCGCTCTTTGCTTTTCTAGGAGTGATCTGGGCCTATTTATTTGCTACCGCCGCCTGGCGCCAGAGGAAGAAGGCGTTCCTTTGCGCTTTGATCCTCGCCGGTTCCGGCTTTTACATCGGTATGGCCCGTACGGTGTTCACCGACATGATCTTCTCGGTCTTTATAACCCTGGCTTTAGTTTCTTTCTATGCGGGTTATCTCAAACCGAAAACGAAAAATACGGGAATACTTTTGTTTTTTGTTTTTTCTGCCCTGGCGGTATTGGCTAAAGGGCCTTTAGGGATCATGATCCCCGCTTTTGCCGTATTGTTGTTTCTTGTTTTTAAAAAGGAACTGAAATTTATTCTTTCGCCTGTTTCTACGTTAGGATTTCTGGTTTTTCTGATCATCGCAGTTCCATGGTATGCCTTAATGATCAAAGAATACGGAACAGGATTTATACGGGAGTTCTTCTACAATGACCATGTGCGCAGGCTTTTAGAAGCGGAGCATGCTTCCAATGATACCTGGTATTTTTATCCCGCAACCGCGATTGCCTGCATGGCGCCCTGGTCGCTGTTTGTCCTGGCTTCTCTGGGCCAGTTCTTTCGCGATTTCAAGAACAAGGTTTCCTCTCCCGAAAACCTCTTTTTATTCTGTTGGATAGGCTCGGTATTTTTGGCCTTTCAGTTCGCCCACTCAAAATTAGTCAGTTATATCCTCCCGATGTTTCCCGCCTTGGCGATTTTGACCGGAAGTTATATCCACGATAAATTAACCTTAGGAAAGACCCGAGCTATTTTAGTGGTTTCATCTATCACCTGGATTATGTTTTTGTTCCTGCCTGCGGGCCTCTTATTCAGCGCCAATAAATATTCCAAGTATATCATTGATCTCGCCCCGGTATATATTTTTATCGGGATATTTACTCTGCTCCTCGCCGTCATGTTCGTATTGCTGTTAAAGAAGAAGCTGCTTTGGAATATTTATCTCCTTTCCGTTTGTGTCCCGCTCCTGCTTTTCTTTGTCTTCTTTGCGCATAAAGATTACGAGGACCACGTGTCCAGTAAAAACGCCTGCAGCTTCCTTTTGAGTAATTACAAGGTCGACAATACCATACTTTGCTCTAAGATATTTGTGCGCGGGGTGAGGTTTTATACGGATAAACCGGTGGCTGTCGCCGCCGGAGGGTTTAAGGCGGTAAATTTCTTCAGCCCACATCCCGTTCCTTACCTTAATACTATAGAAAGTATATCCGATTTTTTAAAGAATCAGAAGACGACCTATTGTATCCTGAATAAATCTACCTATAAGTTCCTGGAAGCGATCATGAGCGACCGGTATTTTAAGTTTGAAAAACTTAATCTGTTCGGAGACGAGTACATAATCAGGATAAGCGCCATATAATGAAGATAATTAATCCCGACAAATGCGTAGTATTTTTTGATTTTGATAATACCATCTCTACCTGCGATGTTTTTGACAATATGCTCCCACGATTCTCACGCGACGACCTCTGGGTGAGCCTGGAGAAGAAGTGGAAGAAGGGGCATATCGGCTCGCGCGCCTGCCTCGAAGGCCAGATCAAAGGTTTGAGTATTGATAAGGTCTCGCTGAACAAGTATTTATCCGGAATAAAGCTCGATCCTTACTTTAAGAAGATCGTTAACGGTCTTTCTGCCAGCGGGGTAAAGATAATCGTTTTAAGCGACAACTTTGATTACATACTTAAACGCATATTCAAGCTTAACGGAATAAAGGGGGTAAAAGTCTACTCCAATAAATTAAAGCTCGGGCGCGACGCGCTCATCCCGATCTTTCCTTACACTAGCGATACCTGCCATATCTGCGCCCACTGTAAGACAAAAAATCTCTTGGCAAACATCGGACGCGACTCTATAATAATATACATCGGTGACGGCAGATCGGATGTCTGTCCGGCCCAGTACGCCGATATAGTATTTGCCAAAGACGAGCTCTTGGAGTTTTTTAAGGAAAGAAAGATGACCTGTTTTGCCTACAAGAGCTTGAAAGACGCTTACGATTTTTTTAAAAGGAGTTTCGCATGAGAACTAAGCAGGCTGTCAAGGCCGCTAAGCCCGAAATACCCAAGTCTACGGATGAGCTTCTGGAGCTAGAAGCTAAACACTGCT
>JAPLLM010000057.1 GCA_026387555.1 Candidatus Omnitrophota bacterium | reverse complement strand
TTTGCCTTAAAAAGAGGGGAAGAGATAAGGATCTTAAGTTATAAGTCCGCTCAATTGAAGATCGCGCCGGCATTAAGAAGGAATGATATCAACCCTTCGGAATTATTCTCTTGCCTTGAGCCGTTAAGTTATGAAGTGATACTTCTTTTAAAAGCGAAATTCGGCGGGGATAGCCTTAGGAATAATATCGATAAGTTTTTTCTTAATCTAAACGGGGCGCGCATCAGTATTTCCGGCGATGACCTGTGCCGGTTAGGCCTCGAGCCCGGGCCGCATTATCAGAAGATATTCAAGTCGATACTTAACGCTAAGCTTGACGGGAAACTACGCACCAAGCAGGATGAGTTAAGGCTGGTCAAAAATATTATCAGGAGACCATAAAATGGCAAGAAGCGATAAGGTAGCGGAAGCGATAAGGCAGGAAGCAAGTTTGATCGTGCACGACAAATTAAAGGACCCGCGTCTGGGATTTGTGACTATCACTCGCGTGGAGATGACCGATGATTTAAGGTACGCTAAAATATTCTTTAGCGTGCTAGGCAAAGATGAGGATTATAAGAAAACGCAGGAGGGGCTTGATTCCGCAAAAGGTTTTATCCGCAAACTCGTCTCGGATAGGGTCAACCTGAAATTTGCTCCGGATATAGCTTTTTACGAAGACCGCTCCAGCGAATACAGCGTAAGGATTGATGAGGTCTTAAACGAGATCAAGCAGTTGGATGAAGCAAATAAAGAAGTGAAGAAGGCCGTGAAGGCAAAGAAAATAAAGAAAGTAAAGATAGTAAAGAAAACAAAGGGCAAACCCAGGGGAGGTAAAGTTGGGACTAAAACAAGCCGCCGTCGTAGTAAGAAAAAATAAAAGTTTCGTTATTACTGCCCACGTCAATCCGGAAGGCGATTCGCTCGGTTCGCAGATCGGTTTCTATAACCTGCTTAAGAAGTTAGGGAAGGTTGCAGTAATCCTGGATGAGGATGCGGTGCCTTCTGAATATGAATTTCTTCCCGGTAAAGAGAATGTAAAGAAATTCAAATATTCTCCCAGACGGCGTCTATCGTTTGATTGTTTCGTTGTGCTGGATAGTTCGGATTTAAAGAGGACCGGCGAGGTCTGGCGCGTCAACCAGGAAAAGAAAACCGTGCTTAATATCGATCACCATGTCAGTAATATTAAATTCGGAGATGTCAATTGGGTTGAGCCGTTTACTTCCTCGGCTTCGGAGATGGTCTATAAACTCTTTAAATATATGCGCGTTCCTCTGGATGCCGCTACCGCACTGGCGTTATATACTGGGATAATGACGGATACGGGGTCGTTCCGTTATTCCAATACCACAGCCGAAACGCACCGCGCAGCTGCCGAGCTTATGAAATATAAGATCGATACGGTGCAAGTCTATAAAAATGTCTATGAAAATATACCCAATGAAGAGGTAAAGCTTCTGAATAGAATTCTTCCCAGCGTGAAGAAGGATTGCGCGGGTAAATTGGTCTGGTTTCAGATCCCGCATGACCTGCTCAAAGGAAAGAAGATAACCTTTGATTTGAGCGAGCATATTTTGAGTTTCGGCAGAGCGATGCAGGGCGCGGAGGTAGTGGCGTTATTTAAAGAAAATTTAGGGGTCAAGCGCGAGATAAGGGTTAATCTGCGCTCGCAGGGAAAATTTGACGTGAATAAAGTCGCCCAGCTCTTCGGCGGCGGAGGCCATAAAGCCGCAGCCGGTATCACTATGCGCGGCACCATCACCGCAGTCCGCAAGAAAGTATTAGCTAAAATAAAATCCACTCTGTAATGAAAATTTTCCATGGGATTGAGAATATTGGCAGGTTAAGTAAACCGGTTGCTGCGCTCGGCGTGTTTGACGGCGTGCATCGCGGCCATATTAATATTTTAAAAGGCGCAGTGAAGCAGGCGCGAAAAATTAAGGGGACAAGTGTAGCCGTAACCTTC
>JAPLLM010000061.1 GCA_026387555.1 Candidatus Omnitrophota bacterium | reverse complement strand
ATCCTTCTCTGATGCTTGGCGCAATTTCCCGAGATCCTCGAAGAAGTCATCTTGCCTCTCTCGTTGATAAACGCCTCCAGCCTCTTTACGTCTTTATAGTCGATGAACTGGACCTTGTCCGCGCAAAACCTACAGAATCTTTTCTTTTGTATCAGTGAATCGCGCTTTTTAGCCCCTGTCCTTGTCTTGGACCTTGCTCCTCCCGGGCCTGACCTCGTAGTTGATTTGGTTTTAACTTTCATCTGCCTGCTCCTCGCTCTCTGCTAACCATGCTGATTCCGTTGACGGTTCTGTATGGATTTCTTCGACTGTATCCGTTGATTGAATCTTTGCAGCACCCGAAGGTGTACCTAAAAACTGGACACGTTCAGCCCTTACTTCGATTACGCTGCGTTTTTGTCCCGCATTATCCTCCCAGGAACGCGACTGCAATCTCCCCTCGACAAACAGGGGGCTGCCTTTATGCAGGTACTGATTGCAGGTCTCCGCCTGTTTGTTCCAGGCCACGGCGGTGATAAAACATACTTCCTCTTTCAATTCGCCGGTCTTAGACTTATACCTGCGGTTTACTGCCATGCGCAGATTAACCACTGCCATCCCCTGCGGTGTATAACGCAGCTCGGGGTCTTTGGTAAGATTCCCCATCAATAATACTTTATTAAAACTTGCCATTATTGTCTCCTTACTCTAAGTTAGAAACAAGGACTCTTAGGATATTTTCGTTAAGCCCATAAGCATGCGTTATATCTTTAACCGCTTTAGGGAGGAGCGTAAAGTTTAATAGATAATACACTCCCTCGAGCTGCTTCTTTATGGGAAAAAGCAATTTCCTTCTCTCCGCCCAGACTGCGGAGTTTGATATCATACCTTCGTGTTTGGTGACGGCCTCCCCTATAAAATTAAAAAGCACCTTTCTGTCTTCCTCGGATAAATCCGGTTTAACGATAAACATTGCTTCGTACTTATTCATTACTCTTACTCCTTTTGTTGTAGTTGTTCATGGTTTCTGATAAGCCTTGCGTAATCCATGACTCGACGCAAGAGACTGCCGTATCTATGACGCCTTCCGCTTCTTTTAATTCAATCTTGTTAAACGGTGCTAAAACATAATCCGCCGGGTCAATTCTTTCGTGAGGCCTGCCCACGCCGATACGCAGGCGGCAATATTCGTTATTTGCAAGCGACTTACTTATTGAGTCCAGCCCCTTATGCCCGCCGCTTGATCCATCCGGCCTTAATTTTAGCCTGCCGAACTCCAGGTCCATATCATCGCAAATAACCAGGAGATCGTTCGCGCTTATTTTATATTTTTTAAGCAATGTTTTTACTACCGAGCCAGAAAGATTCATAAATGAGAGCGGTTGAGCCAAAACTACCTGCTCGCCATTTATTTTGATCTTTGCCGTCAGGGACGAACTAAGAAAACCTCTTTTCAAAGAAACTTTATGCTTTTCAGCCAGGGCTATAACTACCATAAACCCGGCGTTGTGCCGGCTGGATGAATAAACTTTGCCCGGATTCCCCAAACCTACGACGAGCTTCACTTCTTCTCTTTTTCTTTTTCTTTGGGTTCTTCGGCCTTGCCTTCTTCAGAAGGGACTTCCTTCTTTTCCTTAATCACTTCCGGCTCCTGCGGCGCTTCGCCTTCCGCCGGTGCAGCTGCGACCTCTTCTTTCATGGGTTCGGCAACCGTAAGAACTATGGATGAAGGATCATTCAAAATCTTGACTTTAGGAGGAACCGGCAGATCCTTTACATGAATAGATTCCTTAAGTTTAAGATTAGAGATATCGATCTCTATTCCTTTGGGGATATCCGTAGGCAAACATTCGATTTCAACTTCCCAGAGCATATGTTCAAGCGAACCACCCTCCTGTTTCACGCCCACGGGCTCGCCCCTAGTCGTGATCGGGATATTTACCTTGATCTCTTTGGTAAGCGAGATCTCGTTGAAATCAACGTGGATGATGTTGTCGTGGACCGGATGATATTGTATTTCCTTAATCAGGCAGGGGCGCACTTTTGAACCCTTATCACCTTTTATCTTTAAATTGATGATAACGCCCTCGATCCTGTGCTGATGCACCAGCCTTATCAGGGCGCTGTTTGAAACCTGCAAAGACATGGAATCTTTTCCCTGCGAATACAATATCGCGGGAAGAAATCCACCCTCTTTCAGATCCTTGGTTTTAGCCCGCCCTGTCCCCTCTCTCTGCTCTACTTCCAAAAATATCTCTTCCATTTAACTTACACTCCGTTTCTTAGTCAAATAAACAACTGATTGACTCTTCGTTATGGATCCTCTTTATTGCCTCACATAAAAGCTCGGCAACCGACAGTACTTTGATACGTTCATGCTTCTTTTTTCCGTCCAGAGGGATACTGTCAGTAATAACCAGCTCTTTTAATTCTTTACACTCATCCAGGCGCTCGATCGCCGGCCCGGTCAAAACTCCGTGCGAGATAGCCGCGTAAATGTTTTTTGCCCCGGCCTTCTTTAAGGCATGCACGCCTTCGAATAAGGAACTGCCGGTAGCGATCAGGTCATCGACGATTATCGCGTTCTTGCCATCTACCTCGCCGAGTATATGCATTGCCTCGGGCTTAGCCGGAGACTCGCGCCTCTTGTCGATTATGGCTAAGGACGCGCCAATTCTTTTAGCGTAGGCCCGGGCCATCTTTATGCCGCCTACGTCAGGCGAAACGATGACCAGGTCTTTGAGATTTATTTTTTTGAAGTATTCGATAAATACGCCTATGGCAAAAAGATGATCCATAGGGATATCAAAGAAACCCTGAATCTGGCCGGCGTGCAGATCCATAGTAAGTATCCTGTTGGCCCCGGCGACAGTCAGGAGATTCGCCACTAATTTCGCGGTGATGGGAACGCGCGGCTGGTCTTTCCTGTCCTGGCGGGCGTAACCGAAATAGGGAATGACGGCGGTGATGCGCGTAGCCGAGGCCCTCTTCATCGCGTCGATCATGATCAATAATTCCATCAGGTTTTCGTTAGACGGAGGGCAGGTAGGTTGGATTATAAAAACATCTTTTCCGCGCACGTTATCGTTGATCTTGACGCGGATCTCTCCTTCGCTGAATCTGCCCACGAAAGCGTCGGATAATTTTATTTTTAAACACTTACAAATATTACCGGCTAATTCCGGATGCGCTAATCCGCTGAAAACCGCGATTTTATCCATATTATTTCCCCTTTGGCTTAAGTACTCTTGCCGGGACTCCGGCGACCGTCACTCCGTCAGGAATATTCTTTCTTTTGGCTACTACCGAACCTGCGCCCGTTACTGCGCGTCTACCCACCGTCACCGGAGCGACCAGAATGGTATCCGATCCGATAGAAGCGCCGTCTTTTATTACCGTGATATTCTTTTTTCCTTTATCGAAATTCGCGGTCACCGT
>JAPLLM010000048.1 GCA_026387555.1 Candidatus Omnitrophota bacterium | reverse complement strand
CCTGAGAGAGAAATGGCACCATGTCTATATGTACTTACACCGGGATGTACAAGATCTTAGGTAACGCTAAGTAGAAAGTCTAAATAGAACCCAAGAAATTAGCTTTACGTATTGCTTCTATCGCTAAATCCAAGAAGGCCGAGAAGGTCATTTGCCTTGATATGCGCAAAATCGGCGGCTTCTGCGATTATTTTGTCATTGCAAGCGCAAATTCGCTCCGGCAGACCAGCGCCGTAGCTAAAGCGATAGAAGACGAACTTGACGCAGACAGAATAAAATCTCTCTCAAAGGTGCCACGCAGCGACGAGTCAGGCTGGATCGTCTTAGATTTCGTATCAGTCGTTGCGCATATTTTCAATAAACCGATGAGAGAGTTTTATTCTTTGGAGCGTCTTTGGTCCGACGCTAAAAAGGTCCGGATCACCAAAAGCGCTTAAGTTTTCCCGCCGTTACTAAAGGCCTGCAAAATTCAACTTCAAAGATGAAAAAAAACATTCAAGAACTACTTTTAGATTTGATCCAGGCCGCCTTGGACCAGTGCGGATTTAAGGAAGCCGATGTCTATCTGGATTTTCCCACCGATAAACGTTTCGGGGACTTCACAACCAATATCGCCTTAAAATTAGCCAAAGTCCATAAAAGAAACCCCCGCGAAGTCGCGGCCTGCATAATCGACGCCATCAACAAAAATGCCTCTGCTAAAGGATTTATAAGAGAGATCAAGGCCGAGGGCGCAGGCTTTATTAATTTTTATTTAAGCGATGATTATTATTACGAAGAGCTTAAAGAGATCTTAAGCCGCGGCCCGGAAGCTTTAAAGATCAATCTGGGTAAAGGTAAAAAGGTGTTGCTTGAATTCGTCAGCGCAAATCCTACGGGTTCGCTATCCGTGGCCCACGCGCGTCAGGCAGCAGTGGGTGATGTATTAGCCAGTATCATGGATTTTGCCGGTTTTAAGCCTAAAAAAGAATTTTACCTTAATGATAAGGGTAATCAGATAAACATCCTGGGTAATTCCGTGGATTTGAGAATGCGGGAGCTGGCAGGAGAGCAGATCGAATTTCCGGAGAATTATTATCAGGGCGAATATATTTACGAAATCGCAAAGATCGCTAAAGAGAAGAAAATCGCGCATGAAGGCTTGGGCGATTTTGCAGGAAATTATATCCTCGATATTATAAAGAAGGAACTCGAGGACTTCGGAGTGAAATTCGATTACTGGTATTCGCAGAAGGCACTCGAAGACAGCGATAAGATTAAGAATGTTTTCGAAAAATTAAAGGATAAGGGCTATCTTTATGAAGAGGAGGGCGCCCTTTGGTTTAAGTCTACGGTTTTCGGTGACGATAAAGACCGCGTAGTGATTAAAAGCGATAAGTCTATGACTTATTTGGCCCCGGATATCGCTTATCACGAAGATAAATTCCGCCGCGGCTTCGAACTGCTCATCAATATGTGGGGCCCGGATCACCACGGCTACATCAACCGGCTTAAGGCAAGCATTCAGGCGCTCGGCCATGACGCAGGCGCGCTTTCTATTATTATCGTCCAGTTAGCTACGATTTACCGTGACGGCAAGCCCGTGCAGATGTCTACCCGGAAGGGCCAGTATATAACCTTACGCGAAGTCCTGGATGAAGTGGGCAAAGATGCGGCGCGTTTCTTCTTTTTAATGCGTAAGACTTCCAGCCACCTGGATTTTGACCTGGATACGGCTAAAAAGCAGAGCGCGGATAATCCGGTTTATTACGTGCAGTACGCGCACGCCAGGATTTCCAGTATTTTGCGCTCAAGCGCTATCAAAGCCGATAAACACGCCGATTTTACGCTATTAAAAGAAAAAGAAGAGATGGCGTTGGCGAAGAAAATCGCCCAATTTACGGAAACCATCAATGTTTGTATCTCTACGCTTGACCCCTATATGCTTACCGTTTATCTTCAGGAGCTGGGCCAGGCATTTCACAAGTTTTACGATTTACACCGCGTATTAGGTACGGATGACGCCTTGACTAAAGCAAGGCTTGCCTTGATCGATGCGACAAAAATAGTTTTAGCCGCCGGTTTGGATCTTTTAGGAGTCTCAAAGCCCGAGAAGATGTAAATGCGTTCGCATAAAGTCTTAAACATCACCCAGCCGCACGTCCATATCCAGAACACCTTCCAGAACGAATTAGGAATATCCAAAATCCTCGCCCAGATTTTAGCTAATCGCGGCATCCGCACCGTAAAAGAAGCCGAAATTTTCCTCAAACCCAAGATCGAGCATTTACTTGATCCTTATACATTCACCGATATGCATAAAGCAGTCGGCCTGGTCAAAAAAGCGCAGGCGGCTAAAGAGGGGGTTTTGGTCTTTGGTGATTATGACGTGGACGGGATCACTGCCCTGACAGTGCTGAAAGAAACTTTAAACAAGATGGGGCTTGAGGTATCGCACCATCTGCCAAAAAGAACGTGAAGTTATTGATCACCGCTGACTGCGGCATCAGCAACCATAAAGAAATAGAAGAGCTGCGCCGGCAAAACGTGGAAGTCATTATCACTGACCATCATGAACCTTCCAGCCCGCATCTTCCCGCAGCTTCCGCTACTATTAACCCTAAAACTAAAGATTCGGGATACAAATTCCGCGAGCTTGCCGGGGTAGGTGTAGCTTTTAAATTAGCCCAGGCATTGAGCAATTCCTCGTTAGAAGAAGAATTGGATATCGTCTCATTAGGGACCATTGCTGACAGTGTTCCTCTTACCGGAGAGAACCGCATCATTGCTAAGGAAGGCCTGCAGCGTTTATCGCAAACTAAACGCCACGGCTTGCAGGTTTTGATCGAAAAAGCCGGTATCAAGGATAAGAAATTCACCTCGACCTTTGTCAGTTTTATTATTGCTCCACGCATCAACGCCTGCGGCAGAATGGATACCGCAGAAATTTCCCTGGATTTATTGATGAGCGATTCGCATGAAAAGGCTACGGAGCTGGCCAAAGTCGTAGAGCAGCATAACCGCGACCGGCAGAAGATAGAAGGGAAGATTTTGGAAGAAGCGGAAGCCATCATCAATAAGGATATTAATTTTAAGGAACATAAAATAATCGTTATTGCCAAGGAAGACTGGCATCAGGGAGTTTTAGGCATAGTTGCCTCAAAAATCGCGGATAGATTTTACCGTCCGGCCATAGTTATATCTTTAACCGATAATCTTTGCAAGGGTTCGGCGCGCTCGATCAAGAATTTCCATTTATTTGACGCGCTTACCGAATGTAAGGGTCTGTTGAATTCTTTCGGGGGGGCTGCCGGCCTTCTGATCACCCGCGATTCAATCGATGAATTCCGCAAAAACATCAATAAATTGGCGCATCAAAAAATGACTATAGAAGATTTGCTGCCGAGTTTAGACGTAGATATGGAGTTGAGCCTGACGGATTTAAACGAGGAAGTAGTTGCAGAGCTGGAAAGTCTGGAGCCGTTCGGCTCCGGTAACCCCGAGCCGCTCTTTTACACCAGGAACCTTAAATTAAAATCCGAGCCGCAGACGATGGCCCGTGAGACTATAAAGTTTTGGGTTACGGACGGCAAGGTTACGATGCAGGTGATTGGTTTCGGGATGAGCAGTTTTAAGGAGAGTTTGCAGAGCGCGGAGTCTTTTGACCTGGTCTATACCCCCAAGATAGATTCCTGGCGCGACGATTCCAGCATAATCTTGGAAATCCGGGATATTTTCTTTAAGTAGTTTTAAGGAATTTGGGACGCTTTGGGGCTTTGACGATCTTGCCTTTTTTGATACACTTGGCGCAGACGTAGACTTTCCTGGGGTGCCCTTTGAGTACGATACGCATCTTTTGTAGATTGGGCAGGAATTTACGCATGGTCCAGCGGGCAATCTTAGAGCCGGTTCCGCCTTTGGCCTTGTACTGACCTTTGCGGGCGATCTTTTTACCGGTCATTTCGCCTTTACCGCATATAATACATTTTTTAAGCATTTTGTCTAACTCCTGTTTTAGTAGGATTTAAGTATACCCGAAATAGGGATATTGTCAAGAAGGTTATTGCAAGAGTTTTACGGGTCCTGCCGCCGGTTTGCCTCTCGTCGCTTTAAACGCTCCTCGAGGCTTCACCGGCGTCTCCCGTAAAACTCCTAGAATTATGAATAATATACTCGAAGGTCTAAACAAGGAACAACTGCAGGCGGTAACTCATAAAGAGGGGCCGCTATTGATCATTGCCGGAGCAGGCACGGGTAAAACTACGGTCATTACCCGGCGCATTGCCTGGCTTTTGTCCGAAGGCCTGGCTAAGACCGGAGAAATCCTCGCCCTGACCTTTACTGACAAAGCCAGCCACGAAATGCAGGAACGCGTGGATATCCTGGTTCCTTACGGCTACACGGATATCTGGATTTCGACCTTTCATGCCTTTGGCGACCGGATCTTGCGCGAAAACGCCATTATCGCAGGGCTTGACCCGGATTTTAAGGTCTTGACCCAGTCCGAAGCTGCGGTATTCTTCCGCGAGCACCTTTTTGAGTTTGAACTTTCTTATTTCCGTCCCTTAGCAGACCCGACTGCAAAGACGAGGATATCTCACCCGAAGCTTACCTTAAATACGCCCAGGATTTTGCAATTGAAGCCAAAGCCTCTCCTGATGACGCGGCTATGCAAGAGTTGGCCCAGCAGCAGATGGAGGTAGGCCTTGCCTATGCTAAATATCAGTCGCTTTTAGCTAAAGAAGGCCTGCTGGATTTCGGAAATCAGTTTTATTTAGCACTTCAGCTTTTGCGCGAGCACCCCATGATCCTCAAAAAATATCAGGAGAAGTTTAAATATATCCTAGTCGATGAATTTCAAGATACGAATTACGCCCAATATCAGTTGGCGCGAATATTGACCGGCAAAGCCAATAATATCACGGTCACCGGTGACGATGACCAGTGT
>JAPLLM010000054.1 GCA_026387555.1 Candidatus Omnitrophota bacterium | reverse complement strand
AATTCTCTTTCCGTATGCACTTCCACCAGGCAATCCAGGCCTAAACCAGTAGCAATTTCAACTAATTCCGAAATAGTTTCCTGGGTAAGAGCATCCGCGATCAAAAGTATGGCATCTGCGCCGTAGTAACGCGACTCATAGACTTGATACGGCTCAATGATAAAATCTTTTCTTAATAAGGGAACAGTGGTGATCTGCTTGATTTCGTTTAAAAAATTAACGCTCCCCTGAAAATTATCCTCTTCGGTCAATACCGAGATCGCCTGCACCCCGGCTTCCTGATAAATCTTGGCGATATCAATGTGATTAAAGTCCTGACGAATGACCCCTGCCGACGGAGAAGCCTTTTTAATCTCGGCGATCAATGAGATCTGCTTGGGCTTGCTGATCGCTTCGATAAACGGACGGGTCGGCGCCAGGCCCTGGACCTTAACCTTTAAATCTTCTTCAGTAAGGGTCTGTTTGGCTAAAACCAGCCGCTCTCTTTTCTTAGCTATTATTTCTTTTAATACATCCCTCTTAGGCATTCTTAAGCGTAAACTCCTTTAATAACTCCAGCTTCCTCATTGCCTTCCCGGATTTTATCGCACCTCTGGCTAAATCAATCCCTTCTTTAATAGACCTTGCGCCATCCGCAGCATAAATCGCGCAACCTGCGTTTAATAGGACGATATCTTGCTTTGCCCCTTCTTCGCCCTGCAGAATTCCAATCAGGGTGCTCGCATTTTCTACGCAATCGCCGCCTTTTAAATCGCTTAAGCTTGCTTTTTGTATGCCGAAATCTTCCGGCGCAATTTCATAACTGCGGATCTTACCTTTATGCGCTTCGCAGACATGCGTTTTAGCGGTAGTACTTACTTCATCTAATCCGTCTTCGCCGTGGACGACCAAGGCGTGCACAGCACCCAAGTCGCTAAGCGTTTCAGCCAGGGTTTCCGTTAAATTCATTTCATAAACACCTACTAACTGATGCGTTGCCCCTGCCGGGTTGCTTAAAGGGCCGAGAATATTAAAAATAGTGCGCTTTCCGATAGCCTTGCGCGCCGGCATAGCGTATTTCATCGCCGGATGCAGGTTTTGCGCGAATAAAAACGCAATACCCACTTCATTAAGGCACTTTTCCAGTTTCGCCGGGCTTAAATTTAAATTGATCCCTAAGGCTTCTAATATATCAGCGCTACCGCAGGCGCTGGATACTGCGCGGTTCCCGTGTTTAGCCACAGCTATACCGCAGGCGCTGGCAACAATCGCTACTGCCGTAGAGACATTAAACGTCCCCTTTTTGTCTCCACCGGTGCCGCAGGTATCCAATACCACTTTATTGTGCGTGCGGATCTTGGTCGCGTGTTCACGCATAACCTTGACTGCCGCAGTCAACTCTTCGACTGTCTCGCCCTGCAGGCTCAAGCTCTTCAAAAACGAGACGATCTCATCAGTTTTAGCGCTGCCGCCTAAGATCTCCTCCATGACCGATCTCATCTGGTCATTCTTAAGGTCTTTTCCTGAAGTCAGAATCGCAGTTACTTCGCTTATCATTTTATTTTAAGGAAATTTGCCAGGATATCTTTTCCACAGAGCGTGAGCACCGATTCCGGATGGAACTGCACTCCCCAAAGCGGTAATTTCTTATGTTTTAAACCCATTATCTCTTTTTCTTTGGTCCAGGCGATGACTTCCAGGCACTCCGGCAGGGTCTTGCGGTCAACGATCAAAGAATGATACCGCGTTGCCTCAAACGGATTAGGTATTCCTTTGAATATATCCTTTTTATTGTGGTATATCATAGAAGTCTTGCCGTGCATAAGCGTTTTGGCATTGATAATTTTCCCGCCGAAAGTATATCCGATAGCCTGATGCCCGAGGCAAACGCCTAATATGGGGATCTTCCCGGCTAATTCCCTGATCAATGCGCAGGATATACCTGCGTCTTCCGGCCTTCCCGGGCCAGGGGAGATCAAGATCTTCTTCGGACGCATGGCTTTTATTTTAGCCACCGTTATCTTATCATT
>JAPLLM010000007.1 GCA_026387555.1 Candidatus Omnitrophota bacterium | reverse complement strand
GCGGTTATAGAATTTGCGCGCCATCTTTGCGGGTTAAAGGATGCCAACTCCACAGAGTTTAAGCCGAAAACCAAGTATCCGGTAATCAGCCTTCTGGCTGAACAGGCAAATATCAAGGATCTGGGAGGAACCATGCGCCTGGGCGCATACCCTTGTAAAATAAAGAAGAACACCCTGGCCGCTAAAGTCTACCGGAAAAATATTATTCTGGAAAGGCACCGCCACAGATATGAATTCAATAATAAGTTCCGCAAGTTATTCGAGAAAAAGGGAATGGTTTTCTCCGGGACCTATCAAAAGAAGGACCTGGTTGAGATCGTGGAGTTAAAGGACCATCCTTATTTTATCGCGGTACAGTTTCACCCCGAGTTTAAATCCAAGCCTGATGCAGCACACCCATTATTCAGGGAATTTATTAGAGCGGCAAACACTAAATAGGGAATCTTCTTCTCGCGGGCATATTTGATCGCCTTGATTTTTCCTTCCACCCCGCGCGAGCCGAAACCTCCGGGAACAATCACCGCGCTTACATCTTTCAGGAATTTATCCGCGCCCTCTCTTTCGATATCCTCTGAATCGACTTTCTTTATCTCTACCCTTGCGTCATTGCTGATCCCGGCATGAGTGAGCGCTTCATATACCGACTTGTAGGCATCCTGTAATGTGATGTATTTTCCCACAAAGGCTATTTTTACTTTCTCTTTCGGGTTGAGCGCTTTTTCTACGACATTCTTCTCCCATTCGGAGAGGTTTGAAGATTTGGATATAAGATTAAAATGGCTCAAGATTATTTCATCCAGTATCTGATTCTTAAAAACGAGCGGAACCTGGTAAATACTCTCCACATCCCGGCTTTCGATTACCGCCTCTTTCCTTACATTACAAAAAAGCGATATCTTCTCTTTTACCTCGTCGCTTAAAGCCTTCTCCGTGCGGCAGACCAGTATATCCGGTTGAATTCCTATCTCGCGCAGGGTCTGGACGCTGTGCTGCGTAGGTTTGGTCTTGATCTCATCCGCCACCCTGATATAGGGGATCAACGTCAGATGAATATAGAGAACATTCTTCTCCCCCATATCCAATCTGAATTGCCGCGCCGCTTCTAAAAACGGGAGACTCTCGATATCTCCAACCGTCCCGCCGATTTCAACGATAATGATATCTGCCCCAGAGACTTGAGCGACCTTCTTGACCCTGTCTTTTATCTCTTGAGTAATATGAGGGATGACCTGAATGGTCTTGCCTAAGTAGTCGCCTTTTCTCTCCCTGCCGATTACCGCGTTATAAACCTGTCCGGTGGTCGCGTTATTAAATTTAGTGCTCTCGGACTGGGTAAATCTTTCGTAATGCCCCAGGTCAAGGTCGGTCTCCGCGCCGTCATCGGTGACATAGACTTCCCCATGCTGATACGGATTCATCGTCCCCGGATCAACATTGATATAGGGGTCTAATTTCATCAAGGTCACTTTTAACCCCCTGGACTCCAGGATCTTTCCTATGGAAGCCGAAGCTATCCCCTTACCTAAACTTGAAATGACGCCGCCGGTTACAAAGATGAATTTTGCCATATTTTTACTCCAAAAAGAAGGCGTTTAGCGCCGACAATCCGGCCTCTAAACGCCATTGTTTTGTATAAATTATGTTTGACTATCCCCAGCATTGGTTAATTATAACATAAATATTTTACTTGTCAAACTTTTCCCAGGAATTCCTTGCCTTCCGTAAGAGGGTTAAGATAGCGCTCGATCTTCAGACTATCTTTCATATCTTTTAGATCGATCACACTCCCTGTCCCTGCCCCGGAAACGATCCTTACTTTAGGAAAGAATATATCATCCTCGTTCTCCTCCAGGACTACGGCTATCCGGGAATCGCTTAAACCGACAAATATCCCCTGCGGCCAGACGCCGATGGTTTGGAAAAACTTATCTAAGAGCCCAGGGTGAAAAGCCTTACCCCTGTCTTTATTCATGATCTCATAGATCAATAGAGGGGGATAATCGCTCTTATAAGACCTGCGGGAGGAGAGCGCGTCGTATACGTCGCAGATAGCTACGATAAGGCTTGCGATGTGCGGCTTCTTGTAAAAAGAAATCTTAGGATACCCCGAGAGGTCGTATTTCAGGTGGTGTTCAAAACAGACTACCAGCGGGAGTTCCCCTAAACCGTCGACATACTTAAGCAGGAGTTCGGCTCCAAGGATAACGTGGTTCTTGACTTTGTCTAACTCATCGACCGTAAGGCTTCCCGGCTTGCGGATGATCTTCCTTGAAATGTAGTGTTTACCGATATCATGAAAGAGGGCAGCAACCCCGACTTCGCGCACCGCTTCTTGATTAAAACCCATACGCGCGGAGAAATACATCGAAAGGATCGCGGTATTAAAAAGGTGCGCGAAGGTGCTCAAGTCATATCTTTTTACCGCGGTTATATTCAAAAAGTCCTGGTGCCTCCCCAGCAGGTTCTCCATCACGGTTTTCATCGTAACCTGCAATGTAAGGTGGTCAAGCGTCTGCGCGTTTAAGACATCCTCCAAAGACCCCGTCACCTTATCCAAAGACTCGTCGTAAAGGCCTAAGAAATTTATCGCGTTCGCCGCTTTTTCGGAAAGCGATGAAGCCAGCGCTGTTTTAATCTTGCCTACGCTTATATTTTTTATGCCCGCGGCGATCATAGCCTCTCGGCTAAGCAAGCTCGGATCGTCTTTTGAATTTATTATGGCGATAAAATTATTCAATTCTTCGAGAGTCAGCCCGGAATATATCGATATCCTCTCGATACCCTTTTCTTTAAGTTGCTCTATCATCGGCTTGACCCTAAGGCTCAAATCAAAGAATATCTCTTTTTCAAAAGCCAGCTCTCCGGCCACAATACCGATAACAAGCTCGGTCTTGTCTTTTAAAGCAGCGGCAAGCGCTATATAAGCCCTGTCTACGGACTTCTTGAATTCCGGATGCCAGCTCGGGTAGAGCCGGGAAGTCTGCAGGCAAAAAATCAGTTCTTTAAACGCGTGCTGAATATCGGCCATTATAAGTTTTTAAGGGCTTCTGCGGCCCTCTTCCTTAAACCATAGTTCCAGAAATACGGCCTCTTGCTCAAATCCTCGACTAAATTCCTGGCTTCATGTAAATGCAGCTCCTCTACCAACGTCAGGTTTTGAATGAGGATGTTATTCCTTATCCCTAACGGGCTGGGTACGGAAAGAAGGTCCTTAACCGCGTTCATCAATACAAAACCCCTCATCTTTGCGGGTATCCCTTTAAGCACCCTAAGCACCTCTGTCTTTACTAAATTATTGGAAAATGAAAAAATACTGGCAAGCACATTTATCGCCAGAGGCGAATCAACCGCCTCCAGGCTTTTGACTATGGCAAAAATAAAATCTATATCCGCCTGCCTCTGTTTAAGGGACTTGCAAAAGTAGGTTATCTGCTCGGGGAAAAATTTAAACAGGCATTTTAATATTTCCGGAGAGGTATTCCCTTCTTCGAATATCTTCTTCATATAATAACTCAACCCCAGGGTGCTATTATCAAAGCTATCAGCCAGCTCCGCCGCGCCCTTAGGCATGCTTGGCTCGAATATCATGATCTCATTACCGCGGGCAATCACGCTCTCCACTCCTGAAAGTGTTTTTTTGATTTCCTCGGACTCGCCGGCCCTCCTGCGGACGACCTCAAGGGCAAGCCTTAGGAACTCAATATCTTTTCTTGCACTGGCGGTCTCGCATGCCTTAGTTAAACGCACGGAGAGCAGGTCCAGTTTATCCGCCTCGCTTACATTCTCGGCGAGGTTTAAAAGTATGTACTGATAGTTATAATCAACCCGCTCCTGCTCAAACTCCAGGGACGAGTCTACCGGGTTTTCTTCGATAATAGAACGGAGCGCATGGCGGTAAAATGGCAATATAAGGGAATCTTCCGAAGAAGTTAATATCTCTTTAATGCGCTGGGCGGCGGTCGGATTAGTATTGGCGAGCTTTGATTCTCTGAACTTTTTCTCCAGAAAAACAGCAATATCTTTATGGGTCTTTTCATCTACCAATTCCAGGAATGAGGCAAAATTACCGGAATCAAATTCTTCATTACCCGATATCTCATCGACCACTATTTGGGCCAAACTTTCTTTGTCAATACCCTCAAACATCAATTTCACTTGAGCCAAACCCTTGCTATCAATAGCCTCCCTGCTGCGCAATATTAAGCGCAGCAAATCCGCGGCGCATAGAATATACCTTTCTTTATTCTTTTCTTTCATATAAGCAAGGAAGTGGCCGAGGCTCTCCCTCAAACGGTCATTATTGACTATATCCCCTGCGGAAAACCTGGCAATGACCTTGGCAAAGTTATCTGCGAAGACGCTCAACTTCTTTTCATCCTCCTGGCTTAGGGTGCCGGAGAAAATATCCTGCCAGATATCCTTAGATTCAAATCCCTCCTCGCGCAAGAACCCGGAATAATCCAGCTCCTGCGCGCTAATATGCGGGTAAAGCGATCTTTTAAAATGGGAAACAGCGCTCCCCTCGCTGACAGCGTCCTTGACCGGACGAGCTATAGCGTCCAGGAACCCGGAAACCTCCTCTGTGGTCAATCCGGATTTAAACTCCAGGCTCTTGATCTTACGCAAATGAAATGTCTGCGCCAACTCGGAGTATAAGGCTAATTTTTCCAGTTTCCGTTTATCGATGATGAGGAAATCCGGACCTATGTTGATTTTGACGGGATTTAAAAATGGCAGGAGACCTTCGATTCTTAACTTCAAATCTTGTGCTGATTTTAGAAATTGGGGGTGTTCCCTGGGATAGGCGTAGGCGCTGCTTAACGCGATGCGCATGCCGTTAAGAAACTCAGATAGGGCTTCTTCTCTATTCATCTCATTGTTATTTTACTGCTAATCCTGCCAACGCGCAATAATAAAAAAGCGCCCTGACATTACTCAGGGCGCTTTAGTATTACTAGTTACAGCTAATAATCAGCTTTTTAATATTTTCTTGGCTTTATCATCAGCCCATTCAGTGATATAGGTAATGCCTGTCTCTTTTTCGGTCTCGCGGTTAGCGGAGAATATATCGCTGCGGGTAATCGCCTTAAGCGAGAAACGCCTGGCGCCGGCCATCAACTGCTGCACCCCCGCCGCAAGTTTATCCGACAATGTCCACACCGCAACTGCCCCAAAAGGAATATTCTTCATTTCATCTTTGCCGACCTTTTTCTGGACATCATAATATCCGGCGAATATCTCATCAGGGGTAGTGCCGAATTCCGCGACTACGGGAGCAAGTTTATCCCAACTGCCGCTTACCTTGGCTTTTACCTCCGGATTCAACGCGCCTTCGATGTTTGAGCCCAGGAATCCGGGTATCATCAATGCGCGGCCCATGCAGACGAGCTTAGTAAACGGAGCGCCCAATGCCAGCGCCTTAAAGATATGGTCTTCTCGAGCTAATCCGCCGGCAAAAGCCATATCCACAATCTTTTTGCCTTTCTTCTCCAATAATTTGGCATACTCATACGCCTTAGCGTGCAGCAATAACGAAGGAACACCCCATGACTCCATCATATTCCAGGGGCTCATACCGGTGCCACCGCCCGAACCATCGATAGTAAGAAGATCGAGCTTGGCTTCGGTTGCGTATTTAATCGACATAGCCAGCGCTTCCATCCCGTAAGAACCGGTCTTTAAGGATATTCTTTCGTAGCCGATCTTACGCAGATATTTGACCGCTTGCATAAAATTATCTTCGACTCCCTTTTCCGATGCAAGTCCGGTATAGCCTAAGCGGCTATGGCGGGCAAATGACTTTATCGCCTTATGTTTAAATGCTTCCTGAACTTCCGGTAATGCCGGATCGGGATCGACTACATAACCCCTCTTCTTAAGGAATAACGCGTATTCCAGGCTGGTGACTTGGATTTCGCCTCCGATACACTTGGCGCCCTGCCCCCACTTAAGCTCGATGATCGCTTTATCCCCGTATTTTTCGATGACATATTCAGCTACACCGTTACGCGTATCTTCCACATTCATCTGCACGATTATAGCTCCGTATCCGTCATGATAACGCAAGAAAGTATCGATCCTCCTGTCAAGTTCGGGGGCTTTGATGATCTTGCCATTCCTTATCTCCGCCTTCTGGTCTATTCCCACCACGTTCTCGCCGATAACAATGGGAAATATTCCCACCACGTTCTCGCCGATAACAATGGGAAAACCGACGAGTGCCGCGACCACGGCAAAAGACTCCCAGTATTTCGCGGCTACAAATGTAGAACCTAACGCACCGGTCATGATCGGAACCTTCGCCTTAGTTTTGATCTTCTGTCCGAATTCAGTTTCGATATTTACGTTAGGGAATATACAATCGTCTTCAGAATTTGAGAGCCCTTTAGGAAGGCCATGGGCTCCGTAATTATAACCGTTAATGCGCAAGGCATTATAATTGACCCCGATGTGCGCGGTGTTTGAGGAGCCCGCGGTGATGGTGCCGAAATCTCTCGGGTAAAGCATTTTTCTTCCCCTTAAGGAAGATAAAAATGTTTCACATTTTCCCGTACAATCCGCGCGGCAGAGAGTACACAACCCCGACTCTGCCGGATTTCCCCGGTTTACGGTCCCCAGCACATCATTTGACTTTGGCCACTGGATCATTTCCCCTCCCTTTGTTAAAATATATGCAGCGTTTGCCTAAGTTTTAGGCATTAGATGGTAAAAAAATAAAAGCGCCCTACAAGCCCCTAAGACGCCTTTGTCTTACGCTCTTTGAAAAACCTTACTGCCCTGCTTCTTTGCAGGGCAAAACTAGTTAATAATTATAATAACTTCAAAAATAACCTTGTCAAGTTTTTAAAAACTTAAGGCATCCCCGATTTTAAGCCGATGTCCGGCTGTTAACCCGGCGTTGACTTCAAGGACGTATTTTGAAGGCATCCCTACCGTTAAACTCGGGCACGTTTGCGAGCAAGGCTGCACCTCGGACAATATTCCGACTATTCTTTTATCCGCATCCACCCAGATGATATCCAACGGTATATACATATTCTTCATCCAGAAATAGTGTTCTGTTTCTTTCTCGAAAACAAAAAGCATCCCTTCTCCCGGCAATAAATTCTTTCTATGCATTAACCCGGCCTCCCTTTTTAAAGGGGCGGTGGCAATTTCGGCCCGCACGCAGAAATCCTTAAAACATACTTTACGGTATGCCTCTTTATTATTACAGCCTAAGAATAGAAATATTAAGATTATTGGCAGGAGTTGGTTCAGAGGATTGCGCAATTTACGCATTGTCCAAAAGGATGCTGGCGTTATTGGAGAAAACCTCGAGGATTCCTTTATTCATTACCGCAAACTCCCGCGGGTTTCCGGAAGGCTCACGCACGGTGATTTTTCCGGGAAGTATATTAGCTACCAACGGGGCGTGATCCGCCAAAATACCCAGATAACCCAATTGCGCGGGTACTACCATAGAAACACCTTCGCCGGAATATATCGTCTCTTGCGGAGTAAGGATGTCGATATGAAAAATCTTATCCATTATCTTAAGGAAATCTCCAACTGCTTAGCTTTCTCTATGGCCTCTTCAATGGAACCGACCATATAAAATGCCTGCTCGGGAAGGTCATCGAGCGAACCATCAATGATCATCTTAACACCTTTGATAGTATCTTCTAACTTTACGTACTTCCCTTTCATTCCGGTGAATGCCTCGGCGACAAAAAAGGGCTGTGAAAAGAATCTCTGGGCCTTGCGCGCGCGGGATACGATCAATTTATCTTCATCGGATAATTCATCCAGACCTAAGATAGAAATGATATCGCGCAGGTCTTTATAGCGCTGGAGCACGCGCTGCACGCTTAATGCGGTATTATAATGGTCTTCTCCGATGATGCGAGGGTCCATAATGCGCGAGGTGGAATCCAGCGGGTCTGCCGCAGGATAAATGCCCAGCTCCGCGATCTGGCGCGACAAAACAATTTTTGCATCCAGATGCGAAAAGACCGCAGCCGGAGCAGGGTCAGTAAGGTCGTCCGCCGGAACATAGACCGCCTGAATAGAGGTGATCGAGCCGTTACGTGTAGAGGCGATGCGCTCTTCCAACTGCGCCACTTCTGTGGAAAGATTCGGCTGATAACCTACTGCCGAAGGCATACGCCCCAACAACGTAGAGACTTCACTTCCCGCCTGGATATAACGGTAAACATTATCTATAAATATTAAAACGTCTTTTTTCTCCTGATCGCGGAAATATTCCGCCATGGTCAATGCCGATAACCCCACGCGTAGTCGCGCTCCCGGCGGCTCATTCATTTGTCCGAAGACCAGGGCGCTGTTTTTTATAACACCGGACGCATTTAATTCCTGCCACAATTCATTACCTTCGCGGGTACGCTCTCCTACTCCCGCGAAAACGCTGACGCCGCCATGCTCGGTTGCGATAGTACGGATTAATTCCATAACGATAACAGTCTTTCCCACTCCGGCCCCACCGAATAACCCGACCTTACCTCCCTTAGGGATAGGCGCCAGTAAATCTATGACTTTTAATCCTGTCTCTAAAATAGAGCTGATGGGCAGTTGTTCCTGAAAATTTGGAGTGGCGCGATGTATGGGTGAGCGCATTTCAGGGTGTGCTAGGGCCCCTCGCCCGTCGATCGGCTCACCGAGCAGGTTAAAAATCCTTCCCAATGTCTGCGGGCCGATAGGGACATTGATAGGCTCTCCCAGATCCCTTGCCTTCATGCCGCGTACCAAGCCGTCGGTCGGGCCCAGTGCAATGCAGCGCACGGTATTATTTCCGATATCCTGCGCCACTTCCAGAGTCAGATTGATTGAACGCGCAGCATCTTCGATCTTGACCGCGTTATAAAGCTGGGGCCCCTCTTTCTCCGGAAACCTCAAATCTACCGTCGGGCCGATTACCTGAATTACTTCTCCCACTGCCATAATAATTATCCTTTCAGCGCCTCGGCGCTTGAAATGATCTCCAGCATATCTTGAGTAATATTCGCCTGGCGCACTTTATTTCTTAAAAGCAATAATTTAGTTGAGAGCTCCTCGGCATTATCGGTTGCCATCTTCATAGCGATTGTCCGGGCAGAATGCTCCGCAGTAAAAGCCTCGAGCAAAATTAAACGCATCTTCGCAAATAAATATTTAGGGATCAGCCCTCTTACGATCTCTTCCGCCTCCGGCTCGGTGATGTATTTTATTTCGTCCGCCTTGGGCGCTTCAAGCTTGAGAAACTTTACCAGCGTAGGCCTGCGGATAAGCGCGGTCTTAAAATTAGTATACGCGATAAAGACCTCTCCCGCTTTACCGTTTAGAAATATACCCGTAAGGTCAGAAACGATCTTATCGCACAGATCATCCGAATAGCGCCCGTTTAAGCCGGTATAACTGCTCAACACCTGATACCCGTACTTTTTACAATGGTTTAATCCGCGCCTGCCTATTGCGACGACCTTGACCCTGCCTGCCCCTTTACTCTTGATAAAGTCCTCGGCAAAACGAAGGATCTCGGTATTGTGGACCCCGCAGAGCCCGCTATCCGAAGAAATCAAGCAGAGACAGATATCCTTAAAACCATTACCCGCGAAAAACGGACTACCTAATTTATTCTGATCGCCGATTATCCGGTTAAAGATTGTATCCAACTTTAAAAAATACGGCCTAAAACCCCGGAGCAATTTTTCGGTGCGGTTCAATTTGGTAACAGAGATCATCTCCATCGCGGAGGTGACCTTATGCGCGTTATCGATTACGCGTATCCTGTTTTTTATCTGTCTTAGATTCTGCGGCATTTTTTAAACTTTAAATTTACCCTTAAACTCGGTAATCGCCTGATCTAATTTATTGGAGAGCAAGCTGCTCAATTCTTTCTCTGACTCGATCGTCTTCTCGACATCTGCATGCGCCTGATCCATGAATTTGTAAAACTCCTTTTCAAACTTCTTTATTGAAGAGACCGCGACATCGTCCAGAAATCCCCGCGTGCCGCAGTAGATGATCATTACCTGTTTTGCGATGGATAAAGGACTGAACTGCTCCTGCTTTAGAATCTCGACCATTCTTTCTCCGCGCGCCAATTGCGCTTGAGTAGCTTTATCTAGCTCTGTCCCGAACTGCGTAAATGCCACCAATTCCCGGTACTGGGCCAAATCCAAGCGCAGTTTTGAGGCAACTTGCCGCATTGCCTTGTTCTGGGCCTTGCCTCCTACGCGGGATACTGATAGGCCTACGTTAATCGCCGGCCGGACGCCAGCGTAAAATAGATCATTCTCCAAATAAATCTGGCCGTCGGTAATAGAAATAACATTAGTAGGGATATAGCTGGTGATATCTCCGGCTTGCGTTTCAATAATCGGTATAGCGGTAAGTGAGCCGCCGCCCAGATCATCCCTTAATTTTGCCGACCTCTCTAATAGGCGCGAATGCAGATAGAATATATCGCCCGGATAAGCCTCTCTTCCCGGCGGACGACGCAAGAGCAACGATAGCTGCCGGTATGCCTGGGCATGCTTGGATAGATCATCATAAATTATCAATACGTCCTTTCCGGAATACATAAATTCTTCAGCCATGGCGCATCCGGAATATGGAGCGAGATATTGCGAAGAAGCCGAGGCGCGGCTCGATGCACTTATAATCGTGGTATACTCCATCGCCCCGTATTTAGCCAGAGTAACGGAGACCGCGACCACGTTTGAGACCTTCTGGCCGATGGCCACATAAATACAATAAACCCCTTTTCCCTTTTGATTGATTATCGTGTCGATTGCGATAGCGGTCTTTCCGGTCTGGCGGTCGGCGATGATCAATTCGCGCTGCCCGCGTCCGATAGGAATCATGGAATCAATGGCCTTTATTCCGGTCTCAAGCGGCTGGGTAACGGGCTGCCTCTCGACCACATTCGGCGCTTTCGCTTCCAACGGACGGACTTTGTCCGTATTCAACGGCCCTTTCCCGTCGATGGGTTTGCCTAACGGATTCACTACCCGGCCTACTAACGCTTCGCCCACAGGAACCTGGGCGATTTTGCCCGTGCGCTTAACGATGTCTCCTTCTTTTATCTGGCGATCAGGATTATCCGATCCCAATACGACGATGCCCACGCTGTCTTCTTCCAGATTAAAAACTATACCCATGACCTTATTGGGAAATTGCACCAATTCGCCCATCATCACGTCATCAAGGCCATAGACACGGGCAATAGTATCGCCGACCTGGATTACCGTACCCACTGACTCCACACGCAAGCGTGTCTTGTATTTCTCCAGCTCTTTTTTTATTATCGAAGTTACTTCTTCCGGCCTTAATGCCATATTAAACCCTCACTGTCTCCAATTTATCCCTTAAATCATCCAGGCGTCTTCTTATGGAGCCGTCGATTACAGTGTTTCCGATAGTAACCTGCACTCCGCCCAGAAGGGTTCCGTCAAGTTCAATATAAAATTTTAATTTCTTCTTCAATTTTTCTTCAAGCCGCTTCTTTATTTTCTCTATTATCGGCAGGTCCAGAGGGAAACTCGTCTTAAATACCGCCTCAACCTCATTCCCGAATGAATAAGTGACCCGGACGTATTCGGCAATAGCGCCTAAAAGTTCGATCCTGGATTTCTCAAGGAGTAATTTTAAGAATTGCGCGAACTCTTTGGAGAAACTATTCGCCAGTACCAAATCAATAAAATCATTCTTCTGATGAACGGTTATCTCCGGCGCCTGCAGGAATTTAAGAAATTCCGGATTATCCCTTAAGATATCTTTTATCTGTTTAAAATCCTCGATCGCTTTACCAAGGCCGGAGGTTTCTTTTGCGTAAGCAATATACGCCTCGGCGTATCTTTTTACAATGATGCGGTTTTTCATTTTAGCTCATCGATCTTATTCAAGAACCCCTTGGCCAGCCTCTCCTCATCTTCCTCGGTAAGCTTTTCCTGAATAACGCTTTCGGCGGCCGATATAGTAAGCTCGATAACCTGATTTTTTAAATCCTCTTTGGCCTGGGAAAGCTCATATTTTATATTCTGGCGGGCGGTGTCGATGATACGCTGGGCTTCATGATTAGCGCTCTTTCTCACTTCGTCGGTAAGCTCCTTGCCCTTATCCACCGCCTGCTGGATCCTGGCAGCCGCCTCCTCATCGATATTTGCCAATCTGGCATCGTAATCGGATTTTAATTGCGCCACCGCCTGTTTGGTTGCTTCAATCTTCTGGAACTCGTGAGCAATGCGCTCTTTTCGCGCATCCAATAAAGCCAAGACCTTTTTCCAGGCAAATATACGCAGGAGAAAGAGCAGCAGAAGAAAACTTGCTGCCTGGGCAATAATCTCGTTTGTACTGATAAGCTTCAAGATTTCCATGCCGATAATTTAACTATTAAATCTTGCCCGATAACAGAAATACTACGACCAGGGCGTAAATAGTGAGCGCTTCGATAAAGGCGCACCCTACCGCCATGTTAATAAGTATCTTGGTCGATGCTTCCGGTTGGCGCGCGGTGGCATCCATTGCCGAAGAAACCGCTTTGCCTAAACCTAACGCCGAGCCGAATGCCGCAATAGCCACCACCAAAGGCAGAGCCATTGCTAATGCCGCTGATTTAAGATCCATTTATCCCTCCTTGTTAACTAACTGGTTATGTCCTTTGTCTTCTTCGTCATGTACCAAAAATATGGCAAAATAAATCGTACTTAGAAGCGAAAAGACCAGTGCCTGAACAACCGCAGCAATGACCACGATAAACATGCTGAAAAATAAAAACGGCAGCCCCTTTATACCGAAACTCGATAATGCCGCAATCAGCATATCATCGGCAAAAATATTGCTTCTTAAACGTAAAGAAAGGGTTACCGGCTTGATAAGCTCCGTGACGATATGCATAAAAAGCATAAATAATGGAAGTATAACTGAAAAGGCTACTACCCCCCTAGGCTTTCCCATTAGATGGTCGAGGTAACCCAAAAACCCTAATTCTTTTATCGCGGAATAATGCACATAAACAAAAACACACAAGGCTAAGGCGACAGTCGTAGAGAGGCCGGAAGTGGAAGATTTCATATATGGGACAAGGCCGATAAGGTTCATGAACAGGATATAAATGAACAAGGTCCCTACGAAAGGCACGAACCTGCGTCCTGACGGCCCCAGGATACCGCAGACAAAATCATCAATGACGCCCACAAAAACTTCCACCACGCTCTGAAGCCTACCGGGAATAAAACTTTTCTTGCGGGTAGCCATAATTGCAATCAGGATAAGGATAAATACCACCAGCAGCGAATAGATAAGATTCTGCCAGATGATAAGATATTTCGCCCAGGGCTGGCTGTGAAAAGCTTCGGCGATAAGACTGACTAAGGTTGGGAGCTCCGTATGCATATTTTAATGATCTTGATGGTTTCCTTTATACCTATTAAAAGCCCAAACGCTACAAAAATCAAGAGAATATAATCCGGAGTATTGAACCTGCGATGCAGGAATTCACCCGCAAAAAAACCGCCCAAGGGAGCGGCAAGCAGAATAAAAGGAATGTAGGAAATCAACCCGGCAATCTTTACGCGGTTATAAAATTCTTTTTTATCCACGCTCCCTTATTCCACCCTGATAGGCATGATCAGAAAAGGAACCCCTTGCTGATAGAGCTGTCTCTGCACGGCGAAAGTAGTCTGGTTGTGCAGTAGACGAGTCAAGAATGTTTCTTTAGGAAAGACTAGTTGGCCTCCGAAAAATACGGCATTAGGATAGATCTCAACGATATCTGCCGCGATATCGCAGAGTTCGTCTATTTTATCAATGCCTATCCCATAAAAACTCTCGGAATAAAAGCCCTGCGCCTTCACAAAATTCACATATCGGGCGAGGTCTTCTTCAACATGTTCTTTAAGCCTATTAAGCTCTTCGCTTCCCTTAAAATTACCCGAATCGATTACGCCCGCTTCTACAAAAAGTATATTTTTAAAATTATCTTTAAATAAACGCAGGACATTAAACAAAGTATGCAGGCCAAGGCCGTTATAGCCGCTGACCATGATTACCGCAGTCTTTGCTCTCAAGTCAGGCTTAAGCGGCGCAGGCTGAATTCCCTGATTTAACGATAGTTCCGCGCTGACCTTAAGGGTATCCAGGCGCTTTAAAAGCAGGAGCGTATTGCGGTAATGCCGACGGATCAATATCGCGACCATTACCAATAGACCGGTGATAAAAATAGTTATCCAGCCGCCTTCATGAAATTTAATTATTGATACGGAGAGCAGAATAAAAGCGGTAAGCACCAGCCCCACTCCGTTTATAAAAAGTTTCTTTACCCAGCCTTTGGCGGTATCACGGAACTTCCACCAGTGGCGCACCATACCCAGTTGAGAAAGAAAAAATGTAATGAAAACATTGATGCTGTAGAGGACGACCAGGAATTTTACCGAACCGCGGCTGAAAAATACCAAGAAGACGGCGGCGAGGCCCATCATGAGTATCCCGTTCTGGGTGACAAAGCGCTCGCTCAATAACGCGAACTGCGAAGGGAACCATCGATCCTTGGCCATATTGCTTAAGACGCGCGGTCCGTCGAGAAAACCGGTCTGCGCAGCTACAAAGAGCAAAACTGCTTCGGAGATCAGGGTGATCAAAAGTAAGATGTAGCCAGGCTTACCCCACCCTGAAACCACGTTTTCGAATAAAATTGCGTTTAAGGTCTTACCCGGCTGATGTTGGACTTTAAAAAGCAGATACCCCAACATAAGACCAAGGACTAAAACCGCCAGTGATATAGACATATAACGCATGGTCTTCTTGGCGGTCTCCACCTTAGGCTCTCTTAATATTGGAAGACCGTTGCTTACCGCCTCAATGCCGGTATAAGTACCGGCGCCCATGCTGTAGGCGCGCATAATCAAAAGGAACATGCCGAAAGTGCCTAACTCAAGTTGGGCTGTGCGCACATCAGTCACGGTCGAGCTGACTACGCCCGAGAAATCCGAGAAATGCGTCGCCAAAACATAGACTATTATTACAAGATGGGTAATTAAAAAGGTGAGAAATATGGGCACCAGCGGCAGGACCGATTCCTTGACCCCGCGCAGGTTTAACATTGTCAATAAGAGAACTCCGCCTAAAGCAAAGACTAACTTGTAAGCATGCAGGGGCCCGGGCAGGAAACTGAAGAGCGCGTCAGTGCCGCTTGATATGGATAGAGCGATAGTCAAAACATAATCTATGAGCAGGGCGCAGCCGGAGATCATCCCTACCGTAGGCGAGAGCAACTTACTGGCAACCAGATAACCGCCGCCTCCGGAAGGAAAAAGTTCAATGATCTGGGAATAGCTGGAGCTGATGATAAAAATGGTTACAGCGGTAGCGAGGGCGACAAAAATGCCCAAGTAAATATGGTGCCCTAATGCCAAAAACGCTTCTTCGGGGCCGTAGCAGGAAGAGGTAAGACCGTCGGAACCTAACCCTACCCAGGCAAAAAAAACCACCAACGAAAGCTTATGAAATATAAGCGGATCGCTATGGCTATGGGCCTTGCCAAAAAGCAAGGTCTTAATCTTTTTAAGAATCGACTTATTCTCTTGTTCCCCGTTCATCTTTTTAATTCAGTGGATAAAACTATGTGCTTGATCCCGGCGAGCTTTGCTACATCCATCACCTTGACTACGAAATCATATTTTACGTCCCGGTCGCCGTTTATGGTGATAGAAGGATCAGTTGATTTTCCGGCTAAAGCGGCGAGTTTAAACTTTAAAACGTCCAGATCGTAACGCAGGTTATACTGCGTATCCTCCAGAGCCGCTTCTCCGTTGGAGTTTATAGCGATATTGATATTGCGCGGTGGCTCCTCTCCTTGCGCAGCCTGCGGCAGATGCACGCGCATACTGGAGCGAAAGATTAAGGGAGTTGTGACCATAAAGATGATCAAAAGGACGAGAATAACGTCGGTGAAAGGCGTAATATTTATTTCTGATACGAGCCTTTGGCTGCGGGGCCTTCTGTTCATTTTATTTTATGGACAATAGATCCATTAATTCAGAGGCGCACAATTCCATATCCGCGACAAAATTATCTATGCGCCTGATAAAGAAATTGTAGGTGATTACTGCGGGTATTGCCACTAAGAGGCCTGCGGCGGTTGAGACGAGCGCTTCGGAGATGCCTTGTATGACTACGTTGATCCCTCCTGCCCCGGCGGTCGAGATATCCCTGAATGCGCGGATAATACCTAAGACCGTGCCGAAGAGGCCGATGTAGACAGCGGTCGAGCCGATGGTTCCGACGATAGCTGTATAACGCTCAAGCTTAATGGTTTCGATGGTGATCTCGCGCTCCATGGCTTCGGAGACAGCTTTTTCCTGATGGCCGGAAAGTATGAGGCCGGCGAGAGCGACTCTGGAAAACGGGGTATCTGTTTTACGGCAGGCGTCCACTGCTTTAGAGACCTGATTTTTGGCAAGGTCCTGACGGATGTCCTGCATAAAATCCGTCCTTTTAACCCGGGACCTTCTACGGAAATATATCATTCTCTCGAATATTACCGCAAGCGAGAGCACGGAACAAGTTAACAGGACGAACATCGCCACTCCGCCCGTCTGAATGATCACCCAGAGACTTTTTCCGCCGAACATAATACCTCCTAGTTTCTTAGTATTATACCAAAAAGAACCTTCGGGAAAGTTATTTTTTTACTACTTCCGGGACCGTCCTCTTGCTGTTTCTTATCGCCCAGACTACGAATGCGCATAAAACCACGATCACGATTATCTTAGCCGCGCTGGGATTACTGTACTGCACCACGATGGGCGCGATGATTACCGAAACCAGGTTTACAACCTTGATCATCGGATTCAGTGCCGGACCCGCGGTATCCTTTAAGGGATCTCCGACCGTGTCTCCCACAACACCTGCCTTATGCCTCTCCGAACCCTTACCCGTATTATTAGCGATGCTGCGCTCTTCATCCTCAATAGTCTTTTTGGCATTATCCCATGCGCCGCCGGCATTGGACATAAATACCGCCAGCAACTGTCCGGATAAGATTATGCCTGCGAGAAATCCACCGAGGGCTTCCACCTGTAAAACTAAACCGACTAATATGGGCGCGATAACGCTTAACAGCGCTAAACTTACTAATTCTTTCTGCGCCGCGGCAGTCGAAATCGCCACTGCTTGTTTGTAATCAGGCTTGATTTTACCCTCCAAGACGCCCATGTGGAACTGCCTACGCACCTCTTCCACTATCAAAGAAGCTGCGCGGGAGACCGCCTGGATCGAGAACGATGAGAATAACCACGGAAGGGCACCGCCGATAAGCATCCCCACAAAGACCTGCGGGATAGAAACGCGAATACCCAATGTATTAAGCTGTTCTGATAACGGCATTCCCAATGCTGCCTGGACTTTACTTACGTCGACCATGTAAGAGCCGAACAAAGAAACCGCGGCGATTACTGCCGAACCAATGGCCACACCTTTGGTGATGGCTTTAGTAGTGTTGCCTACGCCGTCAAGATCAGCCATGATCTTGCGGGCGGTTAAAGTCTCGGCGTCCTGCTGGCCCTGCCAGGCCATTTCACCGATACCGTTGGCGTTATCCGAAATCGGGCCGAATGAATCCATAGCCACGTTGTTGCCGGTTAAAGTCAACATACCGATACCGGTCATAGCTACACCGTATAATATATAGGTAATCTTGGCTCCGGCGTCTATTCCGGACATGGTACCAAAGATCATGATCGAACCGAAAATTGTCGTAGCGATAACCAAAGTCGCCCAGACGCTGGACTCTAAACCTACGGAGAGCCCGGAAAGAATCGTAGTTGCCGCTCCGGTGCGGGTAGATTTGCGTATTTCCTGAACGGGCTTACCGTGCGTACCGGTAAAATATTCGGTGAGCCTGTCGATTGTTATCGCTAAAAACACGCCGATAGTTGTAGCTAAAAACGGCCTCCACCATCCACCGGGAATATTCTTCAAATAAAAGAAAGCGAGCAAACCGAAGAGCACGATAGATATCGCCGCAGATGTAAGATATCCTTTAAATATCGCCTTCATTGCGTTTCCGACTTTGGAAGCCGGGCTTTTCACGGCGTAAGTGCCGATAATCGAACATATAACGCCGATACCGCGAACCAGGAGAGGATAGACGATCCACGCCAGGCTTCCGGTAATATGATACAAGGCTAAACCTAAGATTAAACCGGCTACTATTGTGACTTCATAAGACTCAAAGATATCCGCAGCCATACCGGCGCAATCGCCGACGTTATCACCAACAAGGTCTGCGATTACCGCAGGATTACGCGGGTCATCTTCAGGAATTCCTGCTTCCACTTTACCGACCAAATCAGCGCCAACGTCCGCGGCTTTAGTGAAAATTCCGCCGCCCACGCGCATGAATAATGCCAGGAGCGTGCCGCCGAAACCAAAACCTAACAACGCGTCGGGTGCGGCAATTCCGAAAATAATAAAGATTATTGTGCCGCCGAATAAGCCTAAACCGTCGGTAAGCATCCCGGTAATGGTCCCTGCGCGATAAGCAATACGCAAGGCATCACCGAAAGATTTTCTGGCTGCCTGGGCCACGCGCACATTAGCCTGCACCGCCATACGCATACCCAACTGTCCGACGATCAGCGAAAAGAGTGCACCCATGACGAATGCCGCTGCACGGCCTAAACCGATGATCAGGCGCACGGTGGCTTCGCCCTTTCCGGCAAAACGCATCATCGCTTCCTGCGAAGGAGGAACGATGTAAACCGAAAAGAATAAGGCAAAAGTTAAAACGCCGATTAAAGGCAAAATGCTTTTAAGCTGTTTGCCCAGGTATGCGTCCGCGCCTTCGCGGATGGCATTCCAAACCTCCTGCATCTTAGCACTACCTTTATCTTCACGCATAACTTGCCGACGCAAAAATAATGCGTATAAAAGGCCTAAAATCGCTACTCCTAAAACACTCCAGATCGCCACCTGCTCAAAAAACGTAAGACCGTAAACCATTTTGTTGCTCCTTTCAGGGATATATATAGGTAAATAAAAAATGCCTTCCAGCTTACCTTAGCCAGAAGACATTCTAATCTTCTTTAGGTAAAGAATGTAGTAATTATAACGGTTATTAAAGAGTTGTCAATACCCTAAATAAGAGGTAATTCCGAGCTTCCCATGAGGTATTTGTCGATAGAATATGCCGCGCGCCTGCCTTCGGAGATAGCCCAGACCACCAAAGACTGCCCCCGGCGCATATCACCGGCGCTAAAGATATTCTTTACAGAAGTCATGTAACTTGTGTCGGTTTTGACATTACCGCGGCCGTCAAAATCTACTTTTAAATCTGTCAAAAGCCCCTGATGCTCCGGGTGAAGAAATCCGATAGCCAAAATCACCAGGTCAGCCTCGATTTCAAACTGGCTTCCCGGTACTTCTTTCATTATGGCGCATCCTTTAGCGTCTTTTTCGCTAAAATCAAGCTTAACGCAAGAAACCTTTTTTACCGCGCCGGTTTCTCCGATAAATTTCTTAGTCAAAACTGCCCAATGCCTCTCTCCGCCCTCCTCATGGCTTGAGGAAGTCTTAAACAGAATCGGGTACTTTGGCCAACCCATCTCCTTAGTGCGGCACTCCGGAGGCCGGGATAATACTTCGATTTGCATAACGCAGGACGCGCCCTGACGGTGCGCAGTTCCTACGCAATCAGCTCCGGTGTCTCCACCGCCGATAACTAGAACACGCTTGCCTGTGGCATTGATCAATTTATCTTGCGGAATTTTTTCTCCGGAAATACGCCGGTTAGACTGCGTTAGATAATCCATAGCAAAATAAATGCCTTTTACATCCCTTCCTTCTATTTTTAAATCTCGGGGGGAACGCGATCCTCCCGCGAGACATACGGCGTCAAAATCTTTTAACAAACTTTGCGCCGCCATATCCTTGCCGACATCAACAGAAGTCTTAAATTCAACCCCTTCCTCCTGCCAGACCTTTATCCTGCGCTCTAAAATACTTTTTTCAAGTTTAAAATCAGGGATACCGTACCTTAATATACCGCCGGGCCGGGCGTCTTTCTCAAAGACAGTGACCGTATGCCCTGCTTTATTCAGCTGCGCAGCGCAGCTTAACCCCGCAGGTCCGGAGCCGACTACGGCGATCTTTTTACCGGTGCGCTCTTTAGGCGCAATCGCCTTGATGAACCCTTTCTTAAACGCATGTTCGATAATCCCCAGCTCATTTTCTCTGATCGTAACCGAATCGTCGTTAATCCCTAAGACACAGGCGTATTCGCAAAGAGCCGGGCAAATCCTTCCCGTAATTTCAGGCAGATTATTTGTCGCCTCCAAAAGTTCAATGGCTCTTTCCCAATGGCCTCCGGCCATCAACTCATTCCATTCGGGGATAAAATTACCTGCGGGACAGCCCCAGTGGCAGAACGGCGTGCCGCAGTCCATGCAGCGTACCCCCTGCTCTTGATTAAGTTTATCACTCTTTAAAGTGAATACCGGAGCATAATCCTTAACCCTCTCGCAGACAGGCCGGTAGCTCAATGCCTGTTTTTTTACTTTTAAGAATCCTTTGATATCATGGGCCATATTAGTCAGAGACCTCGGAAAGGTCAGCTTTTTCTTTCATCTTCTTATGTTCCAGTATGCGCTTATACTCGGTAGGCATTACCTTGATAAAATGCTTTAATTCATGTTTAAAATTATCCAAAGCCTTCCTGGCAGCAGCGCTTCCGGTGTACTGCCAGTGTTTATTCAGGAGTTCATTTAAAATCGTCTCATCTTCCGATTTTAATTTCTCAAGCTCTACCATACTTAAGTTGCATCTTTCCCTAAAATCACCCTGCGCGTCATAAATATAGGCGACGCCTCCGGACATACCCGCGGCAAAGTTCCTTCCGGTCTTGCCTAAAACAACCACCCTGCCTCCGGTCATATATTCACAAGCATGATCCCCTAC
>JAPLLM010000071.1 GCA_026387555.1 Candidatus Omnitrophota bacterium | reverse complement strand
TGATAAAGAGCAGCAGGCGTATTTATCCGAAGCGACCAATAATCTTCCGGCAAACAAAGAGAGCGTGAGTGCTCTGTCCGAAGTGATGGCGCAATTTGCCCGGGGGATAGATAACTCCACGCATCCCAATGTCTGGGGGGTTTCGGAATTTACTCCGGTGCTTGAGGCGTTCGATAAAGGCATCCAGTCCATAATCATCGGAGAGAAGACCCCGGAACAGGTAGCCTCTGATGTCCAGAGAATAAAAGAACGCGAATTAGCCAAGAAAAAATGAGAATCAAAGAGACGTTAGAAAATTACGTATTTGTCCTCCCCGCGGTGGCCATCTTTGTGATTTTCTACATCATTCCTTTTATCTGGGTATTCCAGTTAGGCCTCTTTGAATGGGACGGAATACTCCCTACTAAAATATTCGTCGGTTTAAGCAATTTCAAGGAAATACTTTTCGATAGGACCTGGTGGCAGTCGATGGGTAATGTCGGGTATATTACCCTGATCGCTCTAACGTTTCAGAACATCATCGCCTTCATGTTGGCTTGGGCGTGCGACCGCGAAATACGCGCCAAGAATTTCTACCGGCTGATATTTTTTATTCCGCCGGTGCTTTCGGAAGTGGTCGTAGGTTTAGTCTGGCAGTGGATCTTGGACGGGAATTACGGGCTATTGAATTACTGGTTGCACGGCATGGGGCTGCATAATTGGGCCAGAAATTGGCTCTCTGACCCGCAGACCGCGCTTACGGCGGTTGCCATCGTGCATTGCTGGAAAGGTTTTGGCTCGGGCTTCCTTATATTCTTAGCCGGTTTGCAGACTATTCCGCGCGAGCTTTATGAAGCTGCGCGCGTGGACGGGGCCAATGCCTGGCAGACTTTCAAAAATGTCACTGCGCCGTTGATGATACCGGTGGCGGTTATAGTGGCAATACTTACTATTTTAGGTTCGATGCAGGCATTTGTTTTGATAAATGCTATGACCCGCGGCGGGCCGGCGTATCATACCGAGGTCCCTGTGTTGCGAATTCTATCGTCCATGCGCGGATCATCGCGTTTCGGTTACGCCTGCGCGCAAGGTATCAGTTTCGGCGTGATCCTGATGGCGATATCGTTTGTGCAGTATAAATTATCCAAAAAGGCCAGGGCATGAAAAACACGGCTTATTATGAGACTAAAAAAATATTAGTGAATACGCTGATACATTCATTCCTTTTGGCGGTGGCCGTGACTTGTATTTTTCCGCTCCTCTGGATGGTCGCTTGCAGCTTAAAGACGCAAGAGGAGATCTTTAAGAATATGTCGCTTATCCCTACCGGATGGCACTTTGAAAACTATTACAAGGCCTGGGTGCAAGGCGGTTTCGGCAGGTTCTTTATTAACAGTATCATTTATACTGTTTCGGTTGTGATCGGGATCATTATTATTTCCTCGATGGCGGCTTATGCTTTTTCCCGGCTGCAATTCCCCGGCAAGAATATACTTTTTTACATGTTTATGGCTGCGATGATGATACCTATCCCGGGAAGTTTCGTTCCGCTCTATGTTTTATTAAATAAGCTGCATTTAAGGAACACCGCTATCGGTTATATACTCTGCATGATCAACGTAGGGTTGTCTACCAGCATATTTTTGTTAAAAACATTCTTTGATAAGATGCCTAAAGAATTGGAAGACGCGGCGCGCATCGACGGTTGTTCTAAGATCGGCATTTGGAGGCATGTAGCGCTTCCCTTGGCTAAGCCTGTGCTTGCGGTGGTCGTGGTCTTTAACGTATTGAATGTCTGGAATGAATACGTTTTAGCCCTGGTGATCTTTGATTCCCGGTCGCTGATGCCGCTTCAGGTAGCACTCACTTCTTTTCAGGGCGAATTCGTCACCAATTATCCGCTTTTGATGGCAGGGCTTACCATCACCGCTCTGCCGGTCATCATCGTCTATCTTTTGATGCAGAAATATATTGTTAAGGGCGTCACCCAAGGAGCAGTAGTAGGTTAATGAAAAAAATTACTCTTTTTACTTGTGTTTTAATGCTTATGTTTTCATCCGGCGCGTTGTTGGCGGAGGATACAAAGCCGGCTAGTGGCGAACTGCTGACTAAGGCATGGGAAGCCCACGGCAAACATGACACAGAGAACACCCTTAAATATACCAACAAGCTTATTGAATTGTATAAAGAGAAGGCGGATAAGGAGCAGGCGAAATTAAAAGCCCTGCCTAAGACCAAAGAAGAGACCGAAGCCGTTCAGGAGCTTAATGACGTAGCTAGCGCATATTTCATCCAGGCGGAATCATTTATGCGCCAGGAAAAAATAGGGGATGCGAAAAGATTATTCCAATTGATCGCGGATAATTATTATTACGCCCAGGCCTGGGACCAGCGCGGCTGGTACTGGCAGGTAGCGGAAGCGTCCAAGCGGAGTATTAAGAAAATCGAGACCGGTTCAATAGAACTTGAGAAAAAGAAGGTCCCGGTTTCGCAGCTTGTCACTAAAATCGTCTTATATGATCCGGGTAAAGAGGATTTTGTGGCTTATGAAAAATATGGAGAATTCCAGAACGTCGGGACAAAAGATTATAAATATGTTGTCAGCGATCAGGAAGGATTAATCGCGGCGGTAGGCGAAGGGGTTTTCCCCAATACTACATCGGTAAGATGGGACCCTGAGTTTAAGAAGGCCCAGAAAGAGAAGCGCCTTGAAGGCTCGCAGTGGGATTTTTTGCATTCTCCGGATCTGGAAGCGGCATTTATCAAGTGGGCGACAACATCCGAGCCGCAGGGAGTGAAATTATATTATACCGGATTGATCTTAGAAAAGTCCGGCCTGATAAAACAGGCGTTGAAATGCTATTACGCAATTGTCGTGCATTTCCCGGGCGCTTACGGAAAGACTTATTGGAACACTCCTTGGTATGTCGGTCAGGCGGCGATAGCCAAAATAAATTTTCTTCTGCAGCGTAATCCCCAGTTAGGTTATAAGCTTGAAGGCGCGGATATCCGCATATTAAACGGTTATGATAATGACGTGTCGAATGATATTGTCATCACCGACCCGGGTAAATTTGTCAAAGTGGGCCTGATGGAAAAACTTAAGGCTAAGCCGGATTTAAATCTGTTAAGTATTAAGAAGCGCCTGGGTAAAGGTAAAGTGCACCTGGTGCAGTACGAAACAGGCGACTGGCAGCTTCTTGTGGATGAAAAACCTTTTATGGTAAAAGGAATAACCTATTCTCCGACTAAGGTCGGAGAATCTCCGGATGAGGGGACGCTTACCAGCTGGATGGACGACGATTTTAACGCCAACGGCAAAGCCGACGGTCCGTACGATTCGTTCGTGGATAAGAACAGGAATAATAAGCAGGATGCAAACGAACCGACAGTCGGAGATTTTAAATTGATGAAAGAGATGGGAGCGAATACCATCCGCCTTTATCACCATCCTCAAAAAGTAAACAAGGAAGTGCTCCGGGATATGTATGAGGCTTACGGGATACGCGTTATCATGGGGGATTTTCTCGGTAAATACGCCATCGGCTCGGGCGCTGCGTGGAATCCGGGAACGGATTACAATAACGAAGAGCAAAAAAAGGCTATGATGGATTCGGTTTTGAGTATGGTCAATGAGTATAAGGATGAACCCTATGTTTTGTTTTGGCTTCTGGGAAATGAAAATGTATACGGTTATGCGTGTAACGCCGATACACAGCCGGACGCATTTTTCAAATTCGCAAACGAAGTGGCTAAAAAGATAAAAGAGATCGATCCTGAGCACCCCGTGGCTATCGGTAACGGGGACGTTTTATTTTTGGATAAATTCGGTCAGGACACTCCGGACATCGATATATTCGGCACTAACGCCTACCGGGGGAATTTCGGCTTCGGTTCTTTATGGGGCCAAGTCCGGTCGGAAGCGGATAAACCGGTCATCGTAACCGAGTTCGGTTGCCCGGCTTACGCCGAAGGCAAGACTCTTGATGAAGCGGAAGATTTGCAGGCGGATTACCACCGCGCGGCGTGGGAAGATATTGAGCGCAACGCCGCTTTCGGGCAGGGCGAGGGTAATGCTATCGGCGGCATAGTCTATGAATGGGCCGATGAGTGGTGGAAGGCTTATGAGCCGAAGATCCACGATACTAAGGGCCTCTGGACCGGCCCGTTTCCCGACGGGTATATGCACGAAGAGTGGCTGGGGGTAGTCGGCCAGGGCGACGGGGCGATGAGCCCGTTTTTAAGGCAGCCGCGCAAGGCTTATTATATGTATAAAAAATTATGGAAATAACGAAGATCCTTCGCGGCATGTGGTATAATTGTCCGCTCAGGATCCGCTCGGTTAAGTTAATGTAATTACTCGCGGAGGAGAAAGGGGGCAGCAAAATAAATTTAAATATCAAAAATCAAATACCAAAACTAGAAACCAATAATAGGGAGGTGTGTATGAAGAAGTTGTTAGTGATGATGGCAGTGTTGTTTTTGGCGATGCCTATCTGCGCAAAGGCGCAGGACGCAGGCGCCGATAAGCCTAAGGAGTTCATGGTCTATTCGGATAAGGGAGCACGCGATAACCATTATATTCCTTCGGGCTGGATGGGTGATTACGGTGACGTCAAACTTAATGACCAGTCGCCCGATAATCCTCATTCCGGAAAAACCTGCTTGCAGTTTACTTATACTGCAAAAAAGGCACAGGGCCAGGGTTGGGCAGGCACGTATTGGCAGAGCCAGCCGAACAACTGGGGCACTAAAAAGACCGGATTTGATTTGACCGGTATGACCAAGCTTACTTTCTGGGCGCGCGGCGCCAAGGGTGGAGAGATCATCTCGAAATTCACCGTCGGCGGGATCAAGGGCGCTTATCCGGATACAGTAAGCGTGGAGACCAGTCCTATTGAGCTGACCGATACCTGGAAGCAGTACACCGTTAATCTTGCCGGTAAAGACATGTCTTATGTCAATGCCGGATTCGGCTGGGTGGCGACTTCCGATTTGAATCCCGATGGCGCGGTATTCTACATTGATGATATCAAATTCGAAGCGGACGCTAACATGAAGCCGGAAGGGAAAAAACAGGAGACGATACCGTTCTACGTGTATTCTGACCGGTCATCTGCTTCGAATCACTATATTCCTTCGGGTTGGATGGGCGATTACGGTGATATAAAGATCGATACCGGCTCAAAAGAAGATCCTTATCTTGGAGATACCTCTATTAAAATAATCTATAACAATAAGGCCAGCCAAGGTGCGCGTTGGGCGGGCATATTCTGGCAGAATCCTCCGTATAACTGGGGGAGCATTGATGCCGGATATGATCTTTCCAAGGCCACTAAACTTACTTTCTGGGCGCGCGGCGCAAAAGGCGGCGAACGCATAGAAGAGTTTAAGGTCGGCGGCATCATGGGTGAGTTTTCCGATACCGATAGTGCAACCATCGTGCCGGTCATCCTGAATAAAGACTGGACCCAGTACACCATTGATCTTAAGGGCAAGGATATGTCCTATATTATCGGTGGTTTCTGCTGGACAGCCAATCTTGACAATAATCCTGACGGCGTAACTTTCAATCTGGATGAGATCAAGTACGAATAATAAT
>JAPLLM010000098.1:14640-16406 GCA_026387555.1 Candidatus Omnitrophota bacterium | reverse complement strand
AAAGAAGGACCCTTAAACGAAGAAGAAAAGAAGAGGATAATGGAGCATCCTTTGATCGGCGCTACCATCTTGACTCCTATTAAAGAACTTGAGGATTCCATTCTCGGAGTAAAATATCATCACGAAAAATACGACGGTTCAGGTTATCCCGAAGGGCTAAAAGGCAAAGAAATCCCGCTGATCGCCTCGATCATCGCGGTCGCCGATACGTTCGACGCCATGACTACAGACAGGCCCTATCGCAAAGGCCTCGCTAAACAAGAAGCAGTGCAAGAGATCATGCGCGTAAGCGGAAAACAACTGGACCCCGACATCTGTAACGTCTTCACTCAAGTCTGTCAGGAAGGCAGGATCTGATAACTTGCCTAATATACAACGTAAGCGCATAATCTTGATGTACATTTCGGAAGTCTCCGGGCACCGCAGCGCTACTATCGCTATCGAAAAAGCAATCCGCGCCATGCAGCCGGATTCGGAAATACTTAATCTTAACGCCTTCAATTATACCAATCCCATTTCGGAAAAAATCATCAACCGCATTTATATGGGAGTCATTAAGCGCGCCCCGAAGATCTGGCATTACCTTTACGATAACCCCAAAATAGTAAAGAGGATGCAAAAACTAAAAAACAGGGTGCACAAATTCAATACCCCTAAACTAAAAGTCCTTTTTGACCAGTTCCGGCCCGACGCAATCATCTGTTCGCAGGCATTCCCATGCGGGATGGTCGCGGATTACAAAAAACATTTCAACTCCGATTTAAAGCTTATCGCGGTACTCACTGATTATATCCCGCACTCTTACTGGGTTTATGATACGGTTGATTACTACATCGTCCCTTCGGATGACGTAAAAAGCCAGCTCTCTAAAAAGGGGGTTCCCACCCACAAGATACTTTCGTTAGGTATACCTTTTGATCACAGGTTTAATGAGCCGCTGGATAGGCTTAAACTTTTCCAGAAATACAGATTAAACCCTGACCTGCCTACCGTCTTGATCATGGGTGGAGGGCAAGGGTTGGGCCCGATCAAAACTATAGTCAAATCCCTGGAAAGATCGACTTACAAGATACAAGAAATCGTGGTGGCCGGGACTAATAAAAGATTATATAAATCCATGCGTAAGAAAATAAAGAAGTATAAAAATAAAATCAGCCTTTTTGCATTTACAGATTCCATCAATGAGCTTATGGATATCTGCGATGTTATTATCTCTAAACCCGGCGGGGTGACTACCGCCGAGGTCTTGGCAAAAAGGATACCGATGATCATAGTAAAGCCCATACCCGGACAAGAAGCGAGCAATGCGGCGTATCTTACCGAAAGGGGCGCTGCGATACGCACGGAAAAGCCCGAACATATACACACGTTAGTAGAAAAACTTTTACAGGATAAAGTAAAAATCAACCAGCTGCGCGAGTCTGCCGGCAAAATAAGCAAACCCAATGCAAGCCTCGACATCGCGAAATTAGTATTAAACTTATAAAACGTGTTTAACTATCTACTTTACAGGCTCGGACAATTTATCGTCCTGAATCTCCCCTTAAAACTTGCTTACGGATTTGCAAAAGCAGTCGCCAACTTCCGCTATATGTTCGCGTTTGCCGACCGCAACGCAGTTGACGCAAACCTCCGGGCCATTTTCCCTCAAAAATCAAATAAAGAGATACAGGGCATCAAGAAATTGATGTTTCAGAATTTCGCCAAGTATCTCGTGGATTTTTTCCGTTACGAGAAAATTGACGAAAGCTATATTAACAACAATA
>JAPLLM010000098.1:0-14614 GCA_026387555.1 Candidatus Omnitrophota bacterium | reverse complement strand
AATATCCGGTTGGAAAATTTCGGTAATTTCCAGAGCGCGCTGGATAAAGGCAAAGGCGTGGTAATACTTTCCGCCCATCTGGGGAACTGGGAATTAGGCGGAGTAGTCATAGCGGTAATGGGGATACCATTCTGGGTAGTGGCGCTCCCGCACAAGAATAAACTGGTGGATAAATTCTTTAATGCGCAGCGGTCGATGAAAAAAATCAAAATCATCCCATTAGGAAAAGCTGTAAGGCAGTGGCTGGATGTGTTGAAAGCCAACGAAGCAGTGGCTCTGGTAGGAGACAGGGATTTCAGCGAAAAAGGGATCATCCTGGATTTCTTCGGTAAACCCACGCATTTTCCGAAAGGCCCTGCGGCATTCGCCTTAAAAACCGGAGCCCAAATCGTCCCCGGCTTTATGCTTAGAAACCCCGATGATACATTTATTTTAAAGATCGAGAAGCCTCTCGAGTTTACGGTAACAGGTGACAAAGAAAAAGATATAAAAGAAATAATCACCAAATACATAACCATTTTTGAAGATTATATCCGCCGCTATCCGGATCAATGGTACATTTTCCGTAAATTCTGGGTAGAAAATAAATGAAAACTTGCGTTTTGATCCCCACTTATAATGAAGAAAATAAAATAGGTGCTTTGATAAACGAAATACGCCGCTTCGGGTTGGAGAGCGTAATCGTAGACGACGGTTCTAAAGATAAAACCGCTGAAATTGCCGAGCGCGCCGGAGCGAAGGTTTTACGCAATCCGAAAAATATAGGTAAGGGCGCTACATTAGCCCGGGGTTTCGATTACCTTTTGCAAAACAACTGCGAAACAGTGATTACCATGGATGGAGACGGCCAGCACCAGCCAGAAGACCTTCCTGATTTTTTGAAGGCAGCAGAAAACTCTGACGCGGGGATAATCATAGGAAACCGGATGTTAAAAACCAGGAATATGCCTCTTATCAGGGTTTTGACCAATAAATTCATGTCCTGGCTTATTTCGCGCATGAGCAAACAGAAGATTTACGATTCCCAATGCGGTTACCGCTTGATCAAGGCCGAGGTATTAAAAAAAATTAAAATCGAAACTGTCAGATTTGAAGCCGAGACAGAAATGCTCATCAAGGCAAGCCGGCTTGGATTTAAGATCCGCTCCATCCCTATCGAAACTGTCTACGCCAAAGAAAAAAGCAACATCAATCCTCTTATTGACACCGTAAGATTTATCCGTTTTATACTAAGCCAAAAATGAATTTTGAGGCGGCAAGAAAACTGATGGTTGAGGAACAGCTTATTCCTCGCGGGATAAACGACGAAAAAGTACTGAATGCATTTTTAAAAGTTGAGAGGTATAGATTTATCCCCGAAGAATTGCAAGCCTCGGCCTACGCGGATTATCCCCTGCCGATAGGAGAAGGGCAGACTATTTCTCAACCCTACATCGTCGCCCTGATGACACAGGCCCTTAAATTAAACGGGAGCGAAAAGGTGCTGGAGATCGGCACCGGTTCAGGTTACCAGGCGGCTATACTTTCTCAATTAGCTAAAGAAGTTTACTCTATTGAAAGGTTCCCTGTTTTAGTAAAGGGCGCGCAGGGTGTTTTAGCCGGATACAATAATATCCATACGAAAATAGGTGATGGCACGCTCGGTTGGCCGGAGGAAGCTCCGTTTGATGCGATTATTATCACCGCGGCGAGCCCGAAAATCCCTCTGCCGCTTACCGCTCAATTAAAAGAAGAAGGAAGGTTAATTTTGCCTTTAGGTGACAGTTTTACGCAGATGCTTACTTTGTTCAAAAATAAAAATGGCAACCTTGAATCTGCTGATATATGCCCTTGCGTTTTTGTCCCCTTGGTCGGCAAATACGGGTATAATAAGGAAATATGATACAAGTATATACGGGTAAAGGGAAAGGAAAGACTACCGCTGCCTTAGGGCTCTGTCTGCGCGCGGCAGGAGCGGGTTTAAATGTCTATCTATGTCAATTCATCAAAGGTAAATTCTACAATGAACTGCGGGCTTTAAAGAAATTCAAGAATATTAAAGTAGAGCAATTTGGGAGAGGCTGTTTTATTAAAAAAGCGCCTTCAAGCAAAGATTTAGCTCTGGCGAAAAAAGGGGTGGATAAAGTAAGGAAGCTGCTTGCTCAAAATAAACACAATATCATTATCCTTGATGAAATAAATGTTGCTCTTGACCTGGGGTTATTAGATTTAGCCGAGGTCATCAAGGTAATCAAGTCTGCTCCAAAAGAAACAGAACTAGTTCTTACCGGGCGTAACGCTCCAGCCGGAATCCTGAAAATAGCGGATTTAATCAGTGAAATAAAAGAAACAAGGCATTATTTTAAAAAAGGGGTAAAAGCCAGAAAAGGAATCGAGTTTTAGGTCCTTCGGAAGAAACGGCTTGACATTATTTAGTAATTACGATATTGTAGTTACACAATCGATATATAGGTTAAGGGAAGGCTGTTAGAATCAGCCGCGGTCCCGCCGCTGTAATGGCATAAAACCTGCGTAGTGCCACTGTCTCGATATTGGGATGGGAAGGATCAGGTGATTGGCCTAAGCCAGAAGACCTACCTATATTAATTTCCTCGTGGATAAGGGCCATAGTTAAGATATGGGTGCAACCCGCCAAGATTATCGGCGGGTTTTTTATTTTATAGGAACTATAGCAGCATAAAGGAGGTGGTTGGGATGGAGAAGAAATCGCGCAAGATAAAGAAAAGCGTTATTGCCTGTCGTAAAAAATGTAAGGCGAACGGCACAGGTTTGTCTCATTATGTACTCTTGGAAAAGGGAAGCAAATCTTAATCTTATAAAGAATAGTAGGCATGAAAACTCAAACTTATTTCAATACAGGCGAAGGAGAAAGTATTCAACCCCTAGATATCGGCCATAGGGACTATGCTTGTTTAGTTTCCGCCGATACGGCATTCTGGGCGCTGGTAAAAAAAGATAGATTAGCCAGCGCCCTCGCCGGCTCGCCGCTCCTAACAGAATACCGCAAGAAAGCAAAATCTTTCTCGGACGAACTGGACACTTTGCGGTTCAAGCTAAAACCCTCTGCCGTATATTTTAATCCCACCGACAGATGCAACCTCAATTGTTCTTATTGTTATATTCCTGCAGGCTTGCGTAAAAGCGGTACGCATATGTCCGCCCCAAGGCTTTTGAAAGCCCTCGGAGTTCTTAAGAATTATTTTAAGGCCGATCTTTCGCAAGGCCAGAGGCCTCAAGTCATCTTCCATGGGGCTGAACCGCTGCTTAATAAACAGGCTGTCTTTGCCGCGATAGACAGATACAAGAAAGATTTTCGTTTTGGTATTCAGACTAACGGAACACTTTTGGACGGTGACACGCTAGAATTCCTGACTTCAAGAGGCATAAGCATAGGCCTTTCTCTTGATGGCCACATAAATAGCGTAGCTGATCGATTGAGACGGGGTTGGAACGGTAAAGGCGTCTCCCGAAAAGTCGTAGAGGTTATTGGCCGGCTTAAAGGATATCATAATTATTCCGTTATCTGCACGGTAACGCGAGAAAATATGTCCTCGCAGGCTGATATAGTCGAGTTTTTCCATCATCTGGAAGTGCCGGTTTGCATGCTCAATCCCGTTCGCTGCACGCTCCCGGGTGGTTATAGGCAAAAACCTCCGGATGAAGAAGCCGCGAAACATTATCTGGACGCGCTGGATCGCGCCTATGAACTTTATCAAAAGTCCGGCCGCAAGCTAATAGTGGCCAATTTCGCGAATGTTTTAGTAAGCATTCTCGCGCCCACCGCCAGGCGGCTTATGTGTGATATCTCGCCTTGCGGGGCGGGGAGATGCTTCTTTGCGATCTCAAGCAAAGGCGACATGTTCCCCTGCAGTGAGTTCATCGGGATAAAAAAGTTTAAAGGCGGCAATATTTTTAGGGATGATATCCGCGCAGCTTTAAAGACATCTCCATTCAAATCTGTCAGCGAAAGACGCATTGAGGCCATTAAGCCTTGTTTGCGCTGCGCTATCCGTCATTTTTGCGGCGCGCCATGCCCAGCCGAAGCCTGGGCTATAAACGGTTCTTTGGCTTCGAGGGGAGCGTTCTGCGGATTTTATGAAGAGCAGGTCCGCTACGCCTTTAGATTAATTGCCGATAATAAAGAAGACGCGTACTTATGGGACGGATGGGACAAGGATACGCTTACGACATTCGATTTTACAAGAAAATAGTAAGGATTGAGAATATCTTTATGACAAGATTAATTTTGATACGGCATGGCGTAACCGAATGGAATAAAGAAAAGCGTTACTGCGGACATAAAGATATCGGATTAAGTGACGCCGGCAGGTCTCAAGTAAAGTCGTTATCCCGCAGGCTTAATGCGGTCCGCTTCGATAAAGTATATTCCAGCGATAGGAAGCGCGCGATGCAGACCGGCCGAATGCTTTTTAAACAAACAAGGATAATCCCGAACCGGGGTTTGCGTGAAATCAATTTCGGCGTCCTTGAAGGATTGAGGCACAAAGAAATTATGGAGAGGTACGCGGATATATACAAGAAATGGCTAAAGAACCCCCTTAAAAACAACATCCCTAAGGCGGAACCGATGAATATTTTTAAAAAGAGGGTCAAAAACAGCATACGGAATATTATTCGGTCAAATCCCGATGAGACGATTGCCATTATTTGCCATGGCGGAGTAATAGGCATATTTGTTAACGGGATATCAAAAAATAAGAATTTCTGGCGCTGCGTTCCGTCGCCGGCAAGCATTACGATTGTCGAATATGATAGAGGGAAGCCCCGGTTAAAAAAGTTCAACGATACAACCCATTTAAGGTAAACGATGAGTAAGGTAATTTTTATTTTTGGAGGTACGCGCAGCGGTAAGAGCCGATATGCCGTTCAAATAGCGAAAAAACTCGGGAAGAAAACAGTGTTTATCGCTACGGCTACTGCCCTGGATGATGAGATGAAAGAAAGGATACGCCTTCATAAAATTTCGAGGCCGAAAGAATGGGGCCTTATTGAGGAACCCGTGAATTTAAGCTGCATTATTCTCGGATTAAAGCCGATATACGCTGTAGCGATAATCGACTGCATAGGATTGTGGATATCCAATCTTTTAATGGCCAATATGAAAGACGGAATTATAGAAGAAAGAATAAAAAAATTGACCGCCAGCATTTTAAAAGCCAAGGCCGGCCTCATTATCATAGTGTCAAATGAGGTGGGATGCGGGATAGTTCCGGGCGATCCTTTGTCGAGGAGATTCCGTGATCTGGCCGGGTTGGCAAATCAAACAATAGCGGCGAAAGCCGATAAAGTTATTCTCATGCAGGCAGGGATACCGGTAAAAATAAAATAGATAGAGGAAAATTATGAAATTATTGAATGAGACAATATCAAAGATTGACAAAATCGACAATTCTTTAGCTGAAGAAACGCAGAATAGGCTCGACAATTTGACAAAACCGCAGGGGAGTCTCGGAAGGTTGGAAGATTTAGCTAAGCAGGTTGTAGAAATAACAAAAACCAGGAATCCAAAACTAAAACATAAGGTTATATTTACGATGGCGGCGGATCATGGCATCGTTGAAAATAACGTGAGCGCCTTTCCCCGGGAAGTAACTCCCCAGATGGTATATAATTTTTTAAATGGCGGGGCGGGGATAAATGTGCTCGCCAGGCACGTAGGCGCAAGAGTGGTTATCGTAGATATGGGGGTAGCGTGCAACCTTAAAGATAATTCGGCGCTTATCGTAAAAAAGGTGAATTACGGGACCAAGAATATGGCCCAGGGCCCCGCAATGTCAACAACCGAGGCTATCAAATCCATTGAAAATGGCATAGAGGTATTCAGAGAGGAGTTACCGAACGGAATTGATATAATTGGAACAGGAGATATGGGGATCGGGAATACGACTCCTTCAAGCGCTATCGTCTCGGTGATAACCGGCCGGAGGGTAGAGGAGGTACAGGAAGGGGCACCGGCATCGACGACAAAACTTTAGCTAGCAAAATTACCGCTATTAAAGAGGCTTTGAAAATAAATAAACCGGATCCAAAAAACGGGATAGACGTCTTGTCTAAGGTGGGTGGATTCGAGATAGGCGGATTGGCAGGAGTAATACTGGCTGCCGCGGCGCATAGGATACCGGTGGTGATAGACGGATTCATCTCCGGGGCGGCTGCGTTGATAGCGTATACATTAGAGCCAAAGACCAAAGATTACATGATAGCCGCTCATTGCTCGGTTGAGCGAGGGCATAAGTACGCGCTCGCATTTTTAGGGCTAAGGCCCGTGTTTGATTTAAACTTAAGATTAGGAGAAGGGACCGGCGCAGCGTTGGCGATGAACATAATAGAAGCCGGCACTAAAATACTAAACGAGATGGCGACATTCGAAAGCGCCGGCGTTTCCGAAAAGGGCAAATGAAAAGATTTCTAATCGCCTTACAGTTCCTAACTACCCTTCCTTTTAATATCAAAAGAAGGATAGAAGAGAAGGATTTTGGCAGGTCCCTTGCCTATTTTCCGATAGTCGGCCTTTTATTAGGCATTTTTCTCGCCGGTGTAGCCTATATTTCAGCGCTTCTCCCGCCCTTAGTCATAAGTATTCTAATTCTGGCCACCTGGACGCTTATAACAGGCGGCATACATTTAGACGGGTTTGCGGATACCTGCGACGGTTTTTATGGGTCAAAACCTAAAGAAGAAATCCTTAAAATAATGCGCGACCCAAGGATCGGAGTTATGGGCGCTGTCGGAGTGACGCTGCTCCTGCTCTTTAAATTCGCGGTACTCTCGAGCATCCAATCGCAAGACCTAGGGAAGGTTTTGATAATGACAGTAGTATTCGCCAGGTGGTCTCAAACACTCGCTTGTTCTACATCCAAATACGCGCGGGACGAAGGAAAAGCTAGATATTTTATAGAATACTCGAAAAAGGCCGATATGTTCATAGGGGCTTTGTTTACGCTGATCATAAATTGGTTTCTAATGGGCACAAAAGGCGTTATCCTGTTTATTCTTTTATTAACTGTGACATTTTTATTTATACGATATGTGCAAAGAAAAATCGGCGGCATGACGGGAGATACGATCGGCGCAACGAATGAAATTGCTGAAGCAGCAGGGTTAATATTTAGCTTAATACTATTAAATTATAAAATATGACCGACAGAATTCACGGCGGAAATTGTTTAAGACGAAACATCATCGACTTCAGCGTAAACACTAATCCTTTGGGCCTGCCCAAAGGATTATCCGGTATTATTTCAAAAAATACCGATATTATCTTGCGTTATCCGGACTCCTCATCAGAGCGATTAAAAGGTAGATTAGCAGCATTGCATGACATAGAACCGGAGAATATCGCCATAGGCAACGGCTCTATAGAACTTGTCTATCTCGTTCCCCGGGCTTTCAAAATAAAAAAGGCGCTTATAATCACGCCGACATTCAGTGAATATGAATTTGCCGTCAGGTCTAACGGCTCGGTGCCTGCATTTTTCAATACATGCGAAAAAGATGATTTCAAGATCGATTGCGGCAAACTAGCGGAACATTTACCGCGCCACGATGCCTTCTTTTTGTGTAACCCGAATAATCCGACCGGCGCCATATTACATAGCAATGACGTGTTATGTTTGTCCCGTCTTTCTAAAAAACACAACGGCCTTTTAATACTTGATGAGGCATTCATCGAATTTACTGAAGAGTCGAGAAACGCAGCTATCATATCCTATGCTGTTAAAAGCGGAACTTTAGTTATTTTAAGATCGCTGACTAAATTCTTCGCCATACCGGGATTAAGGTTGGGATACGCCATAGGGCATAAAAGGATAATCGAAAAAATAACCAAACTTCAGTACCCCTGGAATATAAACAGCCTGGCACAACTCGCAGGCGTTAAGGCCTTAACGGATAAAGGTTATATTGATCAAACCCGTTTGTTTGTCGCCAAAGAACGACAGTATATGTTTGAAAAGTTGGGCAATGTAAAAGGATTAAAAGTTTATCCATCATCGGCAAATTTCATCTTATGCAAGCTGCAAAGCACTCCGATCTATAGCTCTATCGAACTGACGCAACGGTTACTACGCGACGGCATTTATATCCGTGCCTGCGGGAATTTTAGAGGATTAAACGATAAGTTTTTCCGAGTGGCAGTAAGAAGAAGGGATGATAATAATTTGCTGATAAACAGTATTAAAAAGGCATTTCAATGAATCGCGCGAAAACATTGCATATCTGCGGAACAGGTTCAGGCGTAGGCAAGAGTGTTATAGTAAGCGCCTTATGCAGGATCTTTTTGCAAGATGGCTACAGGGTTTGCCCGTTCAAAGCGCAGAATATGGCCCTCAATTCTTTTGTTACCAAAGAGGGTGGTGAGATAGGCAGGGCTCAAGCCTTCCAGGCCAAGGCCTGCCGTATCGAGCCACACGTTGACATGAATCCCATATTGATGAAACCTACCGCCGATAAGCACGCCCAGGTGATAGTCCATGGAAAGCCCCTAGCAAATATGAGCGCGCTTCGCTATGTGCGTCATAAAAAACGGTTATCTAAAGAGGCGTTTAACTCATTCGATAGGCTTAGTAAGATTTATGAATTAATAGTAATGGAGGGCGCCGGAAGCCCCGCTGAGATAAATTTGAAAGCCCATGATATCGTAAACCTCAAAATGGCGCGTTACGCCGACGCGCCTGTGATCTTAGTCGGCGATATTGATAAAGGCGGCGTCTTCGCGTGGCTTGTCGGGACACTTGAGCTACTGGAAAAGGAAGAACAAAAACAGATAAAAGGGTTTATTATCAATAAATTCAGGGGGGACGTGAAGCTTTTGAAACCCGGCATAGATTTTTTGGAAAAGAGAACGGGCATAAAAGTCCTTGGAATCATTCCGTATTTCCATTCGTCAGGGCGAAATGGCATAAGGATTTCCGAGGAAGATTCAGTGCCTTTGGATAATTTCGAAAGTATAGCTAGGCCCGCTCGGCGCAAACTGAATATCGATGTAATATATCTTCCGCATATATCAAATTTTACCGATTTCGACGCCTTGGAGGGCGAACCGGATGTAAGCCTGCGGTATCTAAAAACTCCCGAGTCGTTAAATAGGCCGGATATTATTATAATCCCGGGTACGAAGAATACGACAAATGACCTACAGTATCTAAAGGAATCGGGATTCGCGGAAAAGATACGTAGCGTTATGACAAATAATAAATCCGCTGTCTTAATAGGGATATGCGGCGGGTTCCAAATGTTGGGCACGAAAATACGCGATCCGCACCTGTCCGAATCCCGTCAAAAAGAAACGGACGGACTGGGGATGTTGGAGATGGAAACGGTCTTCAGTAAAAATAAAGTCCTTTCGCAGGTCAAGGCGATAGAAGAATCTTCGGGATTGGCAATATCCGGTTACGAAATACATCACGGCAAATCGCGGAATATCGGAGATTATAAGCCGGCTTTTAATATCATTGAACGAAAAGGAAAAATTATCCGGAACACTGATGGTATAGTTGCGATGAATGGCAGAATATACGGCACCTACATACATGGAATATTTGACGCGGATACATTCAGAAGGAATTTTTTAAACAGGATAAGGTCAAAAAAAGGGTGGGGTATTTTATCTAATAAGACCAGTTTTAATCCCGACCGTGAACTGGATAAATTGGCCGATCTCGTCCGCAAGAACACAGACATGAAATATCTCTATGAGATATTAGAAAACGGGGCTTAAGATGCGGGTCGTTTGCATACTTACGGCATATCTATTAGACCTTATCTTTGGTGATCCGCCTGCATTTCCGCATCCGGTAAAGGGGATCGGCTGGCTTATTAAAAAGTTAGAAAAGCCGTTCAGGGCTATTGTTAGAAATGAGCGCGCAGCCGGTGTTTTTTTTGCTTGCCGCTGCTATCTCAATAATCATTATATTTACCTCATTATCAGTAAAGGACCTGGGCGTAGAAAGCCTGCTAGTCTTTAGTGCGTTAAAAGAAGGAAACCTAAATAAGGCGAGGGCATCTCTTTCTAAAATAGTGGGTAGGGATACGGCAAAACTGGATGAAAAAGAAATCATAAGAGCTACGGTAGAGACAGTCGCCGAGGGTATCGTTGATGGCATAATCTCGCCTTTGTTTTACGCTTTTTTGGGAGGCGCTTCCCTTGCTATGGCGTATAAGGCTATTAATACCCTGGATTCCATGGTCGGTTATAAAAATAAGCAGTATATAAATTTCGGCTGGGCGGCCGCAAAGATTGACGATATCGCTAATTATATTCCGGCAAGGCTATCAGTAATATTTTTGCTCCTGACAAGCTGGCTAAGCGGTTATAGTCCCGTTAAGGCATGGAATATAATAATACGGGACGGAAGAAAAAATCCGAGCCCTAATAGCGGCCTTCCTGAAGCGGCTATTGCCGGCGCCCTTGGAATTAGATTAGGCGGATTGAATTATTACGATTCAACCGCAGTTCAAAAGCCGCATATAGGAGAAGGTATTAATGCTCTGGATAAGTCACACATAAAAGAAGCCATCAAGATTGCGTACATTACATCCGGTTTATTTATAATTACGGGAGCAGTTTTGTTCCAGTTAATACAAAAAGGGAGGTTTTTATGAAAGTAGTTTCTTTGTGGAGTGGCGGGAAAGACAGCTGTTTTGCTTGCTACAAGGCAAAACAACAAGGATACCAAATAATTTCAGTCGTTAATTTCACGGACTCTGATGGAGTTAATTCCGTATCGCATGGTTTATCGGCCGACATTATCCAAAGACAGGCCAGCCTGATTGATCTGCCTCTTTTACAAAAAGCTATGCCTCAAGAAGGCTACGGGAACGCATTTAAAGTATTAATTGAAGAACTCAAAGCAAAAGAGGGTATAGCAGGGATTGTTTTTGGAGATATTTACTTACAGGAACACAGGGATTGGATAGATAAAATATGTGAGGAATTAAAAGTAAAGGCGATTTTGCCGATATGGACAAAAGATACAGAGAAATTGGTTACTGAAATTATTGATTCAGGATTTAAGTCAATCGTCGTTTCGGCGAATAAAGATATTCTTGGGGAAGAATGGTTAGGACGTGAAATTGATAACAGGTTTATAAAAGACCTGAAGGCTATAGGAAATATCGATCTCTGCGGAGAGAAAGGGGAATTCCATACGTTTGTTTATGACGGCCCCTTATTTAAAGAAAGGGTCAAATTTAATAAAGGTAAGAAGGAACTTCGGGGTAATCGTTGGTTTTTGGAAATATATTAATGCCGAGACGTGGTCTTTTTATTCTGGAATTTTCTATTTTATTCGTGCTCTCGAGTTTTTTATTTTGCGGCGCGTATACTATAGAAAACTATCCAAAAAGAATAATCTCTTTGGCTCCATCCATTACCGAGGAACTATATTTGTTAGAGGCGCAGGATTTTCTTGTTGGAAACACAACTTACTGTGTGACTCCGCCTGCGGCGCGATATAAGGAAAAGGTCGGCTCTATAACCAGGGTAGATTTAGAAAGAATAGTCGGGTTAAACCCCGACCTGGTACTGGCTACATCTCTTACGAATTCTAAAACAATTCAAAAGCTTAAAAGCTTGAATATCGAAGTAAAATTATTTCCGGCGCCAAAGAATTTTACGTCTCTATGCGATCAGTTTTTGGAATTGGGCAAAGCGGTAGGCAAAGAGCCAGAGGCGAAGGAGATTGTCAAAACGGCAGAAGAAAAGGTCGCTCGAATAAAGTCCATGACCGCTATGCTTATTAAGCCGAAAGTTTTTATCGAAATTGGAGCGAAACCTCTTTTTACCGCGAACAGGGACTATATCATCAATGATTTTGTGAAGCTGGCCGGCGGAAAAAACATTGCCGAAGACTCAAAGATTCATGCTTACAGCAAAGAAGAGGTTTTAAGAAAGAATGCCGATATAATACTCATCGTAACGATGGGTTTTGCGGGTGGGACGGAAAAAGAAGCGTGGCAGAAGTTTAAAATGTTGAATGCCGTAAAACACGATAGGATATATATCATAGATTCACAAAAGATATGCGGCCCCACCCCCGTGACTTTTGTCAAAACCCTGGAAGAGATAAGTGCTCTCCTCCATCCGGAACTATCGGAGAAGAAAAGATGAGTAAAACGACAATCCGCTGGACATCGCAGATACTAATATTGGGCGGGGCGCTTCTCCTTATAGCGGCACTGTCATTATGTCTGGGTTCTGCCGATTTATCGGTTCAGACAGCCATCCATTCTATTTTTAGCGGTTCCAATACTACAGAACATAATATTCTTTTTGAAATCCGTCTTCCGCGTATCATCCTAGGGTTCGCCATTGGCGGCGCGTTGAGCTTGGCCGGCGTTATCCTGCAAGGACTTTTCCGGAATCCGCTGGTAGAGCCGTATACAATGGGTATTTCCGGTGGAGCGGCCTTGGGAGTCAGCTTGGCCATCATTTTAAAATTATGTCAGTCAATGGGATTATTGACACTGCCATTTGCCGGGTTTTTAGGAGCGGCTCTCGTTATTATGCTGATATACACTATAAATATCAGAAAAAAGACATTAAAGATACAGGGCCTGCTTCTGACGGGTGTTATGATAAGTTTCATATCATCGTCTTTTATAATGCTCATTATGTCTATTTCACGTACAGAGGATCTCCACCGTATTGTCTTTTGGATAATGGGTTCCTTGGAAGAACCAAGCTGGTTTCTTATAAAATTAATGCTATTTACATCTTTAGCGGGCTTAGCTTTGTCGTATATCTTCTGGAAAGACTTAAATGCATTACGTTTGGGAGAAGAGGAAGCCACGCATCTGGGCATCAATACGGAAAGAACAAAAAGGGCGCTTTTTGTGCTGGCATCGCTCCTTACCGGATGCGCTGTTTCCGTTGGCGGGATTATCGGTTTTATCGGTCTGATTATTCCGCATCTTATGCGTATGTTTATAGGTTCTGATCACAGGGCCCTCCTGGTGGGCTCATTTTTAGGCGGGGCGGCCTTCCTTATCTTCTGTGATACTTTGGCCAGGATAATTGTCGCGGCTTGCGAGTTGCCAGTGGGTGTAATTACCGGCATATTAGGAGGAAGTTTTTTTATTTATGCTTTAGCTAAGAGGGGAAAATCGATTGCTTGAAATAAAAGATTTGACATGCGGTTATAACCAGAGATTTTATCTTAAAGGAATAAATCTCGTGATCGATGAAGGTGGTTTCTTCGGAATAATAGGGCCGAACGGATCCGGTAAGACAACGCTTTTACGCGCTATAACCCGCATCCTCAAGCCGAAGAACGGAGAAGTATTTCTTAGAGGAGAGAATATCTGGCATATAGATTTCAGAGAGCTGGCGAGAACGATAGCGGTTGTTTCTCAAAACGTTTCTACCGATGAGCTCAATGTAGGGGAGTTCGTTCTTCTTTCGAGAATACCCCATTACAAGGGGCTGCAGTTTCTAGAGACAAAACGCGATGAAGAAATCGCTGATAACGCGATGGCCCTAACAGACACTCTTAAATTTAAAGACAGGTTGATGTCGGAAATAAGCGGAGGCGAAAGGCAGCTTGTCCTTATCGCGCGCGCTTTGGCGCAAGAACCAAAATTTCTTCTTCTGGATGAACCCACGGCGCATCTTGACATAACGCATCAGGTCCGCATTCTCGATCTCTTGAAAAAACTAAATAAGGAATTATCCCTTACCGTGATAATAGTTTTGCATGATTTAAACCTTGCCAGCGAATATTGCGACAGAGTAGCACTTCTGTCTGACGGTGCCGTTTATAAAGAAGGCTTTCCGCGTGATGTTTTGGATTACAAGACGATCGAAAATGTTTACAAAACCGTGGTCGTTGTGGAAAGGAATCCGGTCTCCTTAAAACCCTATGTCTTTCTCGTTTCTGAAGAAGAGAGAGAGAAACACAAGAAAATATAATGCAGCAAGGAATATTTATTTTAGTCGGAATGTTGATATTGACTGCAACTAGAGGCGTTTCTGCCGAAGAAAACAGATTTATTGACAGTAAAGCCATTGAATTGGAACCAATAACGGTGACTGCCTCAAGAGCCGCAAAGACAGTATCAGAGTCGCCGGCAGGTGTGAGTATTGTTTCTAACCAAGATATAGCGCAGACTAATGCCAAAAGCGTAGCTGACTTGCTGAAAGATATAGAAGGAGTATATATGTATGATCCTTCCGGTGTCGGGGCTAGCGGAGCAGTAGTCAATATGCGCGGTTTTTATGGAGGCATGTCTACCCAGCAACTGGTATTAGTAGACGGAATACCGCAGAATAAAGGTAAGGATAAGTTGGTTGATTGGGATTTGATTTCTATGGATAACATAGAGAGTATTGAGGTTGTGCGGGGGCCTGCGTCAGCTTTGTACGGAGATAATGCCATGTCCGGAGTAATAAATATTATTACCAAGAAACCAAAGGATAAACCCGAATCCAAATTTTCAGCTTCTTACGGAAGTTTTAATACCCAGGAGTATGAGGCGTCAACTTTAGGGGCATACAAACAACTCGGGTATTTTGCAGGAACAAGCTATAAAACTACTGATGGGTTTCGCAGGCATTGCGATTATGACCGGACCCATGCCGGCGGGAAGTTAGATT
>JAPLLM010000114.1:24834-36386 GCA_026387555.1 Candidatus Omnitrophota bacterium | reverse complement strand
AGTTACTCCGGCGACATTTTTATTCATAAACCTGGCCATCCCCGCGGATTTTAATAAAACTATCCCCGCCATAACCGGGACTTTCAGGTGCCTGGTTTTACTGACAAAATTCTCGAAAGATTTTAAGTCGTAGACTGCCTGGGTCTGAAAAAATTGCGCGCCCGCGGCGATCTTCTTCTCCATTTTCATTAACTGCGGTTCCAGCGGGTCTGCGCCGGGGTTGACTACCGCTCCAAGACAGAATTTAGGAAACGCCCCGTCTAATTTGTTTCCTTTCATATCGACACCGGACTCCAATTTACGGGCTACTTGTAATAATTGCACGGAATCCAGGTCGAATACGGGCTTAGCCTCCGGATGATCGCCCATCGTGGTGTGATCTCCGGTAAGGATTAAAACATTTTCAATTCCCAGGCTGGCAGCGGATAAAAGGTCAGATTGCAAGGCTAAACGGTTGCGGTCGCGGCAGGTCATCTGGAATATCGGCTCAAATCCAGCCTGCTTTAATACGCTGCAGACAACCAATGAACCTAAGCGCATTACCGAACTTTGCAGGTCGGTAACATTAATCCCGTCTACCCGGCCGCGGATCAACTCCGCGTCTTCCAAAAGTTTCTTTGTCTCGATGCCTTTTGGAGGGCCGATTTCGGAAGTAACTAAGAATTTATTAGCTTGTATTTTCTCTTGAAAGGTCATCTTTAACTTTGAGCTTTTGCCGCTTCTACCAAATTGCGCATAAGCATAGTAACGGTCAAGGGACCGACGCCGCCGGGGACCGGGGTAATAAAGGCAGCTCGCAGCTGTGCAGCTTCAAACTCTACATCGCCGACGATTTTATCTGCAACCCGGTTAATTCCGACATCGATAACGATTGCGCCTTCTTTTACCAAAGAACCTTTGATCAATCCGGCTTTGCCGACTGCGACGATCAAAACTTCCGCTTTCTTAACATGCTCTTCAAGCTTTCCGGCTTTACTTGTACCTATATGACAAACAGTGACGGTCGCAAATTTTTCAAGGAGCATCAAAGCCAAAGGTTTTCCTACGATTTCGCTGTGTCCCACGATTACCACTTCCTTACCGTATAGATCTACACCGCTAGCGCTGATCAATTCCATTACCGCTGCCGGAGTACAAGGCAGGATTTTCGCTTTGCCGAAAAGAATCTTTCCTATATTCTGCGGATGCATCCCCTCAACGTCTTTTTCGGGTAAAATATACTGGCTGATCTTTTTATAATCGATCTGCTGCGGAAGGGGCATCTGAATGATAATGCCGTTAACGGACTTATTGGCATTTAATTTCTGAATAAAATCTATAAGATGCGCCTCATGCGTATCTTCGCTTAATTTATGCAGCTGATATTCTATTCCCAACGCCTCGGCTACCTTAGCTTGCGATTTGACATAAGAAGCCGCGCCCGCGTTCTCTCCGACCTGAATACTCGCTAAGACTGGACGCGCCTTTAAAAGTGCTACCTCCTGCTTAATCTTTTCTTTGATCGCCTCCGCGATCACCTTACCCTCTAATAATTTCGCCAACTTGCTCCTCCGTTTCCTTCCTTATCTTTAATATAGTCTTTTGCTTAATGTCCAATTCTTTTCTTAATGACTTAGTCAGGGCGCTATCATTCAAAAACTTCAGATTTATATCCACATTAAAATACGCGCTAACAAAAGCGCTTTCAAGCATGATTGCCGCCACTGCCACGTCGCTTATCAAATTGACATTCCCCTTTTTAACCAGCTCCGGACAGAGTTTTGCCGCCTCAAAACACAGGCGGCAGCACATAAAAGGGACATTCAGCGCCTGGCGCATATCCTTGCTGTTATAAGCAGAAACATCAAGGTCAACCAGATTCAGAAATTCCGCTCTCAACTTCTCGGAATCATGCAAAATCTTTTTTACTTCAGTCTCGTATTTAGCGTATTTGGGTTTACCGATAGTAAAATTAGCGACCATCGAAATGAGGCTAACTCCCAATGCCGCGCTTAACGCAGCAGCCGAGCCGCCTCCGGGCGCGGGTAATTTCGCAGCTAAATCATCCGAATATTTCTTTATGGTTTCGTTTTTGTAAAGCATTGGTTTAGTATACAACTCCGTAGTTATTTAAGCAAGCAAGTTCTTGTTAATAGGCAAAACTAGAATCTAACTCAAAGGCGTTTCTGATCAATTCTATTTTCGGGCTACTCCCGTCCAGCAGTACGGAAACTACATCGAATCTGGCGCTCTTATCCAGTAATTTATTATCTTTAAGGTAAACTAACGCCGCCTTTGAGATCTGGCGCTGTTTTCTCGCACACACCGCCTCTTTGGGCAGGCCGAAATCCGCAGTATTGCGCGCCTTTACCTCGATAAAACAAATACAATCCTTTTCCCGGGCGATGATATCTACCTCGCCCAGCTTGGTCTTGTAATTCCTGGCCAAAATCTTATAACCGCTCTTTTTTAAGAATACTTCGGCGAGTTCTTCACCGGACCTGCCTAATTGAAGTGTGCGTTCAGACACAAGAAAAGGTCTTTCTGTGTATTTTGCTTAATCCGATCTCGGAAATTGTTTTACGGTGAAGTTTCGTGGAGTAGCCTTTATGCTTTAAAAACCCGTACTCCGGGTAAATCTTATCATAAACACTCATGATGCGGTCGCGGGTGACTTTCGCCAGAATGGAAGCCGCAGCTATGCTCTGCGACTTCGATTCCCCGTTAATGAGGCTTAAATAAGGATAGGGAAAATTAAGGCGCATATTGCCGTCGGCTAAAACGAACGCGTTGTTGGAATATTCATCAAAAATCACTTTATCAATGAGCGAATCCACCGCTTTCTGCATCGCCAGGCGGGAGGCCTCAAAAATATTTATGGAATCGATTTGGCCTTCCTCTACGATACCCAGGCCGAAGATCGAATTATCAATGATCTCAAGAAACGCGTTTTCTCTTTGTTTGTGGCTTAATTTTTTGGAATCGTCAATGCGGTTTTTAAAACGGTGAGTTTTAAGCGCAACTGCCGCGGCAACTACCGGGCCGGCGAGCGGCCCCCTGCCTGCCTCGTCCACTCCGATTACCAGATCAAAGCCTTTTTTCTTAAGGCGCTTTTCGTGATAAAGCACTACTCTTTTACTTCCCGCTCCTCGATCTTAGTGGCTTGCTTGCCGACCTTAGCCCTCAAATAATAGAGCTTAGCCCTTCTGACTTTACCGGAACGCAAAAGTTCGATGCGTTCGATATTCGGGGAATACAGAGGGAAAACGCGTTCGATGCCTTCACCGAAAGAAACTTTTCTCACGGTAAATGCCTCTTTTATACCTCTCCCGCCCTTAGCGATAACCACGCCCTCAAAAGGATGCAGGCGCACCTTATCCGGGCCTTCAGGGATCTTAACCAGTACCTTAACAGTATCCCCGACGCCGAACTTGGGGAGGTCCTTCTTCATATACTGCTCTTCGATCATTTTAATTTTATCCATAACTGTATTTCTCCTTTCAAAACACGATTATTAAAGTAAATCCGGCCTTCTCTGTTTGGTCCTCTTTAAGGCCTCAAGTTTTCTCCAGATAGCGATTTTCTTATGGTCTCCTGACAGGGCACTTTCATGCCCCTGAAATCAGCGGGCCTGGTGTAGTGCGGATACTCTAATAGATTACCTTCGAATGACTCAAAATTCAAGGAAAATTTATCTCCCAAAACCCCGGGGATGAGACGTACCAAGGAGTCAACGAGGACCATTGCCGGGAGTTCTCCTCCAGTAAGCACGTAATCGCCTATTGATATCTCCTCATCAGCCAGATTTTTCCTTACCCGCTCGTCAACCCCTTCGTAATGCCCGCAAATAAGTATAAGATGCTTATCTTTTGCCAGTTTTTTGGCGATACCCTGGGTCAGTTTCTTGCCTTGCGGGCATAAAAGGATTATTTTTGATCTCTTACTTTTGATTTTTGATTTTATTTTTCTCACCGCGTCAAAAATCGGCTGCGGGGTCATCAGCATCCCCGAGCCTCCGCCGAAAGGACGGTCATCGACCTTGCGGTGTTTATCGGTAGTATAATCCCTTAAATCATGGACGAGGATCTTTACCTTCCCCTTAGCTTGAGCCCGTTTCACTATGGACTCATTAAGTATCGGCTCAAACATACCGGGGAATATCGTTAAAATATCGATACGCATAGATTAACCCTTATTATAAATTTCGAGAAAATCCTTCTTAAAAGGCACGAATTTGTCTTCCGTTATTGCCTTCCTGACATTACGCATCATATCCAAAAAGAAATAAATATTGTGCGCCGATAATAGTATCAAGCCGAGCATCTCTTCGGCGTAAAACAAATGCCTAAGATAGGCGCGGGTGAAATTCTTGCAGGTATAACACGTACAGGACGCATCAAGCGGCCCGAAATCTTCCTGAAAACAGGCGTTACGGATGATCAATTTACCCTTTGAAGTGAATGCCGTGCCGTTCCTGCCTAAACGCGTGGGAGCAACGCAATCAAACATATCCACTCCCCGCTCCACCGCCTCCAGAATATCCGGAGGATAACCTACACCCATCACGTAGCGCGCTTTTTCTTCAGGGAGTATTTTGGCGACACTCTCAATGGTATTATATATCAAATCGCTGGGCTCGCCAACCGAAACTCCGCCTATGGCCAGGCCGTCAAAATCCATATCGATGATTTCTTTAGCGCACTCTTGGCGCAAGTCATCATAAGTCGCGCCCTGGATTATCCCAAATAATGCCTGTTTGCCGGTTTTCTTATGCTCAAAAGACTTCCTTGCCTGTTTTGCCCAGGCAATGGTCCTTTTCATCGCCACTTCCGCATGATCCCTGCTGCAGGGATAATGCGCGCACTCATCAAGAGGCATAATTATGTCCGAACCTAAAGTAAGTTGGATATCCAAGACATCATCGGGAGTGAGAAAATGTTTCTTGCCGTCGATGTGCGACTGGAATTCCACGCCCTTATCGGTTAGTTTTCTTAAAAGTGCCAGGCTAAATATCTGATAGCCGCCGCTATCGGTCAAAATCGGCTTATCCCAGGAAATAAATTTATGCAGGCCGCCGGCTTTCTTTATTATATCGAGTCCGGGACGCAGGAATAAATGGTATGCGTTAGAAAGCATTATTTGGGCGCCGCAATCATCCAGCTCTTTAGGGGTAATCCCTTTTACCGTGCCGTGAGTCCCCACCGGCATAAAAACCGGCGTATCGATTTGGCCGTGGGCAGTAGTTAATCTTCCTAAACGCGCGGCTGAATTTTTATCTTTATGGATTAGTTTATACATTAGATTATAAGCATGGCGTCGCCGTAACTATAAAACCTGTACTTCCTGTCCACTGCCTCCTGATAGGCTTTCTTAATTAACTTTTCTCCGCCGAAGGCGCAGGTGAGCATAAACAAAGTGGTGCGCGGAAGATGAAAATTCGTCAGCAATGAATCCGCTATTTTGAATTTAAACCCGGGGTAAATAAATAAATCCGTTTGCCCGCCTTTAACCGCGGAAGCAGAAGACTCCAGCGCGCGTAAGGATGTCGTCCCTACGGCGACGACCCTTGCCTTAGATTTCTTTGCCGCCTTGATCATTTTAAGTGTTTCCGCAGGAATACTGAAACGCTCCGGCTCCATTTTATGCTTAGTGATATCTTCTGCTTTCACCGGTTTAAACGTGCCTAATCCTACATGCAAAGTCAAATAAACCGGATTGATCCCGGATTTTTTTATTTTATTGAGTAATGTTTTTGTAAAATGCAGTCCGGCAGTCGGAGACGCTACTGCTCCCTCTTTCGCGGCATAGACTGTCTGATAATCAATGTTATCCGCCTTAGTTGCCTCTCTTTTTATATACGGAGGCAAGGGCATAGCGCCCAAGTCATAGATCTTTTTCAGATCCGAGGTGTTAAAAGCGACTTCGGACTTAGAAATAACTTCCGCGGTTATCTTTCCTGAACCGAGTTTTATCTTCTCACCGATTTTTAGCCTGCCGGGTTTAAGCAAGGCTTTAAAAACCCGGCCTTTTATACGGCCCAGAAGGAAGATCTCGGCTTTCCCGCCGGTCTGGCGCTTAGCCTTGATACGGCAAGGCACGACTTTAGTGTCATTTAAGACCAGCACATCTTGCGGGAGGAGATATTCGGGGATATCGGAAAAAACCTTGTGCTCTATCTTGTAATTTTTGCGGTCAACCACCAGAAGACGGCAATTGTCGCGGCCCTTCAATGGATATTGGGCGATCAATTCTTTAGGCAGGAGGTATTCGAAATCAGAGAGTCTTAACATCTGCCCCGGGATAATAATAATCGAGGATGTCTTCCGCCGTTCGCCCCTCTTTAGCCATAAAATAAGCCCCCCACTGGCACAATCCTACGCCGTGGCCCCACCCTACGCCCTCAAATACGGCGTCAGTCCCCGTGATACTTACGTTAAAATTAGTGCTCTTGATAACATTGGGCCCGACGATATTGCGGAAATCTTTGGCCAGAATCACATAGTCGGCTTTTGTGTTGATGATCTTTAAATCGGTGATGCGGCTTGAGTCATCCCTAGCCATGATGATTATTTTCTTGATGACCCCGGTTCTTTTCCCGGAGTCCACCAACGCCTGCCTTATGTCTCCGGTAAACAAGACCGCGTGCCAATTAAAATGCGGGGATTCCCTGCAAAACTTGCAGGGGACTCCCTTTAAAGGAGGCATATTTATTTTCCAGAGGCGCGCGGCGTCTTCTGTGTGCCCTCCGCAAGTAGCATGGAAAAAGGCCGGCATAAGCTCCCCTTTATAAAAGAGGGCTGCGCCCTGCGTATCTTCCACTGCCTTATTCGTACGCTGGCGCTCCGAAATACTCCCGCCGTAGACCTGCGAATATATATCATTGGTCATGTCGAAATCTTTGGAGACATTCTCCTTCATTTGATACCGGGCATAGCTGCGTGAAACAATAGCCTGGGCTTTGAGCGCTTCCATCGGCCAGTAATGCGAGGCTTCATGATAAAGTATTCCTTTTACGTAATCTTCCAGCCCGATGTAATTTATAACCGACATCCTATTGGAGGGACTCTTTATTATTTGGATATCGCCCCGGAAAGGCCTGGTGTTAATCTCAATAACATCGGGATCATTGATGTTGATAAAAATCCTGTTGGCCGGAAAGTTATTGCCGGCAATAATAATGCCCCCCGCATACGCGGTTACCGTAGAATTCAAATCCCTGCCGCGGTATAAAGACTTCTTGTCCTGCGCATCCCTTACTTCATAGCGCCCGTCTATCTTCAACCCAAAGGTCGCGGCGTCATCCAAAACCTGGACCCTGACTGTATCCGTTGGCCAGGCGTAAGAAACAATAGGCAACAGTAAGCAGGAAAATATAAGTAACAGAGATTTTATAAGTTTCATTAGATTATTTTACCGATTTCTTGCATTGCTCGATCTCGCCGTAAATACAACCGCAATATTTCTGGCAGTATATGCCTTTAGCCTTGGCCTCGTCGTGGGCCTTGCGGAATCCGGGCCGGAAATCTTCGTAATAAAACTCGACTCCGGAGCCTTTGGCGACATCCTGACCGATTTTCTTGATTAATTCCTGGTCCTGATAAGGACTGACTAAGAGTGTCGTGGTAAAATGCGTGAATCCTTTAACCTTTGCCTCTTTTGCCGTCCGGTTTAAGCGCAGCCCCCAGCAGATCTCGCATCTTCCGGGATTGTTTTCTTTCCCGTTTACCGCCTGAAAGAATTCTTTAGGTTCATATTCCGGAAAGGTAACTCCCAGATTAACAGCCTTACTGTAATCCGCTACCGCCTGTTTTCTATTCTTGTATTCGCTAAAAGGGTGGATATTCGGATTATAAAAAAACGCCGCGACCTCAAATCCCTTTTTTCTCAATTGCTCCAAAGGAAATATTTCACACGGCGCACAACAAGTATGAAGTAATAATTTCATAAATTAAGGAAAGAATCTTTGTTTTAGTTTCGAGATTGCCCAGCCGATACAATACCATTGCAATCCGCCGAAAATTACAGCTAAAGCAGGTATGACTATGAACGGCGAAATTTGACCGATGCTATCAATGAACTTAGATAAAAACATAATAACAAAAGAAGCAGGGATGTCTAAACCTAGAATTACCAATAAACCAAATCCTCTGCTGAAATTCAGGCTATCAAAATAAGCAATAGATATTACTATTACCGAGTGAATTACAACAAACAACAATCCCAACTTGTTAAGTTTTTTCCACATACATACTCCTTATTAATACGAGAACGGCTGACGGGCTTGTGTCAAACAGACAATTACTAGCGATTGACTTGGACGGATTTTAGCGCGGCCTCAAAAGCCCCGAGCGGCCATGGTGTCCGCTGCTATAACTTGTTTCCGGACGAGCGAGGGGCTTTTGCGGAGCGCAGCTCAGCCACGGTGGGGCTGAGCAAGCGTCCGCGCGAAAAGCCGGACAAGGCAAGCGCTACAGCTAAAACAAATCTTCCTGCTTCACGTATTTCAATCCGAAGTGTTCGAAGGCGAGTTTTGTGGCAGTCCTCCCTCGCGAAGTACGCCTTAAATATCCGGCGTTCAAGAGAAACGGTTCGACCGCATCCTCGATAGTATCCACTTCCTCGTTGAGACTTGCTGCCAGCGTCTCCACACCCACCGGCCCACCCTTATAAGACTCAAGGATAAGCCTCAAGACTTTGCGATCCAAATCATCTAATCCCGCCTTATCGATTCCTAAATCATCGAGAGACTTCTGCGCCACAGCCAGATTAATTTTATTGATTTTTGCTACCTGCGCGTAGTCCCGCACCCGCTTTAACAAACGGTTTGCGATACGCGGCGTTCCGCGCGCGCGGCGGGCGATTTCTTCTGCGGCGTCGTCCTCTATTTCTATGCTTAAAACCTTTGCCGAATGTTTTATGATTTTAGCCAGCTCTTCTATTTTATAGAAATCCAGATTGTAAAATATCCCGAATCTTCCGCGTAAGGGTGCAGCCAGTAAACCGGTGCGCGTAGTAGCGCCCACAAGTGTAAAAGGCTTTAAGTTGAATTTTATGGTCTTGGCGTACGGGCCTTTGTCGATGACAAAATCTATCTGAAAACTCTCCATCGCCGGATACAAAAACTCTTCGACTACCTTAGAGAGACGATGTATCTCGTCAATAAAAAGGATGTCTCCCTGCTCAAGATTAGTAAGAATCCCGATCAGGTCGCCTGCCCGCTCAATCGCCGGGCCGGAGGTCGCGGTTATCTTGGCGCCCATTTCATGGGCGATGATGTGCGATAAAGAAGTTTTGCCTAAACCAGGAGGGCCGCTTAATAACACATGCTCCATCGGCTCTTTTCTCTGCTTAGCCGCCTGGATAGAGATCTTCAGGTTATCCACGATATCCTTATGCCCGACGAACTCAACTAATTTCTTCGGCCGTAAAGATATATTGAGTACTACATCCTCATCCGGGACCTGCGTCTGGTTAACTAGCGGGCTGCTCCCCTTGATCAGGGGCTCTCTCGTCTCTTCGCTCATAGGGAATAATATTCTCCTTATTCCGTAATATTTCTATATCCTGGAACATCTCGGTCTGGCGCGCCACTACCTCTTTCATACGCACCAGCTCAAGTATAGCCAGGAAAGTCACGATTACCTCGATTTTATTCTTGGCTTTATTAAAAAGTTCGGAGATGCGCACTGAGGGAGTAACTAAACACAAATGCAGGATTTCATGCACCTTCTCCTCGATGGTAAATTCGTCTTTGATTACTTCGTAAAAAGCTTCTTTAGGTACGTCTTTAAGAGCGCGCGAAAACGCGTTGATCAGGTCAAAGATACTCGCCTCGAAATAAACCTCTTTTTCGTCGGCCGGGCCTTTTTCGATCTCTACCTTAGGCCTCTTGAATACCTCGCGCTGCTCTTCCTCGCGCTTCCTTAAAGTCTCGGCGATCTCCTTAAACTTCTCGTATTCCAGCAGGCGCCTTACAAGTTCCGCGCGCGGGTCTTCTTGCTCTTCCTGCGCAACTACTTCCTCCGCAGGCAGAAGCATTTTAGATTTGATCTGCATAAGTGTCGCGGCCATCACCATGAATTCTCCGGCGATATTCAAATCCAGCATCTGCATCAGGTCGATATACTTCAGATACTGTTCGGTCACCTGGGCAATAGGAATATCATAAATATTCAAATGATCCTTCTTGACCAGATACAGAAGCAGGTCAAGGGGGCCTTCGAACATCTGCAATTTTATTTTATAAGCCATAGTTAAATTTTAAGAAGCTTCTTAACTTCCGCCAGCGTTGCCCCGGCAAATTCCCTCGCCCGTTTCTCTCCGTCATCAAGGATATCGGCCAAGGCTGATTTATTTTTAAGTATCTGGCGCCTCTTCTCCTGAATAGGCTCTAAATATTTGATCAGGATATCTGCCAGCTGTTTCTTGCATTCGGTGCACCCGATTTTCGCCGAGCTACACATTTGCCCTATCTCTTTCTTGCGCTCCGGGGCAAATAACTCGTAATAACTATACAGATTACAGATCTCGTGATGCCCGGGGTCGGTGAGTTTTATCCTTTTAGGGTCGGTGAACATGCTGGTGACCTTCTTGCGGATCGCCTCCGGCTCCTCGGATAATGCGATAAAATTATTATAACTCTTGCTCATCTTGCGGCCATCAAGGCCGAGGAGGCGTTTCTCTTTAGTAAGCAGCGCTTGAGGCTCGGGAAAAGCTTCTTTCTTGTATAAATGGTTAAATTTGCGCACGATCTGACGGGTCAATTCCAGGTGCGGCAGCTGATCTTCTCCGACGGGGACTACCTCCGCCTTATAAAGCGCAATATCGGCGGCCTGTAAAACCGGATAACCTAAAAATCCATAAGTGCTTAAATCGCGGTTAGTGATCTCGCGCAGCTGCTCTTTATACGTGGGGCACCGCTCAAGCAGCCCTAAAGGAGTGATCAATGAAAAAACCATATGCAATTCCAAATGTTCCGGGACATGAGACTGAATGAATATCACGGATTTTTTGGGGTCTATCCCGCACGCCAGCCAATCCGCGACATTATCCAGCATATTTTCTTTTAAGTTTTCGGGATCGGCATACTCCGACATGAGCGCGTGCCAATCCGCGACCATAAAATAACAAGCATACTCATCCTGCAATTTTTTCCAATTGTCCAGTGCACCCAGCAAATGGCCCAGGTGCAGCTTACCCGTCGGCCTCATCCCGCTTAATATTCTTTTTTTCATAGTTATAGTTTCCTTGCGATCTTCTCGATATCATAAGCTTCGATGATATCGCCTTCCATTAATTTGTCATACCCGCCGACGGTCAACCCGCATTCAAATCCTTCGGCCACATCGCGCACGTCGTCTTTGAAACGCTTTAAAGACGATAATTTACCTTCAAAGACCATCTCTCCGTTACGCATGACATCGACCATACAGTTACGGTTGACTTTACCTTTAGTCACAAAACAACCCGCGACCATCCCTGACCGGGTCAACTTAAATACCTTCCTTACTTCGATGCGGCCCATAAATACCTTCTTCAATTTCGGGGCAAGCATGCCCTCGACCGCTGCCTTT
>JAPLLM010000114.1:15920-24751 GCA_026387555.1 Candidatus Omnitrophota bacterium | reverse complement strand
ATATCATTAGCCAACTCATAAATGATATTGTAAGCCCGGAAGTCTATTCCTTCCTTATTGATTATCTCTTTGGCACGGTCATCGGCATTAACGTTAAACCCGACGATCAAAGCGTTGGATGCGACCGCGAGAACCGCATCCGAGCTGTTTACCGTCCCTGTCCCGGCGTGGATCACCTCAACCTTTATTTCAGAGACATTTAGTTTTTGCAAAGTATCTTTGATCGCCTCAAGCGAGCCCTGGACATCCGCCTTGATGATGATCTTCAATTCCTTGATCTTTCCTGCCAGTATTTGAGCGTGCAGGTCTTCGAGGCTGATCTTTTTCACGGACTTTATCTGCTGTTGCCTTTCTTTTTCCAGGCGGCTGGCGGCTAATTCCTTAGCCGTTTTTTCGTCGGCGATAACAAAGAATTGTTCTCCTGCCTCGGGAACTCCGGTAATACCCAATACCTCCGTCGGCATAGCCGGGCCTACCGTGGTTACGGACTGGCCGCGGTCATTGAACATAGCACGGATCTTGCCGTAAAGATTGCCCACGATAATATTCTCATTAAGGCCGAGCGTCCCGTTCTGAACCAAGAGTGTAGCTACCGGGCCCCTGCCCTTAGACATCTTGGCCTCGACCACCACACCTCTTGCCGCTCTATTTGGATTGGCTTTTAACTCCAGCATCTGCGCTTCCAAAATAATCATCTCTAGTAAATTATCGATCCCTTCTCCGGTCTTGGCTGATACCGGGACAGTTACGGTCTTACCTCCCCAGTCTTCCGGGACCAGGTCTAAACCTTGCAATTGTTTTTTCACGCGGTCGATATTGGCTGTTGCCTTATCCGCTTTATTCAAAGCCACGATTATCGGGGCTCCCGCAGCGCGGGCGTGGTCTATCGCTTCCTGGGTCTGGGGCATGACCCCGTCGTCGGCAGCGACAACAAGGACAACAATATCGGTAATACGCGCTCCGCGTGAGCGCATAGCGGTAAAGGCCTCATGGCCGGGAGTATCCAAAAATGTGATAGCTCCATGAGAAAGATTTACATGATAAGCACCGATATGTTGCGTAATCCCTCCGTGTTCGGACTCGGCGACTTTAGTCTTTCTTATGGCATCCAAAAGCGAGGTCTTTCCGTGGTCGACATGACCCATGAATGTGACAATAGGCCCGCGCGGCAATAAATTTTTAACATCATCCTCTTCGAGATGAACACCAAGAAGCTGTTCTTCTTTTCCCAGCGCCAACTTGACCCTACAGCCAAACTTCGCGCAGACCTTAGAAACAATTTCTTCCTCGAGAGTTTGATTTATGCCGGCCATTATTTTCATATCCATAAGATATTTAATAATGACCGACGGTTTTTCCTGAAGTTTTATCGCCAGATCCTTGAGGGTAATCGGAAGCTCGAGCTCTAATTCTTTTAAGTGGAGCGCAGGTTCGATTTTTACTTCCGGCTTTGGCTCTACTTTAGGCTCTACTTTAGGCGCTGGCTTAGGCTCGGCTTTAGGGGGAACAATCTTTGGTTCGACTTTAGGAGCAAGCTTGGGCTCGATTTTAATCTCAGGCTTGGCCTTGACTTCGATCTTAGGCTTAACCGGCTCTACCACCTTTATAGGAGGGACTACTTTAACCTCCACCTTAGGCTTAGCCTTGACTTCAACCTTTATTTTGGCCTTCGCCTCGACTTTAACTTTAGGTTTAGCCTTGATCTCAACCTTAGCCTTTACTTTAGGCGCGGGCTTCTTGGTCTTAACCACCGCTTTTTTCACCGTAACTTTTTCTTTTTTTGCCTTAACCATTATTATTGCGCCTTTCTAAATTTTAAGCCTTGGCCTTTTTAGCCGCGGCAATGATCTTTTCGGCCTTCTTCTCGCCGATACCTTTGATTTGAGTCAATTCTTCTATTTTGGCTTTCAAAATATCATCAATAGACTTGAATCCGCCTTCTTTGAGGCTTCCGATCGTCTTTTCTCCTACGCCTTCCAGTGCTTCGAGCCCGGTTTCTTCTTTTTTCTTTTTTTTCTTTTCTTTCTTTTCCGGCTTTCCGCCTGTTTCTTCCTGCGCGGCCTCTTTTACCTCTTCAGACTTTTGCAGAGAAGCCTTTTCAGACTTCAGGGCTTCTTCAGCTAACTGGGCCTTGGTACGAATATCCAACTCCCAACCGATAAGTCTTGAAGCGAGGCGCACATTCTGACCGTGTTTTCCGATAGCCAGCGACAATTGATCATCATCGACGACCACCATCGCCTTATTGTGCTCCTTATCCATCTTGATCTCCGAAACCTTGGCCGGAGATAAGGCGGCTTTAATATATTCCCTGGTATCTTCATTGTAGCGCACGATATCGATTTTTTCTCCCTGCAATTCGGTCACGATATTGCGCACGCGGTTTCCGCGCATACCGACGCAAGCCCCGACAGAATCGACTTTCTCGTTTTTGGAAGAGACCGATATCTTGGTGCGTTCCCCCGGCTGGCGAGAGATGGCTTTTACCTCTACGATCCCTTCATATATCTCCGGGACTTCCAGTTCAAATAATTTTTTTACGAAATTAGGGTGTGCCCGCGACAACACGATTTGCGCCCCTTTGGTGTCTTTGCGCACGTCTAACACAAAAGCCCGCACGCGCTGGCCCTGCTTGAATTCTTCTTTAGGCGACTGCTCCCGCTTAAGAAGCATCCCCTCGGCCTTGCCTAATAAGTCGATCACGATATTCCCTTTTTCAAAACGGTAGACCGTGCCGCTTACGATCTCGCCGACGCGGCCCTGGAATTCTGAGAAAACCACGTCTTTTTCCGCCTCGCGCATCTTTTGTATGATGACCTGGCGCGCGGTTGACGCGGCGATGCGGCCGAAATCGATATTCGTGACCTCTTCGTTATTGCGAAAAGCCTTGATCTTGCCGTTACTGCGGTCAAGCTCGACCCTTAATTCTTCCTCCGGCTTTAAGTCGATGACTTTTTTAGCAGCGCTTACCAAGGCGCTCTCCACCGCTTCGATCAATACTTCCTTTTTTATTCCTTTTTCTCTTTCAATCTGTTCAATGATCGCTAATAATTCTTGACTCATTTCATTCTCCGTTTCTTACTAGAACAACAACTTTGCCTTGACAATCCTGGCCAAAGGTATTTCTAGCGCGCTGATACCGCTATTAATAAACACTGATTCGTTATTTACTCCCGTTATAATGCCGCCCCACTCCAACTTTCCATCCACCAGGTCATTTAAGAAAAACTTCACCTTCTTGCCGGTGGCGCGGGAAAAATCCTTCTTGGTCCTTAGCGGCCGGTCCAGACCCGGACTGGAGACTTCCAGTATATAACTGGATTCGATAAGATTCTTTTCATCCAGGAGCGCTCCTATTTCCCGGTTGAGCGCACCGCATTCATCGAGATTTATTCCGCCTTCGGGCCTATCCGCGAGCACCCGCAAGACCAAACCGTTTCCTTCATTACGCAAAATCAAATCTATTAATTCCAGGTTCCTGGACTGCAGATAACCTTCCAGCAACCCCTTCAATTGCGCGGCTAAAACTTGGTTATCCATAAATAACTTTTTTTATTTCTTTTATAATCTCAGGCTTAGAACTAATCAATTTCTGTCCGCTCTTGCGCATTTTTAATTCAATTGTATTATTCTTAAGCGCATCTTTTCCGATAATAACCTGCAAAGGTATACCCAAAAGGTCGGCATCCTTGAATTTGACCCCGGCACGCTCATCGCGGTCATCCAACAGGACTTCCAGGCCGGTTTCCTTTAATTCATTATACAATTCCAAGGCCTTCTCCATTATCGTATTCTCGGTGACATTCAAAGGCAGAATGATAACATGATAAGGAGAAACTTCTTTAGGCCAGACTATCCCGTCCTTATCGTGGTTCTGCTCGATCACTGCCGAGACCAGACGCGAAACACCGATGCCGTAACAGCCCATAATAATAGGCTGCAATTTTCCCGCAGCATCCAGAAAATTCGCTCCCAGTTTAGAACTGTACTTTGTGCCCAGCTTAAAGATGTGGCCGACTTCTATGGTATTTACTTTTTTTGCCGGCTTACCGCATTTAGCGCAGGTTTCTTTATCGCCTTCCTTAAATGTCTTAGCAGCCTGACACTCCGGACAGAGCAGGACTACGTCCTCACCGTCGGGAGCGGGGACCATGAACTCGTGGGAGACCTTACCGCCCATAATTCCGGAGTCCGCTTCCGTCGTAATAAAATCCAGGCCGATCCTTTTAAATATCCTTTTATAAGCCTCGAACATCGCGGCATAATTCTTATCCAGCCCCGCCTCATCGGCATCAAAACTGTACGCGTCCTTCATGATAAATTCGCAGGCGCGGATCAAGCCGAATCTGGGCCTTATCTCATCGCGGAATTTAGTCTGTATCTGATAGAGGATAACCGGAAGCTGCCTGTAACTGGAGACATTATTTTTTATTAAATCCGTGATCACTTCTTCGTGAGTAGGCCCCAGGCAGACTTTTCTTCCCCTGCGGTCCTCAAACCTGAACATCACCTCTCCGATATCCTTATCTCTTCCGGTCTTAAGCCATAATTCCAAGGGCTGCAGCGCCGGAAGCAATAATTCCGCGCCTCCCGCGGCGTTCATCTCTTCGCGGATGACCCCTTTGATATTATTCAAAACCCGCAAACCCAGCGGTAAATAAGAATACGCACCGGCCATGAGCATCCGGACGGAGCCGGAGCGCAAAAGCAGCTGGTGGCTTATGGATTCCGCTTCCTGCGGGGTTTCTTTTAAAGTGGGGATAAAAGTCTTTGTCCAAAACATTAGTTTAGTCCTTTTTAAATAAGTCGTCCGATAGATTTATTCCTGCTTTTTTAAACAACTGCATGAATACCGGTTTTACTCCGGTAGCCTTCCATCTTCCTTTGACCTTGCCGCCGGCATCCACCCCATCGATATCGTAAACAAAAATATCCTCTAAATTCACCTGCCCGTCTTTCAAGCCGTTGACCTGCGTGATCCGGGTTATCCGCCTGCCTCCATCGACCAATTGATCCTGCTGTATAATAAGGTGTATTGCCGCGGCGATCTGGCGGTGGATCACTTCAAGGTTGATCGGGACACCCGAAGTCAGAATCATCGTCTCAAGGCGATAGATCACTTCCTGCGGGGTATTAGCGTGCAGCACTGCCAATGAACCGGTATGCCCTGAACAAATAGCCTGAAGCATATCCAGGGCTTCCGAACCGCGGATCTCGCCCAGAATTATCCTGTCCGGCCTCATGCGCAGAGAGTTCTTAAAAAGATGCCTGATAGTAACTTCGCCCTTACCTTCAATATTCGCAGGCCTGGACTCGAGCCTGACCACGTGCGGCTGGTTAAGATGGAGCTCCGCGGTATCTTCGATAGTGACGATCCTCTCGTCGTTGCTTATGTATCCGGAGAGTACGGCGACAGTCGTAGTCTTGCCTGTTCCGGTGGCACCCGCAAACAGCATATTTACCTTTGCATTTATGCAGGCAATAAGAAAATCCGCCATGCGGTGATCCAACGTCCCCAGCCTTATCAGGTCATCGGCGCCGGTGATATCTTTCGAGAATTTCCTGATCGTAATTGTCGGGCCGTCTAAGGCCAGGGGTGGAATGATAATATTCACGCGCGAACCATCCTTTAAAGAAAGATCCGTAAAAGGGTATGACTCGTCTACGCGCCTGCGGGTAGGAGCGAGGAGTTTAAATATCAAGGCGCTAAGCTGCTGTTCATTGTCGAAAGTAATACCGGTAAGCTTAGTCACCCCGTCTTTTTCGGCGAAAATCTTATCCGGGCCGTTGATCATTATTTCGGTTATCCCTGGGTCTTTAAGCAGGGTTTCGATGGGGCCGAATCCGTGGAATTCATCCATCAGCTCCTCGATCACCTTCTTTTTCTCTTCGGCAGATAAGGCCATCCGCTCAGAGTTCAGCGCTTCTTCTACGGCAAGCGTGATCGCGTTTCTCAATTCCGTCTCGTCTACGGAATCCTGGGAAAAGATGTTGATATGTTTGGCGATAAACTGCCTGCGCACCCGGTCTTTGATATTCTTATTAACCATGCATCTTCTCCATTTCCTTTAATAAGACTGCGACGCAATCATTATATGATATTTTTCGCACTGCTTTACCTTTTTTAAAAAGCATCCCCTCATTTTTGCCGAAGGCTACCCCTATATCCGCTTCCAGCGCTTCACCGGGGCCGTTAACGACACAACCCATAACAGCCACTTTCAAAGGCTTAGTTTTCAGTTGCCAGTTTTCAGTTTTCAGTTTATCTTCCAGGTCTCTGACTATTTTTACCAGGTCCACATCGCACCTGCCACAAGTCGGGCAACTGACGATCTGCGGCCCGAAGCTGCGCAAACCCAAAGACTCCAAAATATCCCTCGCCGCCTCGATTTCCCTTATGGGATCGTCGGTAAGTGATACTCTTATTGTATCGCCGATCCCCTCCAAAAGCAACGCCCCAATCGCCACCGCCGACTTGATCGCCCCAGCAAAAGGAGTGCCTGTCGCGGTCACTCCCAAATGAAGCGGATAATCGCAAAGTTTGGCCATCTTGCGGTACGCCTCAACCGTATCTACTACGCTGTTAGCCTTCAAAGAAATTACCAGATCGTGAAATTTAAGTCTCTCAATGATCTTTATGTAATTTAGGGCGCTGGAGGATAATTTTTCCGGCATAGATTTTCCCGGCCTACCCTTAACCGAGCCCGAATTAAGCCCGATGCGCAAAGGGATTTTTGCATTCTTTAATGCCGCCACCACTGCTTTTATTTCTTCAGATTTATTGATATTACCCGGATTAAGCCGTATTTTATCCGCGCCGTTATCAATGGCCAAGATAGCCAGGCGCCAGTCAAAATGAATATCGGCCACTAACGGAATGTTTATTTCCGCTTTTATTAGTTTTATCGCCTCTGCGTCGGCATTATCCTTGACCGCGACCCGGATGATCTCGCAACCCGCTCTCTCCAAACCCTTGATCTGGCGTATTGTATTCTCGACATCAGATGTCTTGAACTTGCTCATCGATTGAATTGCTACCGGATGAGCCGAGCCTATATTTACAGAGCCGATCTTAACTGTCCTGGTTTTTCTTCTCTTTAAATTCATTTGAAGAATTTATGTATTTTATCGCCAAAGAGGCGCACAATATCGTTATAAGTGACAAAAACGGCAAGAGTAATGATCAGCGATACACCTATGCGCGTAATAATATTCTCCGTCTTCAGGCTCAAACCTTTTCTGCGTAATTTTTCCACGCCCAATAAGAAAATATGGCCTCCGTCCATCACCGGAAGAGGCAGGAGATTGAATATCCCAAGGCTTATGCTTAAAATGGCCATAAGATGCATTACCGCGATCAGGCCCACGCTTGCCGCTTTACTGGTGATATAAAATATCCCTAAGGGCCCGGTGACCGAATCGCGCAGGGATAATTTCCCGGTGATCATCCGGCCTTGCCTCAACCCCAGCCATCCCGAGGCCAAAAACCCGTGCCTTACCTTGATTATTTCATCATAAGGCGTGATACCGATCAGGCCCACGCTGCGCTTTGCGCCCAACTGATCGTCGACTTGTTTTTCCCTGATCCTTACATTGACTTCAAAATTTTTATCTTTTCTTAAGACCGAGAGATTTACCGAGTCCTCCGTCTTTTTGGAACGGATCAACGCCTGCATATCGTCCCAATACAAAACAGCCTTCCCGTCTACGGCCGTGATCTTATCTCCCACCTGAAGGCCGGCCTCTTTAGCCCCCATCCCCTCAAGCAGGCCGCCTACCTTAGCGGTAAGCGTGGGGTATCCGGCAAAGAAAATCACCCAGAAAAATAAAAAACCCAATATGTAATTTAAGAGCGGCCCGGCGAATATTATCTGGAAACGCTCGCCCGGAGTCTTAGAATAATATTCGTAAGCCTTCCCCGAATATTCCTCCAGATTATCTCCGGCCAGTTTCACAAACCCTCCCAGCGGTATCGCAGAAATGGTATATTCAGTCTCCCCCTTTTTCGTCTTCCAAAGCTGCGGCCCGAATCCCAGAGAAAATTTCTCCACGCGCACGCCGACTCTCTTGGCGGCGAATAAATGCCCGAATTCATGCACAATAATGAGGACGCTTAAGATTAAGATAAATATTAAAAGAGTTAACATATTAATTCAGTCTTTCGATTACCTCGCGCGCCTCTGATCTGGCCCAATGGTCAGCGCAGAGTATTTCGCTTAAAATCGGCAGGCGTTTAAGGCTGTGCCTTCGCATTACTTTTGCGACAACCTCCGGTATATGATCAAACTTTATTTTGTGTTTCAGGAATTCTTCCACTGCGATCTCATTAGCGGCGCTCATCACCGCCGGCAGCGTCCCTAATTTCCGCGCCGCCTCATATGCCAGCCCTAAAGAAGGAAATTTCTTGAAATCCGGGGCTTCAAAATTAAGGCTCTTTAATTTAGTAAAATCCAAACCCTTAATCCTGTTCTTAAGCCTAGCCGGATAGGTAAGGGCGAACTGAATAGGAATGCGCATATCGGCCTGCGACATTTGCCCGATGACTACCCCGTCGTTAAATTCGACCATGGAGTGCACTATGGCTTCGGGATGGATGATTATCTCCACCATTTCGGAAGAGACCCCGAACAAATGCATCGTCTCCAATAATTCCAGCCCCTTATTCATCAAGGTAGCGGAGTCAACCGTAATCTTCCTGCCCATCCGCCAACGGGGATGACGTAAAACTTCTTTTATGGAGATATTCTTAAAATCCTGTTTGGGCGTATCTTTGAAAGGCCCGCCGGAAGCAGTAAGATATATTTTCTTCAGGCTCCTCTTATTCTCGCCTT
>JAPLLM010000114.1:12785-15904 GCA_026387555.1 Candidatus Omnitrophota bacterium | reverse complement strand
ACATTGCCATATAGCCGACTCCTCGCTGTCTATGGGGAGTATTTTTATATTATTTTTTGCCGCTGTAATCATAACCAGCGGACCGGCCATGACCAGCGCTTCTTTATTCGCCAAGGCGATCTGTTTTCTTGCTTTTATAGCCTCCAGCAACGGCGAAAGCGCTCCTGCGCCGCTTATAGCCATTAACACATGATCTATTTTCTTCTGACTGACTAACGCGCTTAATCCGTCAGCGCCTTCAAAAAAACGGATATTCCGGCTTACCTTTTTTCTTAGCTTGGCTGCGGCGGACAGATCATTGATCCCTACAAAGAGCGGCTTGAATTCCTTGATCTGATTATAAAGCTTAGAGCAATTGGCGTTAGTGCTTAACGCCACCACCCTGAATTCGCGCGGAAATTCCCTGACAACCTTAAGCGCGCTCTCGCCGACGGATCCGGTAGAGCCGAGAATAGCGATATTCCTCATTTTAAGACTACGCTCATATAGAAATAAAAAGCCGGCGCAGTAAATAAAATACTGTCTATTTCGTCGAGTATCCCGCCCATACCCGGGATAATATTACCCGAGTCTTTGACCTGACAGTCGCGCTTGATCAATGATTCGGAGAGGTCTCCCAGCTGGCCGATTATCCCGCAACCCAGGCCTAAAAACGCAAGATGCAGATAACTAAAAGGCAGGAACGGTTTACAGACCAACCCGCCGATCACGCTGAAAATCAAACCGCCTATCGAACCCTCCACCGTCTTCTTGGGGCTGATGCGCGGCAATAAAGGGTTTTTACCGAGGCGCGAACCGACAAAATACGCACCGATATCCCCTAACTTCGTCATTAAAAGTACGGCAGTCAAAAGGCCCATCCCGTAGGGCAGGTAAATGATCTTTATAAGAAAAGAAAAAAACCACGAAACATACAATATGCCGAATAATGTGGTGGATATATCTATGACTACTCCGGAGTTCTGCCTGCGCCTGAACTGCATAAGAATAAGAAAAAGGAGTATTAAGACGATAAAAAGCAATTCCCATTTTTTAGTCGGCTCAAAACGCGAGACCATGGATAAGGGTATAAGCACGCCTATTCCGATACCGACGTATTTATAAATATTCACCCCTTTTTTCTCCAGCATGGTGAAAAATTCATAGAGGCCCAAGGCGATGAAAACAGTGATAATTACTCCGCAAAGCGAAAAAGGCAGAAGCGCGCGCCAGTCAATATAGAGCGCGGCCGCGATAATCGATATAAGCACAGCGCCGCTTAGTATCCTCTTAGTGAACATCTACCTTACCGAACCTCCACTCCCTCTTCGTAAACTCGTCTATCGCGTCCCGCAGATCAACTTTGGAAAAATCCGGCCAATATTTCTTAGGAAAATAGAATTCAGCATACGATAACTGCCAGAGCAGGAAATTACTCACGCGCAGCTGGCCGCTGGTGCGTATTAACAGATCCGGATCAGGCAGCCCTTTAGTATAAAGGTAGTGCGAAAAACCCTTTTCATCGAGCGAATCAATTTTAACCGCACCCTTAACAACGTCGCCGGCAAAAGATTTAGCCGCGTCAATTATCTCCTGCCTTGATCCGTAATTTAACGCCAAAACCACAGTCAACCCGGAATTTTCTTGAGTCTTAGCCTCTGCTTCCCTAAGTTTATTTTGCAATTGTTTGGGTATCGGGTCGCCCCTGCCGATTACCCTAAGCCGGACATTATTCTTATCCAGGCTCTTGATCTCTTCCTTGAGAAAATGCCCCAAGAAACTCATCAGCATCTTTATTTCATTCTTAGACCTATTCCAGTTCTCGGATGAGAAGGCAAAAAAAGTGACCACCTCTACCCCTAACTCGCCGCAGGCCTTGATGATCTCTTTAACCCGCTTTATCCCTTCGCGATGCCCGGCGGTGCGCGGCAAACCCCTCTCTTTTGCCCAGCGGCCGTTCCCGTCCATGATGATCGCGATATGCTTAGGTATTGTATCCGCCATTATTGGTGTACTTTGTAATCTATATTCGAAAATATATTATCTTTACTCTCGATATCCGCGAGCCAGCCCTCATCTATGGAGTTGGATTTTATATCTTCGTAGATCCGGGTAAACCTTAAGAGATGGTCTTTAGTCCTCTTTACCGCGTAACTTGTATGAGTGCCGGTCCCCAGAATAAAACCCCAGTCAGAACTCTGCGCGAGCAATAATTCGCGTAAGCCTTGATTAAGCGCTCTTTTAAGAGTACCCGCGGAATTCCGGTAGGTAGTAACCAACTCCGTCATCCTGTCAGAGGCCTCATGCAAGTGGCGGTATATCCAGTCATTCGAACCCTGAAGCCACATCTCGCTGTAACCCTTCCACCCCCAGCTCGACATGGAAGGCGTAATCACCTGATTGCGGGGATTTTCCTCCAAGTACTCCGAGGGGGTGATCAGGCGTATCTCGTCCTGATCGCAGGCGATCTTACGAATCAGAAAATCTATCCACAACGGGCCTTCGTACCACCAGTGGCCGAATAATTCCGCGTCATAAGGCGAGATGATCAAGGGCTTACGCTGCATGAAATCAAAAAGATACTCTGTCTGCTTCTGGCGGTTAAACATAAAATTACCCGCCTGCTGCGCAGCTTTCTCCCTCGCCCTCTCCGGCACATAGGGCTCTTTATGATCCCCCGAGCCGGTAATACGGTAATATTTTATCCCGGTGTTTATCCTTACTCCGTCGGGATGTATATAAGGTTTGATGTAATCAAAATCCAAATCAAAACCGATATCGCGGTAAAATTCGCGGTAATTGAGATCTCCAGGGTATCCCTCGATAGAAGACCAGACTTGTTTAGATGATTCGAGGTCTCTGCCGAAAGCAGCTACACCCGTGCCTTTGCAATAAACCGGAGCGAATACACCGTATTTAGGTCGAGGTGTCCCATGCAGTATACCGTGAGAATCGGTAAAAAAATATTTTATTCCCGCTTCTTTTAAGATTTCATCATGCCCGGGATGATACCCGCATTCCGGCAGCCAGATGCCTCTGGGTTTCTTTCCGAATACGCTCTCGTAATGCTGTACTGCGACTTTCACCTGGGCTCTTACGGATGCGCGGCAGACGTCCATTAGCGGGAAATACCCGTGGGT
>JAPLLM010000114.1:3223-12764 GCA_026387555.1 Candidatus Omnitrophota bacterium | reverse complement strand
CGCGGCAGACGTCCATTAGCGGGAAATACCCGTGGGTCGCCCCGCAGGTAATGATCTCTAATTTACCCAGGTCCTGAAAATTCTTGAAGGCTGCTACAAGGTTACGGTTGTATTTTTCAAAAATATAACGGGCGTGCTTAAAATCAAAAAGATATTTATTGGCGAGCGTGTTGAAACGCGGATCATGTTTAGTGCGCTCGATCTCATGATGCGCAAGGTCGATCAACCTGTTGATATGTTTAAGATAGCGCTCCTGCAAAAGGGCGTCCATCAGCATCGATGTCAAAGTCGGGCTTAAGGTCATGGTAATGCGGAAATCTACCCCGTCATTGACCAAGCCTTCAAAGACCGTGATAAGAGGAATATAGGTCTCGGTTATGGCTTCGTAAAGCCAGTCCTCTTCGAGAAAATTCTCATGCTCGGGGTGCCGGACATAAGGCAGGTGCCCGTGCAAGACCAGACTCAAATATCCTTTATTCATTTTTTAAAGATTGAAGTTACGGATGAGACGCCGGATGAAAGCACGTGTTTAAACCTCTCCTGCCAACCCTTACCCACCGGAGAACTTTTTCCAAAACCAAAACCCATACCGTAGAGCCGGGCGAACATATCGTCAGGTATCATCCACTCTTCGTCGGTTATCCATGACGGGCCGTCCAAAGGGGTGCTTACGGTGTTGGAGCGCACTATAGTTATAAATCTCCCGTCCGGCAGGCGCAGGCCTAAATCCACGCACCAAGATCTGCCCGGGCCGGCGGTATCGATGTACCAACTTGTGGCATTGATATCGATATCGATGTCAAAATAGCGGTGCGCGTTTGTGCCGTTAAAAATTATGTGGCTTACGTCATAGACGCGTAATACCTTCTTTGCCTTACAAAAAACATCCCCCAATTCGGACTTTAACCTTTCCCAAGTGGAATTTCTTATCTGCCAGTAGGTATAGATCCACCACGGGTCGCGCACGCATAAGACGATCTTCTCGGAATCATATTGCCCGGGGAGGTCTTGAGGAGAAACCTTCTGCCCGCTCCATTGCTGCGGATACGAGAATTTAGCCTGTTGGGCGGCTAACTGGTGCGAAGAAGGAGCCCCCTTCTTATCAGTCTTGCAGGAATATGCGGCGGTAGGCCCTTTATTTTTCTTGGCGAACAATTTTTTTAAAGATATTTTCTTAAGCGCTTCTTTTACCTTACCCAAGATCTTCATATCTTCTGCCCTCCTTCCAACAAAAAAGGGGATAATCTCCCCTTAAATTAAGAACTATTCGACTCGTTCTTTTTCCCCCTTATCTCATAGGTTATCTCTTGCGCGATTTACACTGTTTAAGGTCTTCTTCGAGCGATTCTTTAGTCTTGGTAAGCTTAGCCAGATCATCCTTAAGGCTCTTGCTGATCATCTGCTCCTCAAGGAGCTCCTTCTTGACCCCTGCCAGTTCGCTGGTAGCTTCCTGCAAATCCTTATCTTTAGATTTAACTCTTTCTTCCATGGCCACCCTCTCTTGAGAATACTTACTCATCTTCTCTTCGAGGTCAAGGCGCCCAGCCATCTCCTTATCTCGCGCCAGCTTCTGCCTATACGCGCCGGAGCAAGAACTTATTGTGCCGATAATAAGCAAGAAGCACAGGACACCCAAAACTATAATGACCAGGTTCTTTATTCTTTCATCCATATTTTTGTTTTACTTTAAATTTGCCGGAGGCTCTTGGACATCCCCGGAAGAACCCTTTCCATCCCTTACTTTTGTTGTCTTCGGCAAGATAACAATCTCAACCCTGCGGTTTAACTGACGGCCTTCCTTAGTATCATTGGAAGCTACCGACTGGAATTCGCCGTAACCAATGGCTGAAAGACGTTCAGGAGCAATCCCTTCTTCTTTATTAAGATAGTGTAGGACGGCAAGCGCTCTGGCGCTGGAGAGTTCCCAGTTGGACTTCCATTTCGAGCGCGCGATCGGGACATTATCCGTATGGCCTTCAATACCTATGTTAAAATCCGCCATATTTTCTTTCAAAACCGCGGCCACTTTATTAAGTATATCATGGGCTTCGGGCCTGATCTTGGCTTTACCCGAATCAAATACAAAATCCCCGACGACGGTGATGACCAACCCCTTCTCCATCATCTGCAATTTGACCTGCTTATCGCTGATCTCCCCGCTTAAACGTTCCTCAAGAAGCTTCTTAGCTTGAGTAAGCTCGTCAAGCTGGTTGGATAATTCCTCGATTTTGTTGGAGTCCGACCTTTTGCCGGTTTGAAAACCTCTCCTTTTTTGTTGGAAATTCAATATAACACAAGCCCCCTGGCTAGTCAAGGAATTTTAGCCTGCTGCTGGGGCTATACAAATATAGTATCCTTACGTGCCGAGCCTACGGAGACCATGGATATTTTTGCCTTAAGCAGATCCTGCAGGCGCGCAAGATAATCTTTGGCGTTGGGATGTAACTGGCGGTAATGTTTAGGCTTAAGCTCACTCTCCGGCCAACCGGGATGCTCCTCATATACTGGCCTTGCATTGATTAAGGCCTCCTGATCGCGGGGCAAAACCTTAAACCGCTTACCTTTATATATATATGAAGTGGCTATTTTGATGCTTTTAAGCCCGTCCAAAACATCCATCTTCATTATTGCCAATTCTGTTATTCCGTTAAGCATCACCGATTCCCTTACCATCACGGCGTCAAACCAACCGCAACGCCTGGGCCTTCCGGTGGTCGCGCCAAACTCATGTCCCTTAGAGCGGATGACTTTGGAAAAAGCTTCATTGAATTCAGTGGGGAACGGGCCTTCGCCGACACGGGTAGTGTAAGCCTTAGCTATACCTATGACTTTATTTATTTCAACGGGGGCGACACCCGTCCCGGTACACGCGCCTCCGGAAGTAGCCGAAGATGAAGTGACAAAAGGATAGGTTCCGAAATCAATATCCAGAAATGTCCCCTGCGCGCCTTCAAATAGCACATCCTTCTTTTTATCAATAGCGGTATTCAATAGTAGCGCCGTATCGCAAATAAAAGACTTAAAGATCAGCCCATACTTCAAGTATTCTTTATAGATAGAGTCAAAATCAAAACCCTGATGACCGTAGACCTTCTTAAAGATCTCGTTCTTTTCTTTAAGGTTATCCATTAATTTATCGCGCAAGACCTTAGCATTAATCAGGTCGATCATCCTTATGCCGCAGCGGTTGATCTTATCGGCGTAGCACGGGCCTATCCCTCTTCCGGTAGTCCCGATCTTATGCGTCCTCTTGGTCTCGCGCAGCTGGTCGAGTATCCTGTGGTACGGCATGATTACGTGGGCTAGATCCGAAATCTTTAGGCGGCCGGCCGCTTTAATTCCGTAATCCTCCAGGTCTTTGAGCTCGCGCAGCAATACTGGCGGGTCGATGACTACACCATTGCCGATACAGCAAATTTTGCCCGCGTGCAGAATGCCCGAAGGAATAAGATGGAAAATATACTCCTTATCTCCGACGACCACGGTGTGACCCGCGTTATTCCCTCCCTGATAACGCACGATATAGTCCACCTCGCGGGATAAGATGTCGATCATCTTGCCCTTTCCTTCATCTCCCCATTGTGCGCCCACTAAAACAATATTCATATTACGGCACCATTGTAAATATTTTGCGCGCGATATCCGGATAGGTCGCGATAAATTTCAACTCTTCGTCGACCAGAGGCTTCTGGTTGTGCACATTGGCATAACGCACCAATTCCAATACTTCTGTAGCTTGCGCGTCATCCTTAAATGCTACTTCAAGTTTTTCATAGACGTTGCGGAAACCCTTGATCCCGGAATATTCTCCGGCGGTGATCTTCCTGCCAGTCTCGATAATCTCCGGCTCTCCTCTTCCCAGCTCTTCAAAATCATAGAGCTCATAATTGCGCCTGTCTTTCAATGCCCCGTCGGCGTGAATGCCCGATTCGTGGGCAAAGGCATTCGAGCCTACTCCCGGCTGATTGATCGGGATCGGGACTCCGAAAGCGTAAGAAGCGTATTTGCATATCTTCCATGCCATTTTTAAATCCACGCGGTGATCGAGTTCGTAACCCTCCATCCCGCTCCCGTATTTAACGGCCAATATGACCGAGACAAGATCAGCGTTTCCCGCGCGCTCCCCCATTCCGTTAACGCAGGTATTGATGTAAGCGTCGCAACCGGAATCAAACGCAGCCCTTGCTCCGGCCAAAGAATTAGCCACTACCAGGCCCAAATCGTTATGGCAATGGATCTCCATGGGAAGCTTTACCGCCTCTGCCAAAAGCTTTATCCTCTCGTAAATGCTGAAAGGCGTATCGCAGCCCAGCGTATCGCAGTAACGAATTCTGGCCGCCCCCGCAACTTTAGCCGCTAACGCGAACTCGATCAAATAATCCATTTTAGTGCGGGAGGCATCCTCGGCGTTTACTCCGATAGACTCCGCGCCGCATTTTTTTGCTTCCTTTACCCCTTCGGCCATCTCCTTGATTATTGAAGCGTGATCCAGTTTACCTTTAAACTTATGGACGATCATCTGGTCAGAGGTCGAAATCGAAAGGTTCAGGAATTTTAAATTAGGAACGAGTTTAAAGGCGTTTTTAACATCATCCTTTGTCGCTCTAAGCCAACCACTAAGCATGATCGGGGTTAACGCGCCATTTTTAACCAGGTCAAGATTGGCATTCAAATAATTCGTCTCATGACGGGTCAGGGGGAAACCGAATTCCGACTGATGCACGCCCATGTTATTAAGGTATATATTAATCATGGTCTTCTGCAGCTTGGATAAACATATGCGCGAAGTCTGCACCCCGTCGCGGTTGGTCACATCAAGAATGTAGATCTTAGGTTTATTACTCATGCTTTCACCTCTTAAGTATTTTCTTAAGTTCTTCTTTCGAAGGCGCGCCCTTAGACGCGAATACCTCCTGATTATCCATTAAATAAGTCGGGCCCAGCATTATCTCTAATTCTTTATTGAGGGTAATATTTGCATTCAACAGCTCCTTACCCTCTTGCCCCCTGGCGCAAGCCTTGATCTTACCCTCATCCATGCCTGCGGCACAATCCTCCCACCAAGTGGAATATATCTTTGAGGCCCGGCAAGAAATATAATCCCAGAATTTATCCGGATAATATTTCTGCACGCAAACCCCGCGCAGGTCTTCTTCAACCTCAATACTGCCTTTGGGCGCGTCAAACCCATCGTCCTTAGAGATCGCGAGCAGGTGGACCTTGGGATTAAAATCTTTCAAAACATCGAGGAGCTTTTTAACCTCCGGATCAAACAAGCTTATAAAAACATCGAGACTGCCCTTTGTCTTATTCCTGCCTAAGAAAAAAGACATGCCGCTGACTTGAGGCTTGAGCAAATAGTAATCGCCTTTTAGCTCCATGTTGCCTTTTAGGTTATTAAAGGACTTTTCTTTTTCGACTTCTCTGCCTAAAAGATAAGCGGGGAGCCCTTTAATGTTAAAATCCTGAATAAGCTTCTGCGCTTCCTTATCCGGATAATATAGGTAAGTCGGCGTAAAGCCCGGGATCTGATTAGTCAGCGCCTTGGTAATGATCTGGGTATCGCAGGTAAAACAATCCTTTGAAGTAATTACGGTAACCGGGACTTTATGCGCCTCACTGAACAAACATGTTGAATCATTAGCGCCCGGATTCTGGCATAATCCAATCATGCCTTCCTTCTTGCAATCAGAATCTTGAAAACAGCGAGGGAGAATAGCCGCTATTTCGGGATCATCGGATATTTTATCGGAGAGCCGGATATCTTCGATCTTGCTTGCGGTTATCTTATTCTCTTTGATATTCAATATGGCCTTGCCTAATTTACGGCCCTGCCACGCCGGTTTAAGTATAAGTGTTTGCCCGGATGGCTTTTCGCTACTCTCGCCTTCCGCTCCGGAGTAACCGGAAATAATAACATCGATGCCGGTGACATCCGTTGAGAGCTGCTTGTTTACCTGGTCGGGTAACTGGCTTAAGAGCACGATTATCTGCGCGTTGTCTTTCCTTGCCTCCGTCACCGCTCCGGCCACGCTCTCTTTGTAATCCAACAATTGCTCCCCTTCTGCCTTTTTACCCGCAGCCGGCGGGGTTACCCCAACGATACCAACCTTGACCCCGGATACATCTTTTATCAGATACGGCTTTACCTTTTTCGCCATAAAATTTGCGGACAAGAAATTTAAACTCGAGGAATCAACTGCCTCCTTAAGATAACCGCTGCCGAAATTAAATTCATCTACGCTTACCGCGGCCGCATCATACTTCATCAACTCCATAGCCTTCAAGTTTATCGCCGCGCGCTTTTTGTCTGCCTCGGTATTCTGGGAATATTCATCTTTTGCGCCGCCGGCAAAAAAACTTCCGGAGTCCAAAACCAGAGCCCCGGGATATTTTTTTCTTAATTCTTTTAAGAGTGTCGCCCTGCGGGCTATCCCGCCGTCCTTTTCAACAGGACACGAGCAGGTATAAAGCATGGCGTGTGTATCGCCGGTATAGAGCAATGTAATTTCTTTTGCCGATGACGCGTAAGTAACCAACCGAAAGGCGCAACCTGCTATCACAAACAAAATAACACCGGTCACCTTAAAGAATATTTTATTTTTCACGTCTTTATGACCTTCACGGTTAAAATATTCTCAAGTTTCTTGATCTTCTCCTGAACATCCGCAGATACAGGGCTATCAACGTTTAATATGCTGATCGCCTTCCCGCCCGGTTTGTCGCGGCCAAAGGTCATCGCCGCGATATTGATCCCGTGTTTACCTACCAGCGTACCGAGGCTTCCGATCAAACCCGGTTTATCCCAGTTGCGGATAAAGATCATATTGCCGATAGGCGAAAGATCGAGGTAATATTCATCGACCTTGACGATCCTCGGCTGTTTATTCGCAGAGAGCGTGCCTAAAACCCTTCTCGTCTCTTTATCGGTCTTGATCTCCAATTGAATAAGATTTACGAATTCCGCTTCTTTGGAAGATTTTGCTTCGTTGATCTTTATCCCTCTTTCTTTAGCCAGGCCCACGGCATTGATGAAATTCACCGTTTCCTGCATGACCGGATACAAGACCCCTTTTACCAAAGACATGGTCAAGACAGTCAGATCATGCTTGATGATCTCTCCGCCGTAGGTAATATTTAATTCCTGCAATCTTCCTTCGGCTAACTGGCTGGCAAATGCGCCTATTTTATCCGCCAAAATTATGTAAGGCTCGATGATCTTGCTCACCTCTGCCTCTAAACAGGGATAATTCGCGGCATTGCGCACACCTTTTCCCAATAAAGCGTCGCGCACGATTTCGGCGACTTCAATAGACACATTTACCTGCGCTTCTTCGGTCGAGGCCCCCAGATGCGGAGTTGTAATGACATTGTCCAATTTTATCAGCTCGCTCTCGGGATTTAACGGCTCCTGCTCAAAAACATCCATGGCAGCTCCGGCGACCCTACCATCTTTAATGGCTCTAGCCAGCGCATCTTCGTTGATTATTCCGCCGCGCGCGCAATTAATGATGCGCACGCCTTTTTTCATCATCGTAAATTGTTTATCCGAGATCATGTGACGGGTTTCAGTCGTAAGAGGAGTATGCACGGTGATATAATCAGCTTGCTCGAGAAGCTCTTTTAGCTCTACGCTCTCTACTCCGATACCTTGGGCTATTTCTCTGGATAGAAACGGATCAAATGCTAAAACCCTCATCCCGAAAGATAAAGCGCGCTTGGCTACCTCCGAACCTATTCTGCCAAAACCGGCGATACCCAGGACTTTTCCGTAAAGCTCCACGCCCATAAACTTCGAACGCTTCCACTCCCCTTTTTTCATCGAGGCATTTGCCTGCGCGATATTCCTTGAAAGAGCTAAGATCATGCTGAAGGTATGCTCCGCGGTGGAGATCGTGTTTCCCGCCGGGGTATTCATAACGATGATGCCTTTTTGCGTAGCTGCGTCCAGATCCACATTATCGAGGCCAACGCCTGCGCGGCCGATCACCTTTAATTTAGCGGCAACATTGATAATGTCTTTGTTCACCTTAGTGGCGCTGCGCACTACCAGCCCTTCGTAATCTTTTATGATTTCTTTTAATGCGTCGGGTTTCAAGTCCGTTTTTACGTCTACTTGAAACTCCTTGACCTCCCTTAAAATCTTCAACCCTTCCTCGGAAAGAGGATCACTTACCAGAATCTTGATCATAAGTAGCTCCTTACTTTAAGAATACCTCTTCTGCCGCCTTAACTCCCGCCCCCAGGCTGAATTTATAGCCCATTTGAGTCAGGACTTTTTCCAGGCATGAAACACCGGTGATAATATCGAACTCTTCGATAAAGCCCATGTGGGCAAAACGGAATATTTTTCCCTTTAATTCAGCCTGTCCGCCGGCAATAGTTACGCCGTAAGTATCGCGCATAGTCTTGACGAGTTTCTCTCCGTCTATCCCCACAGGGACCTTTACCGCAGTCACCACATCAGAAGGAGCGGTGGGCGCGAATAATTCCAGGCCCAGGCCCTTCATCGCCGCCTTAGTGGCATCCGCCATTTTCTTGTGCCTGGCGAAAATATTCGTAAGCCCGTCCTCTTTGATCATCTTTAAGACTTCGATCAAAGGAATGATCAGGGTTATTGCCGGAGTAAATGCCGTGTCTGTCTTATCGAGGGCCTTCTTGGCCTTTCTCAAATCAAAATAATAGCGCGGTGATTTAGACGCCTCGACTAATTTCATTGCCTTGAGGCTGACTGAAATAAAACCCAACCCCGGAGGAAGCATAAGCCCTTTTTGCGAACCCGAGACCACTGCGTCGCAGCTCCATTCATCGGATTTTAAATCAATGGCGCCTAATCCGCTGATGGCATCCACCACCAGGACCGCGGGAGTCTCTTTGACGATCTTCCCGATGGCCGCGATATCGGTAGCTACACCGGTCGAGGTTTCGCACAAAGTAGTGAATACGGCTTTGATCTTAGGGTTAGCCTTTAATCTCTTGGCGATCTCCTGCGGATCGACTGCCTTACCCCATTCTACGTCGACGACCTCCGCGGTAATCCCGAAAGCCTTGCATAATTCCGTCCATCTCTCACCGAATTTTCCCGCCTGCACGGTCAATGCAGTATCACCGGGCGAAAGCAGATTGATCACTGCTGCCTCCATTGCGCCCGTTCCGGAAGAAGCTAACATAAAAACGTCGTTAGAAGTCTGATATACATACTTAAGTCCGTCACTTGCCTCTTTTATGACTGCCTGGAATTGCGGGGTACGGTGATGTATGATCGGCCGCGCCATTGCTTCTAATACCTGGGGCGGTAAAGGGGTAGGGCCGGGCGTAAGTAGTATATTCTTTCTCATGATCTCTCCATCTCTCCTAAAACGTTTAAATTGTTATTAATTATTTCTTCTTCTTTTCCTGCGAAACAATGACCTCGTCGATCAACCCGTAATCCTTGGCTTCCTGCGCCGACATGAAATAATCGCGGTCAGTGTCTTTCGCCACTTTTTCAACCTTCTGGCCGGAATGCTTGGCAAGAATTCCGTTGATCCTGTCGCCCATA
>JAPLLM010000114.1:0-3139 GCA_026387555.1 Candidatus Omnitrophota bacterium | reverse complement strand
TACGCGGGAATTTGGGAGCGAGTGGCGTTTTCCTTTGGTGCCGGCGCAAAGAAGCAAGGCGCCCATACTCGAGGCCTGGCCCACGCAATAAGTGGCGACATCGCATTTGACAAACTGCATGGTATCGTAAATAGCTAAACCCGCGGTAACCGACCCTCCGGGAGAATTGACGTAAACCGAAATATCCTTGTTTACATCCTCCATCTGCAGAAAGAGCATCTGCGCTATGATCAGGTTAGAGATATAATCGTCGACGGGAGTGCCGATAAAGACTATGCGTTCTTTGCGTTCTTTTAACAGGCGCGAGTAGATATCATAGGCGCGCTCATAACCGCGCGCGGTCTGCTCGATTACCATCGGGACCAGTGTCTGGGCCTTAATACTCATATCTACCTCCTTGGTTAGTTTGTCTTCCAATCTGCCTCCCTTAACAAGAATTCCATCACGTGCCGGGGCATATGGTCATCAACGGGAAGTTTTTCGATCTTTGCTATCGCCGATAAGACCAGGTAGATCTTGACCTGTTTTACCGCTTCAGGCTGCAGTTCGTTCAAAAGGTTCTTCTCCTGCTCATCGATTTTATCCCGCGGGAAACCCTTTAACGCCAGGTCTACTTTAGCCTGCCTGAGCATCTCCTGGCACTGCCTGTCGATCAGTGATTGAGGGATCTTAAAATCCAACCCCTTGGTCACAGCCTCGATTATTTCGTTTTCTATCCTCTGGCGCTCCTGATTTTCTTTATGCAAATAGATCTGCCTCTCCATCGCCTTCTCTAACTCCTGCATATTAGGATAACCCAAAGTGCGGGCAAAGCTGTCATCGACCTTCTCAAGCTTCCTTGTTTCTTTGACCGAATCGATATTGCGTTTGATCTCATCGGGAGCGACACTTATGCTTTTGTAATTTATTTTTATCCCTTTATAATTCTTGACGTTTATCTCGGGGGAAGTCTCGACGATGGCCTTAAAAGATAACGCGTCGCGTTCAAGCTTTACATCGGTGATCTCGGGAAGCTCCACCACATCAAGCCCTTCCTTATCCACCGCCTGATTGTAGATATCCGGAACGAGCTCTTTCAGCACCTGTTCGTGCGCGTGCGCTGCGAAGTTCTTTTCGATTATATCGCGCGGGGCGTGCCCCGGACGGAAACCCGGAACCCTGGCCTCGTCGGTTATGCGCTTATAGACTTCTTCGAATTTATTCTTTACTACATCTCCGGCTACCTCCACGCGGAGTTCCCTTTTCCCGTCCTCTAACTTTTTGACCTCTACTTTCATTTTATCCTTTCTTACATCCTGAACTTCTCGCCCAAATACACCTGACGCGCCTGGGGATTGTTGATTAAGTCACTCGCCGAACCTGAAATAAGTATCTTGCCGTCGGCGATCAAATAAGCCCTATCGGTAATAGACAGCGTTTCCCTGACATTATGATCGGTTAAAAGTATGCCCAGCCCCCTCTGTTTTAATTCCTTGATTATCTCCTGCGCTTCGTTCACAACTATCGGGTCAATCCCGGAGAAAGGTTCATCCAATAATATGAAAGACGGATTAGTAACGAGCGCCCGGGTTATCTCCAAACGCCTTCTCTCCCCGCCGGACAGGGTATAAGCCTTATTTTTAGCTAGGTGCGCTATGTTCAATTCATCGAGGAGGACCTTAAGCCGGAGCAACCTCTCCTGCCTGTTTATAGGGAGGGTCTCGAGAATAGCCATGATATTATCTTCAACACTAAGTTTACGAAAAATCGAGGCTTCCTGCGAAAGGTACCCTATTCCGAAACGCGCGCGCTCATGTATAGGAAGAGCCGTGATGTCATTATTATCAAAGACGATCTTCCCGCGGTTAGGCGGGATGACCCCGACTACCATATAAAAAGTAGTGGTCTTCCCGGCGCCATTCGGCCCCAAGAGCCCGACAATCTCCCCGCGCTTAACCAGCAGGTCAACGCCTTTGACTACTTCTCTTCCGTCGTAAGACTTGGCTAAATCTTTAATTTCCAGCAGATGCATCGAAACTCAAACCCTCCTGCGAATATATCACCAACTGCGGCCTTCCGGTCAAAATAAGCTTCTTATCCGCCGCGGTGTAAATCGCCTCCTGGCTGAAAGAAGTATTTTCTCCGCGCACGACTTTAACGTTGCCGCTAGCTATGATTTTGTCGATCTTGCTCCCCATCACCCCCGAAGGAACGGCTTTATCCGCCGGCTTATCTTCTTTAGGCCCGGTTTCCTTGTTCTTTGAGGGAATAAAATAAACATCCATCTTATCGCTGTATATTTTCGAGTCCGTCCGGTCAACTAAAACATTATTTAAAAATGTCGCGATATTCTTTTCGTAATCTATCTGCAGCGGGCCGTCGCAGGTGATCACGATCTTTTCTTTCACCCCGCCGGCGCCTTCTTCTTTCGTAGGCAGGATGTCAAGCTTTACGTCTTTTTGAAGCGCCACTTGCTTTAGATTCGGATGCCCAATTGCACCCTTAGCGTCTATCACCATATTTTCTCTTTGGATATTCACCGCGTCTTTTGTGGAAACCAACTGCCCCTTCCTGTCCCAATCAAGGGAATCGGTGGTTAATTTCGTACCGCCCGTGGTAGTGATGACTACGTCATCCTGCAGATGGACCTTGCCCTGGGCTTTGTCAAAATCTCCCTTTTGTGCGGTGAGTTTTATGTCCTCCTGCTCTCCGTACATGTTCCCGGTCACATCTTTTAATTTAACCGTATCGGTGAATATATCCGCGGTTTTACCGGCGAGGTCCCAACTTTTTTTGCCCTTATCTCCGTATCCGGAGAGGTTAAACTCACTGATCTGCTGATCAGACTGCATAACAGGCTCTTCGACCGCAGCATAAGCTGTAAGCGCGAAACTTATGAAACCAGAAACCAGAATAATCTTTTTAAACATCATATATAGCTAAAATATCGCGCCACTTATCCTGCGATTTTAATATTAACTCCGCGACCTCGCGTACAGCGCCCCTGCCCCCTGCCCTTAAAGTAACATAGGAGGCGGCGAGTTTCACTTCCGGGCAGGCATTAAATACCGCTATCGGAAAACCCACCCTCTTCATCAAGCAAATATCGACCAGGTCATCGCCGACAAAACATACCTCATTAATACCTACTTCATATTTC
>JAPLLM010000108.1 GCA_026387555.1 Candidatus Omnitrophota bacterium | reverse complement strand
TATCCGAAACGCTCGACCCGCAGACTTCTTATATGACTATCGTAGTCGAGGTTAAGGATGAAGCGATATTGGAGCAGATCAAGAAACAGCTGAATAAACTTATCGACGTGATCACGGTGACTGATTTTACCAAGAAGGAACACGTTGACCGCGAATTGGTCCTGGCTAAGATCGCTTACTCGGCGCAGGATAAGGCTAAGATCGAAGCGCTGCTGAAGAAATGCGCGGGAAAGATCATTCAGGCAAAAGGGAATACCGCCGTGATCGAAGCTGTCGGCGAGCAGGCGCAGGTCAAGGAATTATTGGAAGGGTTGAATAAAATCGGAATAAAAGAATTAGTTAAAACCGGAAGGCTGGCTATTACAAACTAAGGAGGATGGGCAGATGGCAAAGATTTATTATGACAATGACGCGGACTTAGGTTTGATCAAAGACAAGACTATCGCTATCATCGGTTACGGTATACAGGGCCGCGGGCAGTCTTTATGTTTGCGCGATTCAGGGTGCCACGTGGTGGTCTCGGAAATGGAAGGCACACCTAATTACGAATTAGCCAAAAAGGACGGATTCACTCCGGTAAGCGCTGTGGAAGCCGCCAAGGCTGCGGATATCATCCAGATACTTACCCAGGACCACGTACAGGCAAAAGTTTACGATGAGGCGATCAAGCCTAATCTGAAAAAAGGAAAGGCACTTTGTTTTTCTCACGGGTTCAATATCCGTTTTAAACAGATCAAGCCGCCCAAGAACGTGGACGTGTTTATGGTCGCACCTAAGGGCCCGGGCGCATTAGTAAGAAGGATGTACGAAGAGGGTAAAGGTGTTCCGTCGCTGATCGCGGTTTTCCAGGATGCAACCGGACAGGCGAAGCAATTAGCTTTAGCTTACGCAAAAGCCATAAAGGCTACTACCGCCGGAGTAATCGAGACGACCTTTGAGGAAGAGACCGAGACTGATCTTTTCGGCGAGCAGGCAGTTCTTTGCGGAGGAGTAACCGAGTTGATCAAGGCCGGGTTTGATACTCTGATCGAAGCCGGATATCAGCCGGAGATAGCGTATTTCGAAGTCTTGCACGAGTTAAAATTGATCACGGATTTAATTCAGGAGAGAGGGATTTCCGGGATGCGCCGCGGGGTATCCAACACCGCGTGCTACGGAGATCTGACCCGCGGGCCGAGAATCATAACCGAACGCACGCGCAAAGAGATGAAAAAGATACTTAAAGAGATCAAGAGCGGAAAATTTGCCAAAGAGTGGATCAAGGAAAACGTTGAGGGTAGGCTGAATTTTAACCGATTAATCGCGGAAGGCGACAATCATCTTATCGAAAAAGTAGGCAAGGATTTGCGCGAGATGATGCCCTGGATGAAGAAATAATGGAAAAAATAATTATATTTGATACAACGCTACGCGACGGAGAACAGGCGCCCGGCGCATCGCTGACTTCGGAACAGAAGTTGGAGATCGCTTACCAGCTGGAGAAGCTGGGGGTAGATGTGATTGAGGCGGGTTTTCCCATCGCTTCTCCCGATGATTTCAAGGCCGTCAATCTGATCTCTAAAAAAATAAAAAAGAGCGGGGTATGCGCTCTGGCGCGCTGCCTGGCACCCGATATAGCAGCTGCCTATAAAGCGGTAAAACCGGCCAAGGCAGGGCGCGTGCATTTATTCTTGGCGACCTCCAAGATCCATCTTCAGTATAAATTCAAAAAAGCGGAAAATGAGATACTTGAGATCGCCAAGAGGTCAACCCGCCTGGCGAGAAAACATTGTAAAGACATAGAATTTTCTCCGGAAGACGCCACGCGTTCGGAGAGAGGTTTTCTTTATCGTATCGTCGAAACCGTGATCAACGAAGGGGCGACTACGATCAATATTCCGGATACCGTCGGATACAGTTATCCGCAGGAAGTCTATTCTTTGATCACGGATATCAGGAATAACGTCCCTAATATCGAAAAGGCAGTCATCGCCATTCATTGCCATAATGATTTGGGAATGGCGGTCGCTAATTCGCTCTCGGCAGTTTTGGCCGGGGCGCGGCAGGTGCACTGCACCATAAACGGCCTGGGAGAGCGCGCGGGTAACGCGTCTTTGGAAGAGATCGTCATGGCGATTAAAACCCGCCGGGATGTCTTCGGAGAGTTCTATACCCAGATAAATACCAGGAATTTATTCCAGGTTTCGCGCCTGGTCTCAAGCCTTACCGGATTTGTGGTAGCGCCCAACAAGGCTATAGTAGGGCGTAATGCCTTCCGCCACGAATCGGGCATCCATCAGGACGCGATCTTGAAAAAGCGCATCACCTACGAGATCATGAATCCCGACGATGTAGGTTTCATAGAGAGTAATATCGTTTTGGGAAAACATTCCGGACGCCACGCCTTGTCCAAGAGGCTGGCGGATTTGGGATTTAAATTCGACGCTAAAAAGATAAACGAGATATTCAAACAATTCAAGACCCTTGCCGATAAAAAGAAAGAAGTCTTTGATGATGACTTGGTCGCTTTGGCAGAAGAGGAGACCCGCGGTAAGATCAAGGTTTACGAATTGGTATCCGTGCGCGTGAATACCGGCACCGATATCCCCCCCGAGGCGCAGGTTAAGATAAAACACAAAAATAAGATCCTATCAGCAAACTCCAGCGGCGACGGCCCGGTCGATGCCTGTTTTAAAGCCGTAGATAAGATCACCGGCATAAAATCCAAGCTTTTGGATTACCGCTTAGGCGCGGTTACTTCCGGAAAAGACGCCCTGGGCGAAGTAAGCCTGAAGTTGCAAGCTAAAAATAAGACCGTATCCGGCCGCTCTTCAAGCACTGATATTATCGAGGCCTCTGTCAGGGCGTATCTGGATGCGGTAAATAAGATAGCGATTTAATGGCTAAACCTAAAATCTACGGACTAGTCGGTTTTCCCGTTAAGCACAGCCTCTCGCCCTTGATGCATAACGCCGCATTCAAGGCCCTCAATATTGACGCAGAATACAAACTTTTCGAAGTAAAACCCGAAGACCTCAATAGCTTTCTTTACGATTTGGATAAAAATAACATTTATGGGTTGAATGTGACTGTCCCCTATAAAGAGAAGGCGATGGATTTTGTTGAGTTTTCTGCCGAATCTTTTTATTTAAGGCAGGTTCGGGCAGTGAACACCGTAGTCAAAAGAAATAACCGCTGGCAGGGTTTTAATACGGATATCCCGGGTTTTGGGAAACACCTAAAAGAAAATTTCGATCCCAAAGGTAAAAGATGCGCAGTCTTAGGCGCGGGCGGGGCTTCGCGGGCAGTGGCTTATGTTTTAGCCAAGGCAGGCGCAGAAGAGTTAGCTATTTTTGATATTGATAAGCAAAAGACAGAGAATGTCTGCGCCATGGTCGATGGTCTATTCCCCGGTTTTAATATTTCCTGCGTAGACAGTATTGACGAGTTGGAAATAAATAATAAAGACCTTTTGGTAAATTCCACCCCCGTGGGAATGAAGGCAACTGATCCGTTAATAGTGGATAGCGGTTTACTGCACAAGAGTCTATTCGTTTATGATCTGATCTATAATCCTGCCGAAACAAGGCTGCTGAAAGAGGCAAGGGCCAGGGGGGCACGGACCGCTAATGGCCTAGGGATGCTTTTATATCAGGGAGCGTTAAGCTTTGAACATTTTACCGGGGAAAAGGCACCGGTTGAGATTATGAGAGAGGCGTTAACCGAAGGAGTTAAAACGAAATGATCGCAAAAATCATAGTTTTTATGTTCGGATCCATCGTTGGCAGTTTCCTGAATGTCTGCATCCACCGCATGCCGCAGGGTGAATCTGTGGTCTGGCCGCGCTCGCATTGCCCTAAGTGCAAAAAGAGAATACCCGGTTACGACAATATCCCGTTTTTAAGCTATATTTTGCTAAAAGGAAGATGCCGTTTCTGCAAAGAGAAGATATCCCTGCGTTATCCTCTGGTGGAATTGATCACCGCGCTTTTATTCGTCGCTCTTTATTCGCGTTGGGGTTTAAACTATAATTTCTTTTTCTATATGGTCCTGGTCTGGGGCCTGATCATTGCCGCTTTCGTAGATATCAAGCACCGGATCATACCGGATGAGGTCTCTATCGGCGGAATGATCATAGGTTTTATCTTAAGCAGCGTAAGGGGGATAAGTTTATCGCCCATGCATTTCAGTTTTAAGCCTATGGTAGATTCTTTGCTGGGGATCTTGATCGGCGGTGGGATAATTTATTTAAGCGGATTTTTATTTGATCTGGTCTATTTCAAGCTTTTAAAGAAGCCTCCGATACAAGGCGAGACCGAATCCATGGGCGGGGGAGATGTTAAATTATTGGCGATGATCGGCGCGTTCTTAGGCTGGGAGAGGGCGGTATTGACATTCTTTATAGCGCCCTTCCTGGGTGTAGTGGTCGGGATTTATAACCTCGTCACCAAGAAAGACCACACCATCCCCTATGGACCCTTCTTGGCGTTGGCTGCAATACTATCGATGTTTTGGGCGAGCACCATAATCCGTTTCTTTATATTCCGTTAGAGATTATGACAAAGCCTCCCTTAAAAAGAAGGGCCGGCGTACTGATCGCGTTATTCGCGGTCCACTCCAAAAATTCCCTGGGCATAGGGGATTTCTCCGATTTAAAACTCATAACTGACTGGTGTAAAGAAACCGGAAATTCCATAATACAACTCTTGCCTTTGAATGAAGTCGGCCAGTTGTTCTGCCCCTACGATTCGGTAAGTTCTTTTGCTATCGAGCCGGCGTATTTGCCCATTGCGCCCGCTACCGCGAAGGATCTGCGCAAGTCTTATCCTGCCGACAGCCTTTTCGTAAATTATCAGATAAAAAAAGAGAAACTCCGGTTGCTTAAAGCCGAATTTAATTCTCTTGGTAGCCGCAATGCGCAGGAGATCAATGTATTCCTATCGGTTAATTCTTACTGGCTTCCCGATTTCGCGCTCTACAAAGCATTAAAGGAGCATCATGACGGTAAGGCATGGTTTGATTGGGAAGAAAAGTTTAAATTGCGCGATAAGCAGGCATTGTGTGATTTTTCGGCTGATTTTGATGCAAAGATCAGGTTTGAGATCTGGCTGCAATGGAAACTATTCCGGCAGCTTAAGGATGTCAGGGAGTACGCTGCTAAGAAAGGCATTCTTTTAAAAGGGGATCTTCCGATATTGGTTTCGCGTGATTCCGCCGACGTCTGGCAGCATCAGGAATATTTTAAACTTGGATTTGCTGCCGGTGCTCCGCCGGATATGTACTGCGCCAAGGGGCAGCGTTGGGGGATGCCTACTTATAGTTGGGATAAAATAAAGGCTGACGGATACTGCTATATTAAAGAAAAATTAAAATACGCGCAGAACTTTTACGATATCATAAGGCTTGATCATGCGGTCGGATTATTCCGCATCTGGAGCATTCCATATAACGAACCGCTTGAGAATCAGGGGCTAAACGGTTTTTTTGACCCGCAGGATGAGTCAATTTGGAGGGCGCAAGGCCGGGAGCTGCTTCAGATTATGCAAGGCAGCACGGATATGGTCTTGTGCGCCGAAGACCTGGGGGTAATCCCCCAATCTTGCACTGATACCTTGGCCGAGATGGGAATCCCCGGTAATGACGTACAGCGTTGGGTTAAGGACTGGAGGGTCCGGCATGATTTTCTTCCGCCGGGGGAATACCGGGAATTATCCGTAGCCACACTCTCCACGCATGATACTACTAATTGGAAAGCCTGGTGGCAGTATGAAGCAGGGACCATAGATGAAGATTTATTTATCAGGAAGTGTAACAGCAAAGGCATAGATTTTCTTGAGGTGAAGGAAAAACTTTTTGATCCTTCACGCTCCTGTCACGGCAGGCTGCGTTGGTTAGACAGCGTGGATTCGGCAGATAAATTGGCAGCGATCCTTGGCAGAAAAAAAGAAGAGGTTGCGGACCTGCTTGACCTATATCTGAATAGCTTCCAGGAAAAAGAGAAACTTTGCAATCTCTTGGGGTGCGCCGGAGCGATGAATGAGGTGGCAAGCCCTGAACTTTTGAGCAGGGCAATAAAACTTACCATGGATTCGCGCTCGGTATTTTGCATCCAATCAATACGCGACTTGCTGAGTTTGGCAGATATCTTTAAGGGTGACCCGTATCAGTTCCGGGTCAATGTCCCGGGTACCATCAGCGAAAAAAACTGGTCCATGCGCCTTCCGATATCGTTCGAAGACCTGCTGCGTCACAAAATAAACAAACAGATTAGGAAGATGATTGAGGATTCGGGGAGACTTTAGCGCTTTAGTAGGAGTTTTACGGGTCCTGCCGCCGGTTTGCCTCTCGTCGCTATATGCTCCTCGAGGCTTCACCGGCGTCTCCCGTAAAACTCAAACTTCGCTTAACAAATAATTTGTGGCGCTGGGAGCACCTGAAAAGCTGTTAAAATACTATGTCGATAATAAAAGGTACTGAATATTATATTTCCAAACGCGTCGGTAAAGCGATGGTGGACTACGATATGCTTGCCGAGGGGGATAAGATATGCGTGGCGGTATCCGGCGGGAAAGATAGCCTGACTATGCTTAAGGTTTTGCAGGATCGCATGACATTTGTCCCTGTAAAATATTCCCTGCTTGCTGTGCACGTTGATATGGGTTATCCCTGCCAGCATCCGAAGATACTGGCGGAATATTTTAAGAAGCAGGGTGTCGAATACCATATCGAAAAAATCAATATTCTAAAACCCGGGCAGACCCGTAAAGACGTCTCATGTTTCTGGTGTTCCTGGAACCTGTACCAAAGTAGCCCTATGCCACCATAAGGATGATATTGTTGAGACCATTCTCCTGAATTTATTTTTTCAGGGGGAGATTTCGGCGATGGTCCCAAAACAGGAGTTATTCAAAGGGAAGATCACGATAATCCGGCCTTTGGCTTATGTGGAAGAGGATTTAATCGTAAAGTTTGCCAAGACCCTGGATTTCCCGCACCATAAATGCGCCTGCCCTAATTCAGTTACCTCTAACCGCACCAAAATCACCGGAATCCTCAAGGACCTGGAGAAAGTCTGCCCGGATGTTAAGACTAACATTTTCCGCAGCCTTACGCGTATCAAAAAGGATTATTTACTAAAAAGCTCCTTCTAGTGATATAATAAAAATATGATTTGGGCTATTGGTGTATTATTTGTGTTAATGGCTGCGGCGGTAATCGCCGTAGTGCTTAAGATTTCTTCCCAGGTGGATAAGCGCTTGAATGAGATGAGCGGTTCCATTCAGGAGGCGAATAAGATAATTGCTCAAAATCTGGGTTCAAGCACCGCAGTCTTCGGGAATGTCGAAAAGCAGCTGGGTAAATTAGAAGAGACCAACCGTCAGATAGTTGAGATCAGTAAGGATATTTCCAGTTTGCAGGAGCTTCTGCGCGCCCCCAAGTTCAGGGGGCAGATGGGGGAAACTCTTTTAGAGAATCTTTTATCGCAGGTCCTTCCGAAGCAGCATTTCGAGACTCAATACCGTTTCAAATCCAGCGACGCGGTTGACGCGGTCATCCGTTTAGGCGAGCGCCTGGTCCCGGTAGACGCTAAATTCAGTTTAGAAAATTTCCAAAAGATGCTTGATGCTCAAGATGAAAAACTAAAAAACGAATTTCGTAAGAAATTCATTCAGGATGTTAAGAACCGTATTGACGAGATCGCCTCCAAATATATCCTGCCGGCGGAGAATACCTATGATTTTGCGCTTATGTATATACCGGCGGAGAATGTTTATTATGAGGTCATTATTAAAGAGGACTTATTTTCTTATGGCATGTCCAAGAAGGTCATTCCGGTTTCTCCGAATACATTCTACGCCTACCTTCAGGTTATTTGCCTGGGGTTAAAGGGCCTGAAAATAGAAGAGAACGCCAAGATGATACTTAAAGGCTTAAGCGCGCTCTCAATCGACATCAATAAATTTAAAGACGAATTCGATATCTTAGGAAATCATATTACTAATGCCGGCACAAAATACGCCGATACGCAGAAACGCCTGGATAAGGTAACGGATAAACTCACTAATATCCAGGATACCAAACAGATAGAAGCAAAATAATTCCTCAATGTTGCTCAACGTCCGCGTCGTTCCTAAATCAAGCAGAAAGTTAGTTAAGGAAGAAGGGGAGCGGTTAAAGGTTTATCTTACCCGGTCGGCGCAGGACGGCCTGGCAAATGAGCAGTTGATCGAACTTTTAGCTAGGCATTTGAAGGTTAAGAAATACCAAATCGAAATAGTAAAGGGATTGAAATCGAAGAATAAGACAGTAAAGGTCGATGAAAGTAAAGATTAGCGCTAAGGTAATCGCCGCTTACAGCACGCGCCAGGACGGGAATATGTCTTTGTGCTATGGGGATACGTCGAAGGCGCGCCCGGACAGAAAGAAATTTCTCGGCGATCTTGGTATCGATCATTCAAAGCTTGTAGGCGCACAGCAGACACATTCTAAGAATGTTGCATATATTACGGAAGCTGATTTAGGTAAGGGTGCGCTAACGTATGATTCCGCTATCCCGGATACAGATGCCTTTATCACCGATAAACCCGGAATTCCTCTTGCGGTTCTTACCGCTGACTGCTTATCCGTATTTTTATATGACCCGGTCAAAAACGCTATTGCTGTGGTTCATGCCGGATGGCGGGGAACGCAGAAAGGAATCGCCGTCGCTGCGGTAGAAGGTATGCGCAATAAATTTAATTCAGAGCCATCGGATTTAATCGCTTATTTTGGGCCTTGCATACGCAGCTGTTGTTTTGAGGTGGAAGCAGATTTTAAAAAGTATTTTCCGGACAAGGTTATTGAAAGAAATAAGCGCCTTTTCTTGGATATTCCCGCGGTTAACAACGAACAATTGACACAGTCCGGGGTCAAGCAGGGCAATATTTCCGATTGCGGGTTTTGCACTGTTTGTCAGAACGACCGGTTCTTTTCATTCCGGAAAGAACAGGATAAGGCGGGCAGGCTTATCTCGGTGATAATGCTGCTATAATCTATGCAAAAATTCGCTTTGGAGTTCATATTGCACGCGCAAGGCACGACAGGTGAGGCTATTCAGAGTTCTCTGGCGGAATTCGGGGATGAAGTTAAAGTCGAAGACTGTCTTGATTCAAATGGGAGCGCGAAAAACTTTAAGGTAAATATGCTAGCCGTTGACCCGATGGTTATCTTTGACGTCTGCTCTCAATTCGGCAGGATAAAGTCGGCTAAGATTGACGAGCAGAAGAGTTAATGTTATGATGTATACGGTAATTTTTATAACCGCAGCAAATAAGAAGCAGGCGAGGGCCATTGCCGAGGCGCTTATCAGTAAGAAGCTGGCTGCCTGCGTGAACATCATTGATAAAGTAGAGTCATTATTCTGGTGGAAGGGCAAGATCGAGAGCGCCAGAGAAGTTTTATTAATAGTAAAGTCGAAATCAGGGAAGCTCCCCAAAATCATAAAAACCGTGAAAGCCAATCATAGTTATCAAGTCCCGGAGATAATCAGCCTTCCGATAAAAGCCGGTGATGCCGCTTATTTAAGGTGGATAAATGATTCTCTCGGGTAAGCCTGTTGATTTAATAATTTCTTTCTTAGGCGGCGTATTTATCGCCTTGACTCCGTGCATCTATCCTTTGATCCCAGTTACCGTAGGTTACATCGGCGTCAAATCCGGAGGCTCAAAGGCTAAAGGTTTTATTTTAAGCCTTAATTATGTCCTGGGTATCGCAGTAACCTATGCTTTTCTCGGTTTACTGGCTTCTCTTACCGGAAAGATATTCGGAGAGGTAAGCTCTAATCCCATAACTCATATTGTTGTAGGAGGGGTTATTGTGGTTTTGGGATTATCCATGTTGGATTTGTTTGCCATACCGGCGCTGCGTTTTGTAAAACTCCCGGAGGTAAAGAAAGGCAATAATTTCTCGGCATTTTTATTAGGCCTTATCTCGGGGCTGGTAGCTTCTCCGTGTTTAACTCCGGTGTTAGGTTCGATCCTGGCATTTCTGACCATCAAGAAGAGCCTCGTCTACGGAACGCTACTTTTATTTACTTTTGCCCTCGGTATGGGCCTGCCGCTGATCATCATCGGAACTTTTAGCGCGGCTTTGACCGGTATACCTAAGCTGGGCAGATGGATGGATTATATAAAGAAGGCGTTCGCTATTCTTTTGATTGTTGCCGGTTTATATCTTGTGATCAGCGCGATAAAGAGGATGTTTATATGAAAAAGTTTCTGCTCTGCGTTTTAGTCGTGGCGGTAGTTCTTTCTCCGGCATGCTTTGCCTGGGCAAAGAATAATAATACGCTTGTCGCGCTTGATTTTAGATTATCGGGGCTGGATCAGAAGACCTATTCCTTAAGCGATTATAAAGGAAAGAGCAATGTGCTCTTGTTTTTCTGGACTACCTGGTGTCCTTTCTGCCGGAACGAGATTAAGAAGCTTAGCGCTAGATCCGTAGAGTTGGTTAAGGACGGCATAGTGGTTTTAGCGATCAACGTAGGAGAGCCCAAAGAGAAGGTGGAGAGATATACTAGTGCGAATGGCGTCAGGTTTCCCGTTCTCTTTGACGAGGATACCACGGTAAGCGATACCTACGGCATAATGGGTGTACCCACGTTTTTTCTTGTGGGTAAGAACGGGATGGTTGTTTTTTCCGATAACTATTTTCCCGACGACTACAAAGGTATTTTACCTAAAAATTAGCAATGGATAAACAAGTCGAAGTTTTATTCGAGAACTGGCGCAAGAGGAATATCGCGGGGTTGTATTGTAAGGCTAGGGATCTTGCGAAAGCCGCCGTTTTAGAGATGATCCCTAAAGAAGCGAGCATAGGTTTTTCCGGTTCAAAGACCCTGGAAGAGATCGAAGTGATCAAGGCGCTGGCAGCGCGGGGGAATAAAGTTTTCGACCCTTACAAAGCGGGAATAAGCCGGGAAGAGAGTTTGAAGATCAGAAGAGAAGCGACACTCGCGGATTTTTATCTGGCGAGCGCTAATGCTATTTCTCAAAACGGCGAGATGGTATTTTTTAGCGGTTACGGCAACCGCACCAGCGGGGTAGCCTACGCTAAAAACGTGATCGTCATCTGCGGGATAAATAAAATCACCGCTAATATTCAGGAGGCGATGACAAGGGCGCGCGAATTCGCGACACCCTTAAATTGCAAGCGCCTGAATTGGGAGAGCGCCTGTCTTAAGGACGGCCGCTGCCACGACGAGATTTGCCGTTTCCCGGAATATAAAAGGATGTGTTGTCAGATTTTGACCATCGAAGCAGAAGTTTCTCCGGGCAGGCTTAGGGTAATTCTCGTAGGAGAGAGTTTAGGATACTAGTTCGGCTGCCGGTGTTTGGTCTTGCAGCATCGCTCGATTTTCCCCGGCGTGGAAAATCTTCGCTTCGGAAAAATGCGTTGCTCTCCCGCATCCGGGCCGTGTATAAAGCCGTTTTCTATAATCAGGAGCCGGATGCGGGATCCGTGCCCGCAACGCACTTTTCAGATGCTGCTCGACTCAAGCCCCGTCAGCCGCTCACAGTGTTTCGATTCGAGCAGCCCATTGAGGGGCCCCGCGAGCGGGTGTGGGCGAGGAAAATTTGACGAGCACACACCCCGAAGCAGGGGATAGAGATTGGGCTGCACGAAGTTGAGGCTTAATTAATATGAAAGAACAGAAGGATTTCTATCAGGTTGTGGATGAGATATGCGCAAAAGACGCCAGGTATAAGCCGGGCGCTTATGAGTTTGTAATGCAGGGGTTGCACTTTACTCAAAAACGCTTTAAGCGCCAGGGGCATGTCAAGGGGCAGGAGTTAGCCGAGGGTATCCGTGATATGGCTTTGGAGCAGTTCGGCCCGATGGTCCGGACTGTATTTTCACATTGGGGTATAAGTAACACCGAGGATTTCGGGAATATCGTATTCAATATGATAAATAAAAAGATACTTTCCAAGACCGAAGAAGATTCTCTGAGGGATTTTAAGAACGTCTACGATTTTGAACAGGTTTTTTCAAGCGCCTTACGCGACCATGTTAAAGAATATAAGTAAAATCTTAGAGGGGAGGGAATTTGTAAGTGTCGCCACCTGCGATTTTAAGGGCCGGCCTAACGCTGCCCCTAAATTCCTGCTCAAAATAGAAAACAGCTTCTTGTATCTTATTGATTATAGTTTCGGCCACACTTGGGAGAATTTAAAGATTAATCCTAGGGTTTCCGTGTCTTTTGTGGATACTGAAACCTTGATGGGTTATCAGCTTAACGGTGCGGTTGATATAATCAAAAACGGGCCGGTTTATCAGGCTATCTGCGAAGACGTCATCGCTAAAGAGATCGACCTTTCGGCAAAACGCATTATTGAAGGTGTATCTACCGAACGTAGCCATAAGAATTTTGAAATATCGATGTCGGAAAAATTCCTGGTTTATAAGATCAATATCGAAGAAGTCGTTCAGATCGGCACCAGCGGAGAGCTCAAGAGGGAGAAGATCGAGAAATAACATGGATAAGTTTAAGGGTCTAGCATTAGGTATCGGGAGTCTTCCGCATAAAGACGCAAAGGAAGCGGTGGATTTAGTATTAAAATCGTTACCGCAAACTCCTTTTTGGCCGCAGCTTCCGTGTAGAGATAAGCGCGAAGGGATGGTCGCCCAATTTAGCGAAAATTTACCCTGTTTGAGATTCAGCGCCGAAGGTGTTAAGTTTGACCCCGTTCATAAAGATAAAGAGCTGGAGGATTTCTACGCTAAGATCATCGACGGAGATACGGAATATTTTAAGATTTCCGCGCCTTACGCTTCCGGCCTGTACGAGTTCTATTGTAGATTAGAGAAAGGGATAGCCGGATTCGATTTCATTAAATGCCAGGTCACCGGCCCTTTTACCTTTGCTGCCTCGCTTAACGATGAAGAAGGCAAACCGCTAATGCACAATAAGGTTTTTATGGAGGTCATCATCAAGGGGTTGGCTGCTAAAGCCCTATGGCAGATAAAATTATTCCGCAAATTCGGCAAGAAGGTCATCCTTTTCTTTGATGAGCCATACTTGAGCGCTTTTGGCTCGGCTTATACATCTTTGAACCGCGAAGATGTCATCAGGGGGTTTTCGGAATTTATCTCGGGTTTTAAGTCCGAAGATTGTTTAGTGGGCGCGCACTGCTGCGGGAACACCGATTGGTCGATCTTTACCGACACCCCGGGTCTGGATATAATCAACTTTGACGCTTTTGATTTTCAGGATAAGTTTGTGCTTTACGCACCAGCCTTAAAAGGTTTTTTTGAAAGGGGAGGGGCGGTCTGTTGGGGCATTGTACCTACGGAAGGCTTTTCCGAGAAAATTACCCCGGAGTTACTGGTTAATAAGGTAAAGAGCGGCATAGATATTCTGGAGAAGAAGGGAATAAGCCGGCAATTGCTCCTTGAGCGCCTGCTGGTAAGCCCCTCCTGCGGTTTAGGCAGCCTTGATATAGGTAAGGCGGCTAAGATCTTTAAGCTCCTGACTGAAACCTCCGCGCTTTTACAAAAAATCACCTAAAAAATAATTATTTGACAAACAGCGGGATTAGTCGTATAATCCATTTCTACTTTTGTTCGTTTAGTTAAAGGTAATCCATGAAAGAAATCAGAATACACGCTCGCGCCGGACAAGGCGCAATCACTACCGCCACACTTTTAGGCTACGCGTACTTCTTAAAAGGTATGTATCCCTATGCCTTTCCCAGCTTCGGGGCTGCCCGCATGGGCGCGCCCATGAATGCCTTTGTGCGCGTGGACGTAAAACCCGTGCGTTTAAGAAGCCAGATCTATGAGCCTGACTATCTCTTGATCATGGATCCGACGCTTATGCGCGGGTTTAATTGTTTTTCCGGCCTTAAAGATAAAGGGATCGCCGTAATCAATGATAAAGAAGGCGCTCCTGCTCCTAAAGTAAGCGCTACCCAGAGGGTTTATGTCGTTCCGGCAAATGATATTGCCATGAAATATATAGGCAGGCCGTTAGGGAATACCGCCTTGATCGGCGCCTTTGCCGCGGCCAGCGGAGAGTTGGATTTAGGGACCCTTTTAGAGGCTATAAAGCATAGATTTTCAGGAAAGGCCCAAGAGGCAAACCTGCTGGCAGTCAAAGAAGGTTTTCAATTCGTTAAAAATATCGGGGGTAAATAATGTTCGGCCCTTTAATCGTAAAACCCGGTTCAAGTAAAAGCAATAAAACCGGTTCGTGGCGCAGCGGAACAAAGCCCAAGTATTTAAAGAAAAACTGTATCGCCTGCAATATGTGCGCGATAATCTGCCCCGAGGCCTGCATCAGCGGAGAAGGTAAGAATAATTACGATTACGATCCTGATTTCTGCAAAGGTTGCGGTAACTGCGCAGCGATCTGTCCTAAAAAAGATATTGAGATGGTTAAAGAGGAAGATAAATGAAGCAATTTTTTGAAGGTTCACATGCCGTAGCGGAGGCAGTAAGGTTATGCAAGCCCGGGGTTATCTCGGCTTATCCGATCACTCCCCAGACGCATATCGTTGAAGATTTAGCGGCAATGGTGGCTGAAGGTAAATTAAATGCGCAGACCGTAAACGTGGAGAGCGAACATTCTGCCGCATCTGTTGTCTTAGGCGCATCTGCTGCCGGAGTGAGGTCTTATACCGCGACCAGTTCGCAAGGCCTATTCTATATGATGGAGGTGGTTTTTAATATCGCCGGTATGCGCCTGCCCGTGGTCATGACCGATGCTAACCGCGCGATATCCGCGCCCATAAATATCTGGAATGATCAGCAGGATACTGTATCGCTGCGCGATTCCGGCTGGATCCAACTTTATGCCGAAAATGTACAGGATACCGTGGACCTGCATTTTATGGCCTACCGCATTGCCGAAGATAAGTCAATGATGCTTCCGGTAATGGTCTGTATGGATGGTTTCACTCTTACTCACGGTATTGAAACAGTGGATATGCCTACCCAGGAAGAAGTAGATAAATTCCTCCCGCCCTATAAACCTTTATATAAATTAGACGTGGACAATCCTATAACTATGGGCCCGCTGGTTGACCCGGAATATTATACTGAAACGCGTTATGCCGTTCAAAAAACACAGGAAGAGGCACTGAAATTTATCCCCAAGGTGATGGCAGATTTTTCCAAGCAATTCGGGCGCAATTACCCCGGGTTGGTCGAGGGTTATCGCCTGGAAGACGCCGAGCGGGTGATCGTGGCTATGGGCGCGGTCTGCGGCACGGTCAAGGATGTTGTTGATGAGCTGCGCGCCAAAGGAAAGAAAGTGGGATTATTAAAGGTAATCAGCTATCGTCCATTCCCGGCGCAGGAGATCTGTGATGCGCTTAAAAAAGTTTCTAAGGTTGCGGTGTTGGATCGGGCATTGTCACTGGGCGCAACCGCGCCTTTGGCTTGCGATATAAAATCCGCGTTTTTCGGT
>JAPLLM010000083.1 GCA_026387555.1 Candidatus Omnitrophota bacterium | reverse complement strand
TGCGCACCGTCCAGGACCTCCTGCCCCTCGTGGACGAACTCCTCTGCCTCAACGTCCGCTCCGGCTGGTCCTTCGCCGTAGCCGCGGCCTACGAAAACTGGTATGACCTGGAGGAGGAGGAAGTGCTGGGGATTATGGCGTCATTGGAGCCGCGACCCTAATGAATTTTATACCGACTGGCGCAGGAAGTGGGCGGCATAGTTTGCCGAGTTAAGAAAGGGCTGAAAACAGTAAATATATTTTTACGTGAGTTTCATGATGGATAGAACGGCAATAGAGGGTGAGATTTTTATCCATAGGGAGTTATGGACTGTTGTATCTCGACAGATTGAAAACGCAACCAAGAACCCGCAAGGTGCATTTTACGATCATCTCGCAGCTATGGTTTTCGCCTTTCATACTTTGGAGGCATATCTAAATTTTGTAGGTGACCGACTTGCGCCTTCGATATGGCAGGATGAAAGAAATTTTAAATACCCATACAGTGGTTTTGCTGGAAAGCTAAAAAAGATCCTTGAGCTCTGTAGCATTACAGAGCCTGACCGATCAAAGAGGCCTTACAGCACCATATGGCGTTTGAAAGACCTACGTGATCTTATAGCGCATGGAAAGCCCGAAAAATTCTCCGATATTGTTGATCACTCTCCAGACGAAGAACCGAGTTTATATAAAGAACCGTTTAATGGTCTGGTGACACATGAAAATGCCTGTTATGCAGTGGAAGATATCAAATCATTTATTGATATGATTCATTCTGCTGCAAAGGCAAAGCCTCTCGTTAACAACGATATACTGTTTGGCGCAGAGGCATTAGGCACGATTCTCCAGCATAGTACCGGGGCCACGAGGCCGTGCAATTAGACAAAATGAAACATTCTGTCCAAAAATACGGGTTTGCATTAACCTGTGACTAACCGCATCCCTGAAATCAAAATTGGTTAGGGAGAAAAAGTCATGAAAAGTTTTAAAAAGATGCTTTTGATAACCCTTACGTTTTGTTGCACCTTGATGTTATCGCCCTTTACCGCTATGACAGCCCAGAAAATAGCCCTTGAGATCACCTATACTGAAACAGACTCTATAGGCTCGAGACTTGTGTATCAGATAAAGGAGGAGATAAGGCGCTCAATTGGATTAAGGCTTACTAATATTAATGAACCTAGAATAGTAGCTCACATCAGAACACTAGATCCATCTAAAGATGATAGCGGAAAGATCAGTATCTTTTCTTTAGCACTCACACATACAATGGATGATCCGGTAAAAATACGAGGGAGATCTTTTAAGGGGGAAATATATATATCGTCATTTATGGGTACTTGTGCAAGCATGTTTATTAAGGAACAGGCAGAGCGCATAGTTGCAAACATAGATAAAGAGGCAGAGGAGCTTAGAAGGTAATATAAAACTTAACACTGGGTTTTACGCCGTGTCCGTTTCCGCCAATTGGCGCATTATCTTTCGTTTCGAGGGCGGCGAAGTCTTGGATGTCGATTTTATCGATTACCATTAAGAAGGAGAACGCCATGGAGATGAAGAATCCGGTTCATCCCGGTCTGCTGGTGAAAGCCTGTCTTGAAGAGCTTGGCTTAGCGATTGCGCCGGCAGCCGCGGCTCTCCACATCACGCGGCAGCAACTGCATAACATTGTGGCGGGGCGCAGCAGCGTGACGCCGGAAATGGCGATCCGCTTTGAAAAGGCGTTCGGCAGCACCGCGGATACCTGGCTGCGGATGCAGGTGAATTAT
>JAPLLM010000013.1:587-3935 GCA_026387555.1 Candidatus Omnitrophota bacterium | reverse complement strand
CCGTAGTCGGAGAGAACGCTTTAAGGCCGGTCTTGTTTGACGAAGAGATGCTTTCAATCGTGCGCTCGCATCACGAGCGCTATGACGGCTTGGGTTATCCCGACGGATTAAAAGGGGATATTATCAGTATCTTTGCGCAGATCGTCTCCGTAGCCGATGCCTATGACGCGATAACTTCTTCCCGCGCTTACCGGCCGGCCTTAAGCAAGGAGACTGCTATCGGGGAGTTGATTAAGAACTCCGGGACGCAATTTAACACTCAAATAGTCAAGGCGTTCTTAAAAGTCCTGGAAGCGGAATCGTGATAAGGAGGCTAAAATGATAAAGACGGCTAAATCAGGCAAAGAGATTGCGGTTACTGTCGTGAATAAGGCCGGGGTCTTAGCGGATATCTCAAAAATATTAAGCGAGCACGGCATTAACCTTGATGCGGTCTCCGGTTATACCTTGGGTAAAGAGGCCAAGATAACTTTTTTGGCGGATGATGCGCAACGAGCACTTGACGCTTTGAAGAAATCGGGGTATAAATCTATAAAGGAGAATGAGGTGGTGGTTGTTGAGATCGAAAATAAACCCGGGGCGCTTAAGAATATTACCGAGGTACTGACAGCGCAAGGTTTAGACATTAAGCAAATATACGGCACTGCCTGCGCATCGGGGTGTCCGGCTAAGGTGGTAATATCAACAAGCGATAATAATAAAGCACTGGTGTGTTTTAGAAAATGAAAAAGAAGATCTACTATTACGATACAGATTGCGGCGGGGTTGTTTACTACGCTAATTATTTAAACTACCTGGAGGAGGCGCGCACGGAATATTTCGCCTCTAAGGGTTTTTCTATAAAAGACCTTGCCGAGGGCGGGACGATGTTTGTGGTCGCTAGGCTTGAGATCGATTATAAGTTTCCTGCGCGCTACGGGGATACGCTGGAAGTAAATACCTGGGTGAGCCGTACAGGAGGCGCGCGCATTGAGTTTGACGCCGAGATTAAAAATCAGAATAACCAGACGATAGTCAAGGCAAAGACTATACTCGTCTGTATCGGGAAAGATTTTAAACCCAAGCTTACTCCCGAAGAGATCAAGAAGGTGATAGCGTAAATGGATACATTTGAGGCGATTAAGACCAGGAGGAGCGTTAGGGTTTTTAAAGATAAAGCAATTCCTAATGATATATTGGAGAAGCTGGTCGATGCCGGGAGGTTTGCCGCTACTGCCCGGAATGTACAGCCTTGGAAGTTTGTTATTGTGACTGATAAGGTTACTTTGAGAAAACTGGCGGAGTTGGCTGAAAACGGGAGATTTATTTCAGGTTCTGCGGCTTGTATCGCGGTTTTTTGCGAAGAGACAAAATATTATCTGGAAGACGGCTGCGCTGCCACTCAAAACATACTCGTGGCTGCGTGTGCGGAAAAAATCGGCTCTTGTTGGGTAGCGGGAGAGAAAAAACCTTACGCGCAGGCCGTAAGCAAATTATTGGGCGCGCCGAATAAATTGAAATTAATAAGCATGATTGCCTTGGGGTATCCGGAAGAAGCAGATGCGTTAAAGGTTGCTGATAAAATCAGTTTAAAAGAATTAATTCATTGGGAGAAGTTCTAAAAGGAGGAGGTTTTATGAAAAGAGGCGTTTTGTATTCGGGTTTCATAATTATGCTTTTGGCTTTAAGTTTCTTTGCGTATGCCGAGGATAAGCCCGCGGCTAAAACAGTTAAGGCAGCAGCTAAGGAAGACAAGCCGCTAGTGGATACTGCGGATATGCGTTATCAAAGGTCTCCTTTGAATAAGTTGGGCCGGGGACTCCTAAATGTTGTGACTTCGCCTAATGAGATCCCTGCCGGGATGTTCAGGGTTTCCCGGGATAAAGGTGACTTTGTAGGTATCACGCTTGGTACGGTTGAAGGTTTCTGCCATCCCGCCTTATGACAAGCCGATCATGCAGCCGGAGTATGCGTTTCAAAGCCTGGAAGACAGTTTCCACGATTACCAGGGAGGAAGCTTTAATTAACGGTAATTCATGAATGATCTGGAGTTCGTCCGGCGCTGTATCGATGGAGACAAGCAGGCCCGGGATGAATTCTTGAGTCTTTATTCCCGCCTTATCTATAATTATATTTACCACGTTTTAAAGAGTAAAGGTTGCAAATCCGACCCGGGTCAGGTCGATGATATTTTTCAAGAGCTATTCCGCTCTTTAATCGACGATGACTGCAAGAAGCTAAAATCATTTAAAGCCAGGAATAATGCAAGCCTTGCCAGCTGGTTGAGGCAGGTGACCATCAATTTTGTTTTGGATCACCTGCGGACAACTAGACACATGGAGTCGTTGGAAGCAGAAGATGAGCAGGGGTTTGCTTTAAAGGATGTGATCCCGGCAGAAAATGTTCCAGCAGCGGATATCGCGCATAATAAAGAGATTTACGCGCGCCTGAAAGAGTGCATAGATAAGTTAAGCCTCGATGATAAATACTTTGTCGAGCTGCATTTTAACCGTAAATTAAGATTAGACGATTTAATGAAGTTGTTTGGGGTTTCCCGCGGGGCGATGGATATGAGGAGGCAGAGGCTTTTAAGGAGCTTGAGAGAGTGTTTTTCAAGCAAAGGAATAGAGTTAGATTTGTGATACCTTTTCGTCTATTGAAGTGGAGGGGTCTTAGATGCGTCAGGATTTAGAGGAATTAATAAGAGGAGTATTCCGCCAGTGGAAGCAGGGCCTGCCAGAAACCGGAGACAGACATCCGGATGAGGATGAGTTTGTCTCTTTTATCGAAGGCAGCCTCGCGGAGGAAGAGAAGAACCGGATCAAGGAGCATATAATGGGATGCGATGCCTGCGCCGAGATACTTTCTTTAAGTATCGGCGATATCAAGCAAGATTTGAGCGTCCCCGAAGAGCTGCTGGAGAGCGTCCGCGGCCTGGTGATCCCCGAGGATAAATCTTTATTTTTTGAGGTAGTCTTAAGACTTAAAGATGATCTTTTGGAACTGATAAATACTTCGGGAGATGTGTTGGTGGGACAGGAATTCCTCCCCGCTCCGATCTTACGTTCCCGCTCCATAAAGGATTTTAAGGATGAAGTCAGGATATTAAAAGATATTAAAGACTTCAGGGTGGAAGTTAAAGTTGAGGCTAAGTCCGGAAAGGCGTTTAACCTTGTGGTTGTGGTAAAAGAAAAACGGACCCAGAAGGTATTAAAGGATTTGCGTATCTCCCTGTTAAAGGCGGGAACCGAGCTGGAGTCTTATATAAGCGGCGCGGGGGCAGTGGTTTTTGAGCACGTTTCATTAGGGGATTACCGCATTGATATATCCAAAGTCGAAGAGAAGGTCGAATCCGTTATCATAATTATA
>JAPLLM010000013.1:0-452 GCA_026387555.1 Candidatus Omnitrophota bacterium | reverse complement strand
GGGGCTCCTCGCTCACGACTCATTTAAAGAGCTGCTTAAGTGCGGTAAATTGCTTTGGGATATGCTGCTTACTCCGCAGGTAAAAGCCAAACTTAAAAGCAGCCGCATACCCGATCTGGTCCTTTCTATAGACGAAGAGCTTGTGGATATCCCCTGGGAACTGCTGTATGACGGCGGTTCGTTTCTTTGCCTTAACTATAATTTAGGCAGGTTAGTCCGGACTAAGAGAGAGATGGCCCCGGTTGAATACAGGGGGTATTCCAGCGTATTGAAAATGCTGATCCTGGCGAATCCTACCAATGATCTAAGGTCTGCTTATTTGGAGGGGATAAATATAAGGAATCAATTCGACCGCAAAAGGGAGAATGTGCGTATCGATTTTAAATCGACCTCTATAGATAGGTTATATGTTAAAAAGAATCTGTGCGATTATGACGTGGTGCATTTTGCCG
>JAPLLM010000060.1 GCA_026387555.1 Candidatus Omnitrophota bacterium | reverse complement strand
CATATTAGCTAAGGAAGAGGCACGCCGCTTTAATCACGATTATATCGGTACCGAGCATATTTTATTGGGACTTATCCGCGAAGGGGAAGGGGTCGCTGCGGCGGTATTGCAGAAGATGGGTGTTTCGCTTGAGAATATCCGTATTGAAATAGAAAAACTGGTCCAGCCTGGGCCGTCCACGCAGATCATTGGAGATATCCCGTTTACCCCCCGCGCCAAAAAGGCGCTGGAGTTGGCCGCGGAAGAAGCGCGGTCACTGGGGCATAATTATATCGGTACCGAACATTTATTGCTGGGTTTGATCCGTGAAGGCGAAGGCATCGCTTCGCAGTTTTTGTTAAATTTAGGCATTTATTTAAACGGGGTGCGCAACGAAGTCATGGAATTATTAGGTTCAGCCCTCCCTGGGATGAACCAGAGCGCGCAGGCAAAGACCAAGACTCCGGCATTGGACGCTTTCGGAAGAGACCTTACCGCGCTGGCTAAAGAAGATAAATTAGATCCGGTCATTAACAGAAAGGAAGAGATAGAAAGGGTCATTCAGATATTAAGCCGCAGGACTAAGAATAATCCTGTGCTTCTGGGTGAGGCTGGCGTAGGAAAGACCGCGATAGTCGAGGGTTTAGCCCAGGCTGTAATCGCCGGTAATGTTCCCGAAACCTTAAGAAATAAACGTATCGTAGTTTTGGATTTAGCCCTGATGGTCGCCGGCACAAAATACCGCGGCCAGTTTGAGGAGAGGATCAAGGCAGTAATGGAAGAGATCAAGCGTTCGCAGGATGTGATTATCTTTATCGATGAGCTGCATACGTTAGTGGGTGCCGGGGCAGCGGAAGGCGCGATTGACGCTTCCAATATTTTAAAGCCTTCATTATCCCGCGGGGAGATGCAGTGCATAGGCGCCACTACTATGGATGAATACCGTAAATACATTGAAAAAGACGCGGCATTAGAGCGCCGGTTCCAGACCATCATGGTCGAGCCTCCCAGCGTAGACCAGACCATCGCAATCTTAAAAGGTCTGCGCGATAAATACGAAGCGCACCACCGCGCGATTTTTCGCGATGACGCATTAGAGGCGGCGGCAAAAATGTCCGACCGTTATATTTCGGGAAGGTTTCTCCCCGATAAAGCCATTGATCTGATGGACGAAGCAGGTTCGCGGGCGCGGCTCAATGTTTTGATCGTGCCTCCGGATATCAAGAAATTGGAAGAAAAGGTCGAGGGTTTGAGAAAAGAGAAAGAAGCCTTTATTAAAAATCAGGATTTTGAAAAAGCCGCCAGCCTTAGGGATCAGGGGATCAGGAGCGGTTGGCGCGCCAGGAAGTGGAGTTGTTGAATAAAGAGTGGTCGCAGGCCAAAGATAAAACGCGTCCCGAAGTCGGGGAAGAAGAGATCGCAAAGATCGTGGCCCAGTGGACGGGGATCCCGATTTTCCGCTTAGAGGAAAAAGAAGGCGAGAAATTATTAAAGATAGAAGAGGAACTGCATAAGCGGGTAGTCGGACAGGAAGAGGCGATATCCGCCATAGCCCATGCGGTGAGGCGGTCGCGCGCAGGTATAAAGGACCCTAAGAGGCCGATAGGTTCTTTTGTTTTCTTAGGCCCGACTGGCGTGGGAAAGACTCTGCTTGCCCGGGCTTTAGCGGAATTTATGTTTGGTGATGAGGATGCGCTCTTGCAGTTGGACATGTCCGAATACATGGAGAAATTTAATGTCTCGCGTTTAATCGGCGCGCCTCCCGGATATGTGGGGTATGAGGAGGGTGGGCAGTTGACCGAAAGAGTGCGCCGCCGGCCTTATGCGGTAATCCTTCTGGATGAAATTGAGAAAGCACATCCGGATGTTTTAACGTGGGTGCGGATCTGATCCGCAAGACCGGTTCGCTCGGTTTTAAGACTCAGAAAGAAGAGGTCGGTTATCAGGATATGAAAGACAAGCTGCTCGAAGAAGTGAAGCATACTTTTAAGCCTGAATTCTTAAACCGCATCGATGATATTATAGTTTTCCGCCAATTGGTCAAGGAGGATCTTTATAAGATCATTGATATCGAAATAGGGCTCGTTGCCGCAAGGCTCAAAGAGCAGAATATATCGCTGGAAGTAAGCCCCGAGGCCAAAGAATTCCTGATCGAAAAAGGGTTTGACCCGGTATTCGGCGCCCGGCCTTTAAAGAGGACCATACAGAGATTTTTGGAGGATCCTCTGGCGGAGGAAATAATCTCCAAGAAATTAAAAGAGGGAACGAGCGTGAAAGTTACGCGTAAAAACGAGGAGCTTATATTTGAATAGCC
>JAPLLM010000042.1 GCA_026387555.1 Candidatus Omnitrophota bacterium | reverse complement strand
GCCGTCACTAAAACCGAAGTAGGATAGAAATATTTCAGTTCTTCTTTATTCTTGAATGTCGCAAAAGGCCAGAGCCAGGAGGAAAACCACGTATCCAACACATCTTCATCTTGATAAACCTCTACTTTTTTACACTTAGGACAAACCTGCACAGGCGTCTTTGAAACTATCACCTCATCACAACTCCTGCAATAATAAACAGGCAGGCGATGGCCCCACCAGATCTGTCTCGAAATACACCAATCCTGAATATTCTCCATCCAGTTAAGATAAACCTTGGTCCAGCGCTCGGGATGGAACTTAATCTTACCCTTCTTAACCGCTTCTATCGCCGGTTTAGCCAGAGGTTTCATCTTTACAAACCACTGCTTGGACAAATAAGGCTCGATTATAGTGTGGCAGCGGTAGCAGTGCCCGGCGGATAAAGCGTGCGGCTCTACTTTCTCAAGCAGGCCTTTGACTTTTAAGTCTTCAAGGATAACTTCGCGCGCTTCAAAGCGGTCCATATCCTTATAGTCTCCGGCTAAACCATTCATCCGGCCGTCAGGATACATTACGTTGATAAACTCTAATTTATGTTTCTTGCCTAAAGCGTAATCATTAGGGTCATGCGCCGGAGTGACTTTGACTGCGCCGGTACCGAATTTCATATCCACTGAATTATCCGCGATGATCTTGATTTCGCGGTTAACCAGTGGGAGAATTAAGGTCTTACCGACTAAACCTTTATACCTTTTATCTTTAGGGTTTACTGCGACTGCGGTATCGCCAAGCATGGTCTCCGGACGCGTGGTAGCGACGACTACAAAATCAGGGACAGCCCCCTTCGGGGACAGTCCCTTTTTTAACGGATATTTTAGAAAATAAAGGCTGCCTTGAAGATCCTGATGAGGAGCCTCTTCATCAGATAAAGCTGTCTGACAGCGCGGGCACCAGTTTATAATATAGCTCCCGCGGTAAATCAGGCCTTTCTCGTAAAGTTTGACAAAGACATCGACCACGGATTTAGAATATTCTTCATCCATGGTAAAACGCAGGCGCCCCCAGTCACAGCTTGCCCCGAGCTTCTTAAGTTGACGGATTATGGTCGAACCATACTGTTCTCTCCACTCCCAGACCCGAGAAATAAATTTCTCCCGTCCCAAATCCTGGCGCTTAAGACCTTCCTTAGCCAGAGATTTCTCGACTACGTTCTGTGTGGCAATTCCGGCATGGTCCGTACCCGGCATCCAAAGTGCCTCCTCGCCTTTCATGCGGTGATAGCGGATCAGGATATCCTGAATGGTATTATTTAAAGCATGCCCCATGTGCAGAATTCCAGTCACATTGGGCGGAGGAATAACTATGGTGAATGGTTTTTTCTTGGGGTCAGGTTTAGCGGAAAAGTAAATTTTGCTCTCCCAGAGGCCGTACCACTTATCCTCTACGGCCTTGGGATCATAACGGCTGGGTATTTCATTCATAGAATAGCTCTATTTCACCTTATCTTTGAGCAATTTATATTCGATACTGTCGACTAAGGCCTTCCAGCTTGCCTCGATGATGTTCTCATGCACGCCGATAGTGCTCCAGGAATCGTCTTCATCCTGCGACTGGATCAAAACGCGCACCTTGGACGCAGTTCCGGCTTTCTCATCTAAAACGCGCACCTTAAAGTCCGAAAGATGCATTTTAGACAATGTCGGGTAAAAATCTTTCAGCGCTTTACGCAAGGCATTATCCAGGGCATTGATCGGGCCGTCGCCTTCGGCAGCGGTGTGCTCCTTCACCCCTTTGACTTTTAACTTGATGATAGCTTCAGAGGTGACCTTTTTATCCGAGCGCATCTCGATTACCACGCGAAAACCTTCAAGATCAAAAAAGCTCTTGTATTTCTTAAGCGCCCGTTTCATCAATAATTCAAAAGAAGCCTCTGCGGCTTCAAAGTGATACCCTTCGTGCTCCATCTTCTGGACCAGTTTAAGGATTTTCTTAGTCGCCGGGTCTTCCTTGGTTAAGTCCAAATCAGCCCCTTTTGCCCTTAAGAATACACCGGTCTTACCGGCTAATTCCGAAACCAGAATACGGGTATTATTTCCGACCAGGACAGGATCAATATGTTCGTAAGTTTTGGGGTTTTTCATAACAGCGTTGATATGCACCCCGCCTTTATGCGCAAAGGCTGAGGAACCTACATAAGGCTGGTCCGGGCGCTGGCGCAGATTACTCACATCGCTGACAAAATACGAAACCTTACTCAATTCTTTAAGTTTATCGTCGGAGATGCAGTCGCAGTTAAGTTTTAATTTTAAGTTGGCGATGATCGGGATAAGATCCGCGTTACCGCAGCGCTCGCCGATACCGTTGATAGTACCCTGGACCATATCGCAGCCCGCTTCCACCGCGGCAAGAGAATTAGCTACGGCTAAACCGGAGTCATTATGGCAATGGATACCCAGAGTCACTTTAATTTGAGGACGCACTTCTTTTACGGCCTTATAGATTTGCGAAGTAAGCGCGCCGCCGTTAGTGTCACAGAGGCAGACTGCTTTTGCTCCGGCCTCGACTGCCGTATGCAGGCATTTCAAACTATATTCCTTATTCGCGGCATAAGCATCAAAAAAATGCTCGGCGTCATAAAAAACAGTCATCCCCTTAGAGACCATGAAACTCACCGTATCCCGGATCATATTCAGATTCTCTTCAAGGGTAGTCTTTAAAACATCGGCAATATGCAAGTCCCAGGTTTTTCCGAAGATAGTGACAAATTTGGTCTGGGATTTAAGAAAGGCTTTTAAATTGGTATCTTCCGCGGCTTTTGTGTGAGGCCTCCTGGTCGAACCAAAAGCCACCAACTGCGCATTTTTTAACGGCTTCTTACTCATCCTAAGATAAAACTCCATATCCTTAGGATTTGAACCCGGCCAACCGCCTTCGATATAATGCACGCCTAACAGATCCAGTTCCTGGGCAATACGCACCTTATCAGCAACCGAATAAGAGATACCTTCTCCCTGCGCTCCGTCGCGTAATGTCGTATCGTACAACTTGACCTTCATCTTCTGCTCCTTGATTAAACTATTTGCTTAATCCGAATTTATTATGCAGCGCCTTCACTGCCACTTCCGCAAACTTTTTCTGGATGATACAAGAAATGCTGATATCCGAAGTCGAGATCATTTCAATATTTATTTTATGCTCTGCCATGGTCCCGAACATGGTTGCGGCTACACCCGGATGAGATTTCATCCCTACTCCCACCACGGAGACCCGCGCGATATCCTGGTCTTCTATAACCTCTCCCGCGCCGATATTCCGGGAGACCCTCTTGACTATTTTTAACGCCTTGACAAGTTCGGTTTTAGCCACGGTAAATGAAAGGTCGGTCTTACGCGTGTGGCTGACGTTCTGCACGATCATATCTACGCTTACCCCGCCCTCGGAGAGATTTTTAAAGATCTTTGCCGCGACACCCGGCTTGTCCGGGACATCGCAAATAGTTACTTTTGCTTCATGACGGTTTAAAGTGACCCCGCTCAATAAGACACCTTCCATTACTTTTACCTCCTTAATAATCATGGTCCCGTTATTGTCGGAAAATGACGAGCGCACGTGCAGAGGTACATCGAATTTTTTGGCGACCTCTATGGAGCGCGCCTGCATGACCTGGGCACCCAGAGACGCCATCTCAAGCATCTCGTCATAAGTGATCTTTTGTATTTTTTTCGCCTTAGGCTCGATGCGCGGGTCAGTGGTATATATCCCTTCTACGTCGGTATATATTTCGCATTCATCCGCTTTTAATTCCTTGGCTAAGGCTACTGCGGTCAGATCCGAACCCCCGCGGCCTAAAGTAGTGATATCCTGATCAAGGGTGACACCTTGGAATCCCGCGACGATCACAATCTTTCCTTCTTTTAATGCCCGGCGGATCTTATCAGCATTGATCTTAATAATGCGCGCGCGGGTATGACTCTTGTCGGTAATAATACCGACCTGCGCACCGGTAAAAGAAATCGCTTCATATCCTAATTTATGTATGGCCATAGCCAGAAGGGAGACCGATATCTGCTCTCCGGTAGACAAAAGCATATCCATCTCGCGCTCAGAAGGCTCGTTGGTTATTTTTGACGCAAGCTCGATCAACTCATCAGTGGTATCTCCCAGCGCCGAGACTACAACCACCAGATCATACCCCTTTTTTCTATAACCCACCACCCGCTTAGCGACATTCTGAATGCGCTCGACATTAGCTACCGATGAACCGCCGTATTTCTGCACCACTAAACCTTTATGCATTTGCCCGTTTCTCCTCAACGCCTTTAATAAAATAACCCATCAATTCATACCCCTTATCAAAATAAAGATCGGACTTATTCGCCTCTTTCTCGCCGTAACCCTGAAAACCTCCGGAGACGATATCTTTTCCGTAGATGCCGAAAAGGACCGGCTCCGCGGTGTGCGTCTTAACCGCTACCGGTGTTGCGTGATCCGGAAGCACAAGTATCCTGAAATCTTTTCTTTGTTTATAAGCCTCAAGGATTTTACCTACTATTACAGTATCAAATCTTTCTATCGCGGTAAGTTTCTGGCGCAGGTCTCCGTTATGGCCCGCCTCATCCGGCGCCTCGACATGGACAAAAACAAAATCATTTTTCTCCAGGCATTTCAGAGCAGCGGTAGCTTTTCCTTCGTAATCCGTATCATAATAGCCCGTAGCCCCCGGGACATTTATTACTTCCAAACCTAAAATCCTTCCCAATCCCTTAATTAAATCAACGGCAGATATGACTCCGCCGCTTACTCCGTATTTATCTATGAATTTCGGCAATGTCGGCCTCTTCCCTTGCCCCCAGAGCCAGATCATATTAGCCGGATTTTCTTTTAAATCAACGCGGACTAAATTTATCTCCTGCTTCTCCAGTAGTTCGCGGGAGTGACGCATAAGGTCAATAATGATCTGCGCCCCTTCACCCTTAGGAAAATTCTTTGATATACTTTCTCCGACGATATCATGCGGAGGCCGGCACTTTAAATTATCCAGATGCTCGTCTGTCCCTCTCTTGATTAAGACCAGGTGGCGATAGCTTACGCCGGGAATAAAACGTATGCGGTTAGTCCCTATAGCAGCATCGAGGAATTTGATCAGTATCCCGGCCTCCTTGGATTTTATGTGCCCTGCGCTGTAATCAACCAGAGTGTCGCCTGATGCGGTAATAAGATTGCAGCGAAAAGCCACATCTTCATCTTCGAGCTCGATACCTAGATTCGCCGCTTCTAACGGGCCCCTGCCGGTATAAAACTTCTGCGGGTCATAACCCATAATGGAGAGATTCGCGACATCCGAAGCCGGATTCATTTTATCGGGTATGGTTTTCACCCTGCCTAACCGGCCGTGGAATGCTATAAAATCCATATTCGGTGTCCGGGCAGCTTCCAAAGGAGTGCGATCCCCTAATTCTTTCAGGGGATAATCTGCCATTCCGTCTCCTACTAATACGATGTATTTCATAAATGTCGAATTAAATTACTGACTAGTTCCGTTTTCTTTGAATAAGGCCCGAAAACTTTATGGCCATCCACGATAAGAGCATGATATCCCCGGTTACCTAAAGTATTAGCCACCACTAAATCGCAGCAAGACCTACGCATAAGCATCCTTGCTTCGCTGATGAGCCTAACCTTGGATGCGTTAGGCTCGAATTTAAAACCTACTAGCCGCGTACCGGGTGACAATTTCTTTATCGTATTGATTATCTTTTTAGTAGGGACCAAGGTTAATTTTAAATTCTTGATCCCGGATTTAATCTTGCCCTGGAAGGCCTTTCCGGCTTTATAATCAGAAACCGCAGAAGAATGGATAACAATATCGTATCTCTTGGCCTTAAGTTCTTTTGTAAGCGTTTTATCCAAAGAGCTTAATTCGAAGGGCCCAAGCAAAAGTTTTACGTTAGCGCCTAATCGACGTAACGCGCGCGCTATCAATACTCCCGTCTCACCAGTAGCAATATTACTGATTATCCTTACGCTGTCTAACCTGACCCAAGTCGGTCCGGCGGTAATAAGAACCTTTTTCCCTTTCAACTTATTAATAGCCAATTTCTTTCAGTATTGCCCCTAACTCCGGCTTAATGACTTTCGGCGTTTTTACGGTTTTTATTGCCCTATCAGGGTCTTTTAAACCATGGCCGGTCAATATGCAGACGACCTTACCCGGCTTCTTGAAATATTTATTCTTATCCAATTTCAACAACCCTGCGACAGACGCGGCTGATGCCGGCTCGACAAATACCCCCTCTTCCTGCGCCAGCAATTTATAAGCGGCGATTATCTGATCATCCGAGACCATATCGATTAGTCCGCCTGACTCATCGCGCGCCTCTTCTGCGCTCTTCCAGCTGGCAGGATTTCCTATGCGTATTGCGGTTGCTATTGTCTCAGGTTTCTCAATAGGATGCCCGCGCACAATGGGTGCTGCGCCCTCTGCCTGGAATCCCAACATCTTAGGCAAAGATCTTATCTTTTTTTCCTTTTTATATTCTTTATAACCTTTCCAGTAGGCAGTGATATTCCCTGCATTACCGACCGGCATCACCTGATAATCCGGAGCACTCTCCAATGCGTCACAAATCTCAAAACTCGCGGTCTTCTGCCCCTCGATACGATACGGATTCAAAGAATTTACCAAAGTAATGGGATATTTTGCGGCGATCTCCCTTACCAGCTTTAACGCATCATCAAAATTACCTTCCACGGCCAAGACTAGCGCGCCATGTATCAAGGCCTGGCTTAATTTACCTAAAGCAATCGCCCCACTAGGGATTAAAACTACGCATTTAATCCCGGCGCGCGCGGCATATGCTGCGGCAGACGCCGAAGTATTTCCGGTAGAAGCGCAGATGACCGCCCTTGAGCCCTCTTCACAGGCCTTGGATATGGCCATAGTCATGCCCCGGTCCTTAAACGAACCGGTCGGGTTAAGGCCTTCGTATTTTAAATAAACCTCAAAACCCTTGCCTAGTATCCCGCTCAAATGCGCGGCATAAATCAGAGGAGTATTCCCTTCATTCAAGGAAACAACCGGTGTCTTCTTAGAAACCGGAAGATATTTCTTATATTTCTCGATTAT
>JAPLLM010000116.1 GCA_026387555.1 Candidatus Omnitrophota bacterium | reverse complement strand
TCTCTGCCGAAGTCCACAAAGCCGCCCATAGTTCCCGACGTATCAGTCAATACGCCCCCCACTAGATTAATCCAGTCAACAGTATATCCCTTCGCGGCTGTCCAGACCAAGCGTAGCGGAACTGATATAGCGGTTCCTAAAACATTGCCCTCTCTTATATTTTGTTCTGTCACCTGCTGTGCATATTTGTCGATTGCATTACGCCTTTCCGCTACATAGTCTGCAAATATATTCCGCGCTAGAATCGTTTCTCTAGAAAGAGGATAAAGATAGTTCAGTGGGTTAAGTAGATTATAAACAGTACTGATTATGCCTTCCCTTTGAGCTTGTATATTTTGGTAAGCACCTTCAAGTCCTGTTGCTAGAAGCGTATTAGCCAGATAGGCAGTAGGACTCCAGGTTCCACCGCTTAATTTCCTTTCCCAATCTTCGACGACCTGATTAACAAGCCTCTTTGCATTATCGGACATCTGAGACGCTGCTTTTAATCTTTCGTAATCGATCGCGCCATCTGACTTAAAGGCGTTAAGTTCCGAGAAGCCTCTGGCAACTGCGAAGCTCTTTAATCCTAAGGCGGTTTCGACAACTTGTACTGCTTTTGCTCTATCCCAATCACTACCTAACCGAACCTGCAGGCCATCTAAGATGGCTTCTTCTCTTTGTAAATCCTGCCTCTGGTTGGCTACCTGTTGGCTTAACCCTATATATTGATATATGCCTGTTAACCGAGAGTCCTGTGACAGCGGTTGGTTCGACACCAATTCTATCTGCCTGCCCTGATCACACTGTTCCTTAATATATTTGTAAAAATCTTCCCCGAATTGCGCCTTTATCTGCTCACCCAGCTGCTGCATTGCGCTTTCTAAACTTGCGCCTTTTGCTTCCAGAGAAACTACTTTGCCTAACTGCTGATTAAGCTGATCCCGGCGCTCTTTCTCTATAGCTACTCTTGCATCGCCGTCGATGAATTTAGCCACCAGATCCTTATAATACTTATCTACCATAACTTTCATTTCCTGAATGGTCATATTGCTAAGGTCTTGTCCAGAGGCACTAGCTATGGCTTGCATCTTTGGATCGCGCCTGACAGCAGCTAAATATTCCGCCTGTTGTGCCGCCTGCGGCTGGATTTCTCTTATTTGTCCATTCGCCATTACTTCATAAGATTTACCATTCTGCTCAAATTTCGCGCCCTGGGCCAGCTGCATCCCGGCCAGCTGCATCCCCTGGATACCAACAAATTCATTCTTATCATTATAATTAAGCCCGAGCTCTAATTTATTCCGTTCGCCTTCAGCCTTGACCCGGACCAGCGCATTATCCCCGGGTACGACTTCGACTACGGCATTGAAGTAATCGGTCTTTAAGGAATCCCCTGTGGGTGGAGTTGGTTTATCACCGCGCTGTGCGAGGTTATTAAAATCAAGATAATCACCGGTTGAGGAACGGACCATGATCCCGCCGCGATCATTATAGAAGATGTCACCTGTGGTCTGCGCGGTTAATCCCCTGTCGCTCTTGGTGGAGACCTTGGCTGTACCCTCTATGGAACTTTCGTCAAGAAGCAGTTCTTTGCCTGTGTAAAAATTAGTCAGCCAGGCATCGACACTGGCAGTATCAGTGATCGTGCGGCCGGATTTATCCTTGCGGTCAAAAGTATCGGTCCTGTTAAGCCCACTCTCGCTTCCCCATTCCTGGGTAGCCAGAGGAAGGGTTTCAAAACCTTTTTCACCGACCCGGTAGGCCAGGTCATTACCGTCCATCGTGAAGTAGTTAGCATTCCCTGCGCCAAATTCATTCCCCAGTCCGAAGCCGCGTAATGCGCCCTGGGCACCAGTGGCCAGCTGCATCCCCTGGATACCAACAAATTCATTCTTATCATTATAATTAGCCTTCAGCCTTGACCCGGACCAGCGCATTATCCCCGGGTACGACTTCGACTACGGCATTGAAGTAATCGGTCTTTAAGGAATCCCCTGTGGGTGGAGTTGGTTTATCACCGCGATGAGCGAGGTTATTAAAATCAAGATAGCTATCGCCTAAACCTCCCTGCAAACGAATCTTGCCATCATCTCCTATAATTAATGTGCCTTGCGTGATTGCTCCATTAAAGCTACCGCTTGATGTTAAAAGCGAAGCTTGGCCTTGGCCACCGACAGAATATGCATCGGTTCCAGCATCCACCTTGTGGGAATAAGTCAGGGTGGCATCCTTTAAAGTAGCTGTAATAGTAGAACTTACGCCTTCCCTGGAGAGCATTACTGTTTGATTTACAAGTTGTGTAGGCTTCAGGTCAGCAGAATAGATATCTAAACCAATTGCGTCATCTAACAAGAATCCTTTATGCCCGCGAATATCTCCGAGATTCCCTGCCGCGTCTATCATTACTCCGGATATATTCGTTCCAGACTCATTAGCAAATTCAATATCTTCGTAAGGCTTAGTCCAAACCCTTCCGCTGGTTACTGGAGTAAGGCTGCCTTGCTGCGACCCCGCCTGCAAAACCGGCAATAAGCTTATTTGGCCGGTTAACCCTGAATCATTATCAGGAAGCTCTGCTGAAATTGTGGCCTTGCCGTCCGATATCGAAGACAGCATGGTGTATTGGCTGGTAACTCTATCAAACTCGTGGTTACCCAATCCAGCGGAAGAATTACCCTTACTATAATTAGCAATAAGTTGCGCATTTCCGGTCAATTGCACCGGCGCCATTAAACCCTGCCAAGTTACTTCGGGGATTGCGCGGAGTGGATGTTCGTCTGCCCACAATATAGCTCCGACTTCATTGCCAACAAATCTTATGTTCTCGCTGGTGTAGAAATTTCCTAATATACCATCGTAAGACCTTACGCTTAAACCATGATTTACATCATTCATAATCTGGGTATGGCTATCTATAGAGATTCTCTCATCTAAAGGCGTATTTGTTTTTTCCACGCCGGGTGCAGCTATATATTCTACGCCCGGGCCGTTGAGATTGGGCTGCCAGTCATTCTTCGCAACTCCGCCGACTATATTCTGTTCAAAGAAAATCTGCCCATTCGGGCTGATCTCTAACTTACCATCGCCTAACGGCTTAACCATTGCGTCGCTTGCTACTCCTGAACCAAAACGGCGCACATCTAAAGAATCTCCTCCGGCCGTATTCCCAAAACCGTAAATAAGGCTTCCTTCGGTTACCCTTGCAAACTCTCCGTAGACATCAGTAATAGGCTTAAAGAAGCCATCGCTACCCTTAAGTAAACCCATCCCTAACTCTCCGGTATATCGTTTGTCTTGATAATTAAAGGTGATATTTGTAGGCATAGATCCTATAGATGTAAATCCCGTATCAGTATAATAAGCGCCTCTATCCTCAAGCCCGGCATTATAAGCAAAAACCTTCCCGCCGTTATTATGGTGTTGGATAACCTCTACGCTATTGTCTATATTGTATATCCTATCAAACCCACCTACACTTTGATCCCTGTTATATAACGTTGTGATGGCTCCTTCGCTATCAAGCCCCACATTGACATATTTTATCGGCTGGGTTGAAAATAGATTGCTAACTTCAGGGACAACCATAGCGCTATTATCGCTGAACTCTATGATCCTGGCGCCGGCGATGTCCGTCTGTTTAGGCGGAGTGAGCTCCATTACAGGAGGAGTAACTACTCCAAAATTAGGATCGTTGGGATTGGCCAATACGGTGGTCTTACCGTCAAAGGTAACTCCTAAAGAACCATCCGAAAATACATGGGACGTGGGCATATTTGAGGATAATGACATATTGCTGCTGGTATAATCCGGAGATAAAGGAACGGAAGAAACGGAAAACTCTGGCGTATGTAAATAACCGCTCGCATCAAGTGTGGCTGTGGGTATTGCAACCGACTGCTGTATCGGCGTAATCGGAGCGTCGAAACTCTGCATTGAAGGGATATTATCGATATTAGGTACATACGACTGCTGGATAGCGGGCTGATAAATATTAGTGTTGTACCAATCTTGATTTATAGGGCCGAGGGTATTGGCTGGAGAAGTAACGAAGTTGTCGTAACTCGGAACCATATAAGCAGGGGTAGCGGAGAAATCGTTCATCGGATTAAAAGACGACATAGAGATCGGCGCAGACATCGGTTCCGAAATATAAACATTGGGAGTCTGGTCTACAAACTCTTGCATCATTTGATCTTGGGGAGCATAATTATCCACGACGCCGGTATCCATCGTAGCTATATCCGCCTGATAGATAGTATCATCTTCGGCATCCGCGCCCAAAACCTTCTTCGCCTCAGCCTCGCTTAGCGCTTCCATACCAACCCCGATCTTTTCCACCAAAGCATAACCGGAGAACTTCTCCTGGAACTTATCCAGAGACAGATACTTCTCGGTATGGTTGTCGCTGTAATAAACCTTACCATCGCTGACACGGGTAACTAAAACATAGTGGCTCGGATTAAGGTGGGCAATAAATGGAGCCGGGAGCTCGGTGTTCGGGCCTGTTAACTTGACCGCGTAAAGCTTGTGGCTGAAGAATTCGCTGGCGCGCGCTAAAGCATACAGCGAGTTCTTAATGACCTTGGGCTCTCCTTGCGGCTGGACCACATCACTTAAAATATCTACGGTCAGGGCAAATACCGCGACATCCTGCTCCGTATTCTGCGCCCCTTTGTAGCTTAAATAATCATAAATGGCCTTGGAACCGCAGGGCTTCCCTTTTAACCAGTTGTATATTTCTTCTATCCTGGCTTTGGAGATATTTAGAGGCTTATCTAATTTTACGGTTAGATTGGGGGCTAATTGAATCGCATTGATCTGTTTGCCGGAGATATCGGTAAGGATATTTTTGATGGTCAGAGGAATGTCAACGGTGCGCAAGTCGCCTAACGTGTTAGGGACAAAGGTGCTTACCCCCGGCTTCTGCCAAAGAACCCGCCAGTCATACTCCATTGCCTGCGCAGGGATCTCCGGTAAAAAAACAGCCACCACGATAAAGGCGACGATTCTTATCCAGGTCTTGAAGCTGGATTTAAAAGGCGCCTTCTCTTCGTGCTGGCTTATCTCGCTTTCTGGGTTTGTGATCTTGTCTTTGTCCATATTAATATTATTACCTATATGCAAAGAGGGGGAAAACAGTTTTCCCCTTACCCCAGGTTCTTCATTATGAGCTTCGTGATTTTCACTTGTCATATTGGAAAAAGTTTTATTTAGTATTTGTAAAACTATTTATTAAGCCCTTAAATAAAAAGACCGAGCTGTTGAATCACAACTTTCGTCGGTATTCGGCAGCCCGGCCATCCTAAAACTACACCCAAATTTTGTGAGGACCCGTGGCTTTGCTTTATCAATTACATTTAAAGTATATAATATAATCCGTCGCTGTCAAGTAAAAAAGTGGGTATTTTTGGTAGCGTTTTCTTTCCGGGAATTGATGTTAACGCTGTGTTTTGAAGGGCTTTGATTCCTGGCAAAAACTTTGCCAAAGTGTAGGATCATCTTCTCAAGGAGAGAAAAAAGGAAGGGGCGGTGAAGCTATTTTCTCAAGCCGCGGGACGACTTTTGAGCCCCTTCCTCAATTCTATTCCAACCACCAAATTTGTCAATTAAACTGCTTTAATCCAGACTGGACATTAACTCAATCCAGATTGGACATTCAAAAACACAGATTGGACATTACTAATTACTATTACTCCCTGCGTCTGCTGGCAAAGGCTGCACTGGAACTACCCATGTACTAGGCTGTATCTGCACCCCAGTATAAACATTAGGATTAAATGGCGCTATGGGAGCTGGCGTATTTGTTGATATAGATAAATCCGGGGTCTCTTCAGGATATGCGCCGATATTAGGATCATAGGGGGAAGCACTGGAATTATCCGTGCTGATACCAATTCCGGATCCTGTTGCCGCAGAGTCGACACCTTTTTTACCATTATAATAATTTTTAAATCCGCCTGAACCTATGGTATAGCTGGTCGGAAGGCCAAAGCCCTCCGTAGCCATAGCGCCCCCTAACGAACCGGTGACACTATAAGCGCCGCTAAAGGCCTGATTAATTACATATCTATCCATCATACTCTTGTCTTCAGTCATACTGCTTGCCGCAACACTTAACAGATGAGAAGGAACGCTTTGAACCGCGTCTCCTAACCCGACCTGCATAGCGTTTCCAAAATTAGTCCCCGAAGTAGTGCCTCCGGCAAAATCTCCGGCTACTCCTGCTGCCATGCCTATCCATGGGTCGTATTGACCCCTGCTGTCAGCGGCAGAATACAGAATACCGCCCTTGACCGCACCTTCGGCCAAACCGCTGCCAATATTACCGCTAGCCGCTCCCGAAAGCGCGCTGGTTCCTAAAGTGCTTATTCCGGTAGTTATCTCTCCGCCCCAATCATAGTGATTTCCCGCAACTTGTATGGCGCGGCTCAGCTGGTTATTGGCAAAACTAGTGGTATAACTAGTCCCCCAGGAGTTAAGGGCGCTGTTCATAAAATTTCCGGCAGAACTCATAGTTGCTATAGAGTTCGTATTATCTAAACCGACACCTATGCCACCTGATATAGCGCTACCGGCAAAAGAAGAAGCCATTCCTATCGCCGTGCCCATGGCGAATGTTCCCACGTCAAAGTTTGAGGCCTCGCCGCCGCCGGTATTGCTGCGATAAGCCAGAGCTCCTGAGGGCAGAGAAAAGGATAGGGCGAATACGCAGACTAAGCATACCGCGCTAATCTTAAATATCTTTATCCTTCTCATTTTAATCACCCTGCCTCTCATTGATAATTCGTAATCCGCGTTACCCCGGGCTCATACTGTTCACCCTGGCCAAAGGTATCCGCGGTCTCGCGCGCGCGCTCGTGAAACGCCCGCTGTAAAAATATGCGCATACTGATAAAAGCGCCCAACACGATCAAAACCAGCGCCACATATTCAATCAAACTCTGCCCCCTAATGCTTAGCTTCATAATCCACCATTATGTTAGTTAAACTACCTCCTACATCCGGGAACTCCTTGCCAAAAGAAGTCTGGGCTAATCCGATCTTGCAACTATCATTACGGCTGTTGGAAAAAATGAGCGTCTTTGATACTGTGCGGATATTTTTCGCGCCCCCCATAGGGATCTTTTCCAGCGGCGTGTCGCTCACCAGTCTCCACCCCCGCAAGGCCATATTGTTCTTATAAAATTGGGCCAGCTCTTCTATCCCGTTCTTGCAATAATAGCTCGCCTTCTGCGCATCAGGCGTTTCTATAAGATTTGTCAAAATAGCGCCCGGAAATACAGGAGCAATATCTTTTTTGGGCTTAGCCAAAAGTTGATTATCCACGGAATCCGGAACTTCCTCTTTAATCTGGCCGCGCGATACAGTAAAACGTGTCTTACGGTCGCGGAAAGCCTCCGTAGGAGGAAAAACAATAATAATCCGCTCGCCGTTATTCTCAAATATGAGCATCATCTTTAAGGCGTCGGCATTGGCCTTTGGCAAGTGGCTTACTAAATCAACCTCCTGCCAGTCAGAATCAGTAAGTTGTTTGCGGTAGAAACTCTTTATGGCATCCGCGTTCTCATCGGTTATATAATAGGTAAAATGCTGCCGGGAGCCGCCGATCAAACGCTCCTCTTCCCTGGTCTTATGCGAATTAGAAGGCACCGGAGTCTGGTTTTGATTCCACCAGTCAGCATAAAGCAAGCCTAGCTGCAACATAATACCTGCTATGATTAATATGGTTATTTTTACAAAACGGCGCATCTTAAATACCTCCTACTGATTTTCTATGTTAATCTTATCCGTCGAAGTAATATCCGCATCAAATGCGCCTCCGGTCTCTTTACTGAACTTCGGAGGATCGATCGAGCCATGGCCCTTGAAGTTTACCACGCTATCACTCACAATATCCGGATATGCAGTCTGCCAGAGCCCCAGATCCCCGCCCTGATGACTCTGGGTAGTTTTAACTGTAACGAGACGGTTGTGCGCCTTCCTACTCGACGTATTAGGATCATTCACGTCATTGATCCAGCAGATAATATCTACCATGTCACTTTCATTATCTCTCAGGTCTCTTGCCGGAGTTATCCCGATAACGGCGAGCCCATAAGTAGCATACATTATTCCCATTGTGCTGAGGGCGCTATCGACCAATACAGTCCCTATTGCTACCGATTTTGCGCCTAGCAAAGCTTCTGATCCACAACATGCCGCGCCATGAGGCATCTTACAGCATTTACATGCTACAAGAAAATGTATTGTCGCTTCTTTAAATGAGGCGGCAGCGGAAGTCATTTCATCAAAATTAGTAATTCCTAAAGCCATAAGCGTAATTAAATCGGCTTCTTCCACGGCTAAAGGAAAAAGACAGACTTGCAAGTCAAAATTATCTACAGGGTCAATATGCCCGTTGACCGTAACATAATGCTCCCTCTCTTGTCCATCCATCCATCCATAGGTTTCTACATCAGGGAGCCTGCCTGTTTTGGAATAATCGGAGATACCAGTCAGAAATGTACTGAAGTTACCCTGATAATTATGCTCTTTTAATACCTTGTTCGGCTCAGCTATATCTTCAGGCGCAGATCCGCTTTTTAATTTATTACTTATACCACTATTGACAAAAGCAAAGGTATAAACATACCCTTTGGCATAGCGGTAATTTTTTTCCGCGCTCGTGCGCAAATCATCATAAGTTTGCCACTGCGCATACCAAAAAGCCAGCACCGCAACCTCGATGGTGAATATTTTTCGATAAAAAGCCTTAAAGTTTGTGGCTGAAAGCGTGGCTGACGCGCTAGCCTGACCCGCAAACCCCATCGCTAAATCAACCATTGTTGGGTTTGCGTTTGCTAATGCACTTGCAGCAGCAGTAGTTGCGGCAGTAGCAGCTGTTTCCGCCGCAATCAAGTTTGTGAGGGCGATACCAAACGATACCAGCGCCTCCGCTAAAAACATCTCATAATACGCCTCAAGGCTGGAGTTAGTCTTGGCAATCCCGTTAAAGAGGTTTGCCATAGTCGCACCCCCGGCTAGCGCACCGGCATCCGCTCCGTTGGCGCCGTAGGTCTTGGTCATCGCTACCTTGCTTAAGTTAACCGAGACCATGGCCATAATGATGAGTACGACCAGCACGATGATAAATATCGGGACCAACTGGCCCTTCTCATGCCTGAATTTATTTTTGGAAAAGCAAATAAACATCGCTTATCCTTTCCTATTTTACTATGACATCATTCTCGCTAAGAGTCTTCGGGATATAGTTCCAGCTATAAAACTGGGTGTAGTCATCCTTGCCTGTCCCGGCATTTACGCGTGTATCGTTATAAGCTACTTGGCGCTCGACTAACTGATTATTAAACCAGAACCAAATATTCATCATCCCGCCGAGAATAAGCACCAGGATGATAAATGCCATCACCGTTTCAATCGTACCCTGGCCCCTATTATCGCGCGCGTTCTTCATTTTAATGCCCCGGCGTAGTCCACGTCCGGCTCCTTACCACTTCCGCATCCCCAGTAAAGGCTTCTTCGCTATACCGGTACTGATGCGTATCGGGGTCTAAATAAAGCCCTTGTATAAACTCATCGACAACATTACCGTCCTTATCCACCAGATCGGTGATAATCGAATCTTTTAAATTCGAGGAACGGATATTGGTTATGCCGGAAACATCTTCCCTCTTATTCATTGTTTCTGTAAATTGCGCATACTGTGAAGTTACTACGCCCTGCACACCTTTGTTTTTAACATCGGCATAGTCATCGTTTACTTTGTAATAAGCCATACTCTCCCCGCTTTTGGTCGGATCAGGGACTGACCAAAGCACGCTAGCATTGGCATTGGTCGCCTGAGGGCTCCCTTTCCTGAAATAAGCGGTTACATCGGGATTTCTCCTGTTCTCTACAAGCGTGAGCTGGACCGAGCCGCCGCCTTCTACAGACGGAGAGGTAGTAACCGCGCCGCGATTAGCTATCTGTAACGCTTCGCGAAAAGTGCGCATCTGCAAATACTGCAGGTCATTGGCGCGGTTTAAATAAGACAGGAGGAGGCCGAATATCACTAATATCAGGCTTCCGAATATCGCCAACTCCAGTAACGCCTGGCCTCTTGTGTTCTTATTGGCCGTCATTTTATTCTCCCTACCATGGCATTTCAGTGTTTAATGCCTGGTTTAAACTCGTTTCCGCCCCACTGGCATTTGATGTCTGGTTAGTGCCGCTAGTCTGGTTAGCGCTGCTAGTCTGATTTGCGATTTGATTAGACGCCACACCGGCAGCTGATGCCTCCAACTCCGCCTGGGTAGCGATGCTAGCTTGGTTTATGCTCTCGCTTTGAGCCACGCTGGCATCTGATAAACTCGCCGAGACCGAGGGGGCCGTATCAAGAAGCCTGTGCGTATCAATAACGAGAGAGTTTGAACTTAATTGTTTTATTTCATTTAAATCTATACCTCTTGCGCCGCCCAACATATCGTTGGCTATCATGTTAGAGCCGGTGTTGGTAACAGAATTACTGTCAGCTATGGCATTGGCATAATAATCCGCGGATTGCATCTCGTTTCCGCCTCCGATAAAATTATCCGCCATATCCTTGACTTGCCCTTGGAAAGAGCGCTTGATATAATTGCTCATCGCAAACATCACCAGAGCGACGACTACGAATATAATGCTGTATTCCAAGATTGAAGCGGCTCTTTTATTCATCTCTACCTCACTGGCTCCTGATCCACGCTCAAAACATTCTCAAGACGGTTAGTCTGCTGCAACGTATTGGAACTAGAATTGTAAATACTATAATTACCATAAGAAACCTCGCACCCGCTAGCATCATTCCCTAATAACTCCAGCCCATAGCTATCAATTTGGTCATTAATCTCACGGTTAATGGTGATATTCGATATGGTCGCACCCGGAGAATAACTTATCGGCCCAACCTGTTCGGCACTCGCCTTGATCTTACCCTGTATCCCGCGCTTTAAATACATCTGCATACCGACGAGCGCGGCGACCAGGAAACAGGCAAAAACCGCATATTCTACCAAACTCTGGGCGCTATTTTTCATAACTCTACCTCTTGGTCTCTTCCAACTCTACCTGCAACTGTTTAAAACGGGCGTTCACCGAACGCTGCATATACACATACATCGCTATGAGCGCCGCGGAGATGACCATGATCAACATCGCGTACTCCAATAAACTCTGGGCTCTCTTCTTTAAGAAAATACTCATTCCTAGCCTCTTTCTTTTTAGTGCCTCGTCCCGGCAATGATCCCGGAGGTCCTGCCAAAATATTTCTGAAAGATGTTATCCGGCGAATTAGTCACCAACATCTTGACCCAAAAGGCCGAAACAACAAGGGCCGCCATTACCGCCAGCATTATCATAAAATATTCCGCGGTACTCTGGCCGCGACGGGCATTCATCTTACTTTCCTCCGATAACGAAAGCCGCGCCCTTCATAAACTCAAGCAGGATGGGCGCGCCGATTACAATGCCGATAACCGGCAGAATACAGAAAATCAAAGGAATCAAAATCTTGATCGGCGCCTGCAAAGCAAACCTTTCCCCGCGGTGGAATCGCATCATGCGTGTGTCTTCCGACAATATCATAAACGCTTCAGCTACCGGTGTCCCCATCCTCTCGGCCAGGACCAGCGTCTGGACAAACGAACTGACTTCAGGAATATTCAGGCGCTTAGACATATCCTTTAATGCCTGCGAGCGCGACTTTCCCCACTTGATCTCTTCGAGGACAAACGCCAACTCTTCCATCATCGGGTTCATCGGAGTTTTATCGATGACCCATTTGACCGCGGTGGTAAAATCCAAACCCGCTTCAACGCAGAGGCCTAATAGGTCGACCGTCTCGGGTAGGAGACGGGCAATAGCGTATTTGCGCTGGGCTATTTTGCGTTTTACGATAATATCGGGGATCATATAGCCCAGCATAAGCGCTAAGGCGAATTCCCAGATCTGCGGCTTAGCAAGCACAAAATAAGCGGCAACACAAAGAACGGCCATGAGTATGATCTTTAAGTTAAAGAACTCTATGGCGGTAAACCGTAAGTGCGCGGCATCCAATTTATTCTTCAGATCCAAATCAAGATGAAGTTTCTCCAGTATCTGGCGCGAGAAGGGGATGATCTTGGTCAGGAAATTATGCAGGCGCACCTTCTGCACCTTCTCTTCTGCGTCGGGAAGAGTGAGCCTGCGAGTAGCATACGCCGGCGAAGAAAGTATCGAGGCTACGATCAACCCCGCGCTTAAAATAATCAGGCCGTAAATAGCAAAAAGCATGAAGTTTACCTCCTATATCTTAATAATGCTGAATTTGCGTATTAAAACCATCCCCACGATCTGTAAGCCTACGGCGACGATCAAAAGTGTCCTTCCGGTGTCGCTCTCAAGCATGATATCAAAATGGTGTTTATTATTCGCAATGACCCAGGCAAAGAATATTAATGGCAAGATAGACATTATTATTCCCTGCAACCTTCCCTGCAGAGTCAGGGTCTTAATGCTTTCTTTCAGCTTGCGGTTATCGCGTATAGTGGTAATAAGACGGCTGAAGACTTTGGTTAAATCGCCGCCGGTTTCGCGGGCGACTAAGACCGAATTTACTACCAGGCTTAGATCCTCCATCTGCATTCTTTTATCCAACCGCCTCAGGCTCTCTTCAAGGGTGATACCCATGCGGTTTTCTCTGACTAAAAGCCCGATCTCCTGGCCCATGGGCGCGGGCATCTCCTCGACGAGGACTTCGAATGCCTGCAAGAGGCTTAAGCCTCCTTTCAGAGCGCTGGAGAGGATCATAATAGAATCGATAAGCTGATCATAAAATTTCTTCCTACGCTGCGCATCCCTGATCTTTAACATCATATTTGGAATAGCTAGCCCCACAAACGCTCCGGCAAACGCCCCCAGCCAGTTACTGGCGAGGATATATCCGACCAGCCCCAAAACTGGCGGGAGGATATAATAAAGCAGGATTATCCTGCGCGGGCTCTTGTCATAGGAGAACATATCGTCGAGCTTCTTCTCGATCGTCCGCTCCTTCTCATCGTGCCAGTCTCTTGCTTTTTCCTCAACCTTAGGCGCGCTCGCCATAGTCAAGAGCACAACGGAAGCCGCCACCAAACCGACAATAGTCAAAAATAAAATGGCCAAAGACATCTGCTTTGTCTCCTTTCGCTGCCCGTTTCTAAATTACCAGCTGCCTTCGCTGTTCAGCGACCCGGTGTTCTGGGTCGTATCGCGATTCTGCGACTGATTGGTGGTACTCTTCGTGTAGGCATCGTTCCCGCCCACTACATTCTCAGTCGAGTTCACGCTTGACTGGGTCGTAGTAGTCGCGGATGACTGCGTCGGAGAATACTGGTCGCCGATCTGATCAGATGCCTCTTTCATCTTGCCCTGAAGGCCGCGCTTGACATAAACCTGCATCATGATCAACGCGCCCACCACCACGCCGATAATCACTGCATATTCAAGCGTACTCTGGGCCTTTCTTTTATTTAAACGGATAAACATTTTGTCCTCCTTAGTTTCCCGTACCGTTGACAGAAAGCGTCTGCTGCTCCCTGGTAACGTTGGTCCGCTGGTTGCTCGTTTTATTCACGCCGCCGCCCAAACCCGTGGTCTCCGTTTCATTGCTGGTCTGGTTAGTCTGAGCGTTAGACTGTAGATAATATGGCTCATACTGCGCGGTGTTAAATGCAACGCTTCCCGACGCAGTTCCGCTTCCGATAGTCCCGCCCGCGCCCCGGGCATCGACTACGTCCTTAATGCGGCCCTGCAGCCCTCTTTCGATATAGACCTGCATTGCGATAAACGCGCCGACGACAATGGCGAAAAGTATGGCGTACTCTGCCGTAGTCTGCGCCCTGCTTTTATTCATTCGGATAAACATATTTCACCCCCTTGATTTGTTTTAAAACTAATTTCCGCCCAGGTTCATGCTCTGGACCTTGGTATCCATCTTGGTCGATACTGCATTCAGAGAACTCTCGACCTTGCCCCCTACCATCTTGGAAGCTATGATTACCGCTGCCACTATCGCAGTCAGGATAATCACATACTCCAGAGTTGACTGCCCTTTTCTCTTGAACATCTCACCACCTCCTAAGTTTGTGCACAGGGTCCTCTAAAAATAAAAACCGCGCTACCGTTAACTGGAATTCTGCTTGTCGGTAACCCGGCTTCAATGAAGACAAATCGAACTTGTGACGAGCAGCGTCCCGTGGCCATGCGCATCCACTACCTCCATAGCGGAATTGCTTTCTTGCTTGTCGTCTTTCCCTAACTCATTACTATATATATTGCATTTAAAATATATCATTAATAGAGGTAAGTGTCAATATTATTTAGGGTTTACGAGAAAGCGGTTTCAAATATTTAGCTCCGGAGAATTATTTTGTAAACCTATAGTCAAAAATAGGTTAACGTGTAAAAATACGATCAAAATAAATGACCTTTTTAATTAAAGTACCCAATATCGCAGGAAGCTCGTCAAACAGTAAATGTCCTAGCAACCTGCTCAACAGTTTGACCATATTTTTGCCGTCAAAAATAATGTCCAATCTAGTTATTGACAAGATTGGACATTAGTGGTATGCTTATTTTGAGCATAAGAATGTCCAATCTGAGGTAGAAATGGGTATTGTACACAAACTAATTCCCCAAATAAAAGACTTCATTTTAGAGCAGAAAAAGGCTAATTCAAAAATCAGCTGCCGCAACCTCTCCGGCCTTATTGATGATAAATTTCAGATCCGCGTCTCCAAATCCAGCATTAATGCCATATTCAAGGAATCGGGGCTTAGCATGCCGGTGGGCAGAAGTTCAGAGGCGAAACGCAAGCTGCGCATCGAGGCCCCTGCCCTGCTGCTTTCCGCGCCTACACCTGAATCCGTTATAGAGGAACCTGTAATACCAGCCCCCGAACCGGTTATTGAAAAACCTGTTGAACCCTCTCCGGAACAGATAATTAAGCAGCCTACTGAACCGATACCTGAACCGATCATCGAAAAGCCTGCCGAGCCGATACCTGAACCAATTATCGATAAACCCAGCGAGTCAATACCTGAGCCAATTATCGATAAACCCAGCGAGCCGGCCCCTGAACCAATCCCTGAACCGGTAACCAAAAAGGTTATTAAAGAATTTGAGAAAATCGAATTAACCGAAGCGCAGACCAACGGTGTCATAATCTTAAAGGCGGCGGATTATCTTATCAACGGAAATTACGACGCAGCCGAGATCATCAAAAAAAGGCTTAACCGCTCCGGCGGTAATCTCCCCGCCCAAACCGAGGCCTTTACCTTTGCCCAATTACCAAATTTGCTGCCGGCAAACCTTGAGCCCATAACCGGCATAAGGATGAGCGCCGAAGACTTAGAGAACTACGCGCAGGAAATAAATTCCGTTAAGACCTTAACGCTTGATATTTCCAGAGTAATAGCCAACTGCCTTGAAGAAGTGCGCTGTATAAAAGTGATCCTTTCCGACGGAAATACCTTTTACCTGGATGCCCAGCTCCACTCCATCTGGTCCACCCCGCACATCCCTTATGATTTTTCAACAACCACATCCGAGATCAAGCGCGCTGTTAATGATTATTTCTTCGAAGGCGTTGCCCTCTCCATATTCATGGCCCCGGGTTATGATACCCCTTCTAAAGACCTTTTTAATTTCATTGCCGGAATGGATTGCGTAAATAAAAAAATAACCCGCCTTACCATCTGCGGGAATAGATTCGAGGACATGGATACAATTGCGATAGAAACGCCCAAAAAATATAATTATATATTCGGCGCCTGGCCGTGGCAGTTTGTGGGCGCGCGCAAGGTAAACAAAATAGGTGAATTTAAACCCTATCGTTCGGAGATCTTAAAAAAGGATGTATTTTGCGCCCAACTTGATATTGATTTCATCCATCCCGAGACCAAAGAATCGGTTAATTTAAAAGGATGCTCTCTGAAAATGAGTGCCGGAGAAAAGACCCGGCTGATAATCTTAAGCAACCTTTCCGGGGAAAAGGCTGCGCCCGCGGTTTTATGCGAGGCATATTTATCGCGCTGGCCGAATTTAGAAGAAGCCTACCAGGATTACAGCCGCAAGATCGAACTCTTCACCTATACTGCTGAATCCCGCGCTTTTTTTAATCCGGAATATTTCGGGCTCGAGTCTGTTCCTACTTTAAAAGATGCCAAGACCATAGCCAACAATTATCTGTTGACCCTGGACTCATTCCTTAAATGGCACCTACTCCCGCAAGGATATGAAAAACAAGATTTTACGGTTACTAAAACTCGTTTCTATGATTTAAAAGTGGGCCTCAAAAAGGAAATAAGCTACGTTGCGGTAAATTTTCAAATACCCCAAGGGTATTCATATCTTAACGACCTGCAATACCTCTGCCGCCGCCTCAACGAAAGAAATATCCGCTTGAGCGACGGCCTGCGCCTCTGGTTTAAAGCCTAATTATTCTATACTTATTGTGTCGCCGGGCTGGACTGATTCCGGACGGATAGCCCCGGATGGGAATTCTATTACGTAGGCGGCCCTGAAACAAATGGGGCTTATCCTAAAAGGCTTGAACTCTTTGATTATTCTGACTACGCGGGAATTCTTATCGATAAACAACAAATCAATAGCAAAGCGCATAAAAAACGAGTGCACCGAATTGCAGGGCTTTAAGACTAAGGCCTCGCTTTTGCCCATCCCCTTTCTCCCCAGAAGCCCCTTAGCCCGTTTCAAGGCACCCAAGGCAACCCGGCAGTCGTCGGCTAAGATAATATTCCTGGATTTATTGATGGCCTTCATCGGACGATGTTATAGAGCGCGGAAGATATCTTCCGGCAGAGGAATGCCTTTGATCCTGAATTCGTTGATAAACGACGGGACATAACCGGTAGCCTGGAACTCCCCCAAGACATTGTGATCTTTGTCTATCCCGGTCTGTTTAAAAATAAAGATGTCTCTTAAATCGATATGCGACTCATCCTTCATCCCGCAGACCTCGGTGACCTGCAAGATCTTACGGCTGCCGTCGGAGAGGCGGGCGGTGTGCACGATCATGTGTATGGCGGAGGCGATCATTTCGCGGATGGCCCTGATAGGAAGCTCTATCCCGGACATTAGTATCATAGAGTCAAAGCGGGTCAAGGCATCTTGAGTAGAGTTGGCGTGCACCGTAGTCATAGAACCGTCATGGCCGGTATTCATCGCCTGAAGCATATCCAAGGTCTCCACCCCGCGGCACTCCCCGATGATTATTCTATCCGGTCGCATCCTCAGGGTATTCCGGAAAAGGTCTTTTATGGTGATGGCGCCCTTGCCTTCGATATTCGGAGGCCGTGACTCCAGCCGGATCCAGTGATCCTGATGAAGCTTTAATTCTGCGGCATCCTCAATAGTAACAATCCGCTCGTTATTTGAAATAAACGCCGAAAGTATGTTTAAGATCGTCGTCTTTCCGCTGCCCGTACCACCGGAGACAATGATATTCTTCCTGCAGATGACCGCGGCCTGAATAAAATCCGCCATCGCTTTGTTCAAAGTGCGCAGCTCGATCAATTCTTCGGTCTTGAATCTTTCTTTACGGAATTTTCTGATAGTTAACGAGGGCCCCGTCAAAGATAGCGGCGGGATAATGGCGTTAACGCGCGAACCGTCGGGCAGGCGCGCATCCACCATAGGGACAGACTCATCTATCCTTCTGCCGATGGGTGCTATAATACGCTCAATGACTATTTTGACCTGCTCATTGGAGATAAACTTTTTACTTGTAGCCTCTATTTTACCGCGGCGCTCTATATAAACCTCATCCTTGTTATTTACCATAATATCGGTTATCGTCGGGTCAGCAAGAAGGTCTTCCAGGGGCCCAAGGCCGAGTGCCTCATCCAGCATTTCTTTTACTAGCTTTTTGCGCACATCAGGAGAAGTGATGAAACTCCCCGCCTCCTCCGCCAGGAAATTCGTAACCATAACCTCGGCCTTATCGCGCAATTCCTTATTCTTTTTGGAATCGCTAAAGGCCTTTGAATCGAGGCGCTTTAAATTTAATTCTTCTATCAGGCGGGCGTGTATTCTGCGTTTAAGCCTTACGATTTCATCCGCCTCTTCATAAGGATCGGGCCCGATAAGTGCTTCGGTAAGCCCTTCCTTCTGCCAGAAATCGCCGCTCTTCTCAAGCGTTCCTTCTTTTAATTTTAAGGCGTCTATCTCGGCATGTTCGATATAAAGTTTTTTATTCGTGGTCAATTCATGGGCAAATTCTTTGATCGCCAAGGAAATCTTTGACCTAGGGCTGTCCAATATCACAGGGATACTTTGGTTGATCGCTTGGCCCGCGATGCGCCCCTCCGACGGAATGCGGGCAATAATATCGACGGGTAGAGAGACCCGCACCTCATGCCAGCTGATACTGGATAATGATTCCGCGCGGTTTAAGACCACCCTGACCATGGAGAGCGGCATATGCATAAATTGCAGGGTATCCAGCGCCCATTTGGTCTGATAGACCGAGAGTACATCCGGAGTCACCACAAATAAAATCAGGTTTGCCTGATTCAATATATTGGCGAATATTTCGCTGAATATCTTTCCCGCGTCTATTATTATGTAATCGTAATCTTTGTCGTAGAGCGTGAAAACGCTCTTTAACAATTCGGGGTCAAGGTGGGGGGATTGCTGCGGGCGCAATACAGCGGGAAGAAAACTGATCCCCAGGTTCGGGGCAGTGGTAAGAAAATCTTTTTTTGCTACCGAGTCGGGATTTCTTTTTAACTGGGCGATCAAATCCACCATCGCCTTCTGCGGCTTTAAATTGAGCATGTGGGCCATGTCGCCCGCGCCATAGGTATCCAGATCTATGAGGCAGACGCGTTTGCCCTCGTCTCTGGCAAGGCTTATGGCGAGATTGGCGGAGACCAGGGTTTTACCCACGCCGCCCTTAGTGCTGAATAAGACGATTCTCTGGGACATTGGTTATTCTAAGCGGTAGCTTACAGGCACCTCTACCCACAAATCTGCCTGTTGTATTGTGGGGGGGAAAGGCGGATAACTGGAAACACTCTTGGCCACAGCCACTGAATTATCGTCGAGGATCTTGTACCCGGAAGAAGAGCTGACTGTTACGTCAAGCAGCTGGCCTAAATAAGAAAGGTGAAGTTTTAATTTTGCGGTACCTTCAAAACCCGACTGTTTAGCCGACGCAGGATAAATAAGGTTATCTAAGATTCTGCGCTGGACGACAGCCGCGTAATTTCTGATATTCTCCGGAATCGAGATCCCGGACGCAGAGACTCCCGCTTCAACCTTCGAATCTGCCATAGGCATAGAGACGGGTTCTTTTTTTGCCGCGGCCTTTATTGCTTTGACAATGGCGGGAGTAAGGGTTACAAATAACTCCGTATCGCCGCGATTACCTGATCCGCCGCCGGTCGAATTGACGGTCTGCCTGAACATAGCGCCCAATATAGGTATATCGCTGAAGAACGGGGTCTTTCTGACCTGGTTCTCTTCTTTCTGCTTGATCAACCCACCGATTAACAAAGTTTGCTCGTCGTTAAGATAGAGTTCGGTGGTAAAATTACGCTTAGAGAGAGGATAGGCCTTAGCAGTGATGGATGTGGTGGTCCCGATAGTCTCCGCCTCTCCGACTTCGCTTACTTGGACATAAACGGAGAGCTTGATCCTGTTGTCTTCGGTTACCGTCGGCTTGACCTTTAGTTTGATGCCGAATTCTTTATATTCTATCTGCACGTTAACCTGCGTGGTAAAGGTGGAGAATGTGGGTTTTTCTCCGCCGACAAACATCTCCGCTTCTTTCCCGCTCTGGCAGGTCAGCCTCGGGCGGCTTAAAATACGCGCCTTACCGTCTCTTACCAGGGCATCCAGCGACCAGACAAATGCCGAGCGGCTGTAATTGGATATCTGAAATAATTTATCGAGATGCGACCCCGTGAGGGTGCTCGTATACGAAGAAGTAGTTCCGCTATTCGCGCCGCCGGAAGTATCGGTTACGGAAGTCGAACCGTATCCGGGAATAGCAGGAGAACCGACTTCGGTAACCGTAATATTTCCCGGCCAGCTGAAACCCAGGGTACTCGTTGAATCTTTATTCATCTCCAAAACCTGCACGTCGATCTCTATGGAGGTCTCTTCTTCTTTTATATTGATAAGGTCGACCGTCTTTTCTTTTAAGCCGCCCAGGGCCGTCGCGATTCTTTCTCTGTCCGCCGCGGTTTTCACTGCGCCCAAAAGCATGATCTTATTTTCTTCATCCGCAGCCTTAGTATAAACATCGGGCAGGTCTAAATTCTTTATTAAGGCGTCCACTCTCTCCTTAATAACATCCATATTCTCGGTTACGACTTTTACCTTATAGGACTGCTCGCCGAAACCATCCCAGATTACCAGGGTGGTCGTCCCCAATGTCTTGGGATTGATGGTCACTTCGTTTTTATTCACATTCACAACGTCCGCAACATTGGGGTTGCCTACTACGACGCGATAGGCGTTATTTACCGCCACCACTTTGGGTTCCCCCATATACACCTTAAGCACTTCCGGATTCTCGTCGCCTACTAAGGCGTAATTACATAAAGGCAGGAGCGCGTTAAAACAAAACATTACGAAAAGGCCGATCAAGAATTTATTTTTCATATTTTTTATTTGTACACGGGGACCCTCTCCTTCTGAAGGCCATGATATACTTCAATGAAGCTTACGGGTTTAGGTTCATCTGTTTTCTGGGCCGGAGGCATCACGTATTGAAACAGCGTATCCCAGGTAGCCAGCTGAGTCGGCTCAACTTTGGCATCCGTAGGCGATCGCAGGACCAGGCGGATCTTGCCTTGCTCCTGGACAAAAGATAAAAGGCCCGCCTCCTTAGGCGACAACGCCAATGTTATCAGAGAAGAAGAATCCGGCGCAGTCTGTTTTCCGTATCTGGCCAGTTGCTCCATCGCCGGACTTGCCGTACCAGTCTCCTGCCCAACGGCAAGAATTAATACGTTCTGAAAAAGCGGTATAGAGGTAAGCTGGGTCACCGGTTTGCCTTGGACAACTTGTATCGGGATATTTACCAGCGCGATAACATCGACATAATCCCCACCCTTGATCATCCCGACTAGTGAAGAAGCATTATCCGAGACAATTGTTATAGCGCGCTTGCCCACGGGGGTGATAGAAGCGAGATCGCCGGAACGTTTAAAGGAAAGCTTATCCAGCGTTATCTGCTCTCCCCTCGATATAGGGGCTACCGTAAGCATGCCGGATATCCTGTCTACTGACTTGACCGCTCCGCCCTCCACGCGACTATTAGGGACTATTTTCGCTTCCAGCCAATCCGGATCGATTACGACTCCTTGCGCAATATCTTTTTTAGCGATCAGTACCGGGGTCTGGTTCGCTTGGATGGCTTCCAGTTCCTGCTTAGCGCGCAACTTGGCTGCGCGGTTTTGCTCGTCAAGGTAAACCTTGATCATAAAGATGGCGATCAATGCCAAACCGATACCGATGATAAGTATTATCTGCTGTTTCTGCAGTTGAATTGGTAGGCGCATATTATTTTATCTTCCCTTCGTAGATCTCGATACGGGCGGAGCTAGAGAGCTTCCCGACGAGGTCATCAAGCTTCTGTTGCTGTTTTAGAAAGGTCAGCCCTTTTTTGATATCTTCCCACATATCCGCAAGCGACTTCTGCTGGCCGCCTTTTTTGGCTTCCAGCTTAATAATGCAATAACCGTCGGGGGTCTTAAATACCGAGCTTACCCTGCCGACTTCCAGCGTATCCGCGAAAGCCACCGCGTCAAATTGTGCGCCCTTAGCCCCTTTTTTGACGTAACCGAGGTCTCCGCCGTTTTTAGCGCTTGCGCTCTTAGACTTCTCTTTAGCGACACTGGCGAAATCAGCGCCCTGTAAAAGCTGGATAAGGATATCCCTGGCATCCTGCTCCGACGCAACTACGATCTCGCTGATCTCTCTCTGTTCGGGGTCTTTCAGCTGGTCTTTATATTTATTGTAATATTCTTCGATTTCGGCGGAACTGACTTCCGTGGTATCGGTAATCTGTTTGACTAGGACCATCAAGAGGAGTTCCTGGCGGGTCTTCTGCAAAACGCGCGTGACATCTTCGCTCCGGTCAAGCCCCTTATCTGCCGCGTCCTGCGCGAGAAGCGTGCGCCTGATCAAATCGTTCTTAAGATAATTTACCTTCTGTTCCTTAGTGGTGATCTTTGCCTCCGGTTTGTCCGCCGGGACAGAAGAATTATATACGCTGATATCCTGGTCCAGGTCTTCCTGGGTGATAGCCTCATTATTTACCTTGGCTACTACCGTACCTGATTTGACCTGCGAACCAGACGGTATATTGACAGCCGCATTTTTACCCTGAAACAAGCCGGCCTTATCGCATCCGGTTAAAGATACGGCGATTAATAGCGATGTTATAAAAATGAATACTCTCATTGACCCTCCGCTTGAAGTTATTCCTTTTTTATTTCGTTGATGATCTTAATCAGGAGCTCAGCAATCTTGGCGATGATGTAAAAGAAGAAGAAAAAGAAGGCATAGACCGCCAAAATGATCAACCCCATCCAGCGCGGATAACCTTGGGCCAAACCTAAGGTTATAGAGATGCCGCTGATTAAACCGAAAAACAAAAAAATCCAGGCCGCAATTTTAACCACGACACTGGATACCTTTAAAAATTCTAGATGTTCGCGCATTACCCCTCCTTATATTATCTAATTTTTAGCATAACCACGGAAAAATGCAAGAAAAATTTTGATTTTTTATCTTTTTGGTTCTTTTTCCTTTTGCGCTATCCTTTGGGAGAGTTCAACATCCTGTGAATTATAATGTTTAGCCTCTGTTAGAAACTTCTGCGCCTCTTGCGCGCGGTTAGTTGCGGCATAAAGGCAACTTAGTTGGTAATAGGCAGGGGCGTATTTCTTGTTCAGCTTATTGACCCGTAAAAGTGTGCGCTCCGCCGGTTTATATTCCTTTAATGCTATTAAAGATTCCCCTAAATCGGTCAGGATCTCGACATTCTGGGGCATAAGGAGCGCGCCTTTACGCAGATTCTCAAACGCATCCTGCGCCATACCCTTACGCAAAGCGGCCCGCCCCAACACATGAAAGGCCTCGGCACAATCAGGCATAATACGCAGGGCCTCGCGGGCTTCGCTTTCCGCCGCTGCGTCTTCCCGTAAAAGGCCCAGAAACTTAGCCCGCTTAATATAAGGTAAGGGATAGATATGCCTGATACCCAAAGGCCCTAAATCCGCGGGCCGGACGCTATATTTATTTAGATTTATGCCGTATTTATCGATCAGCCCCTTGTTAGCATCCCCCTCCTTTAAAAACACCGCGGCCGCTTCGTCAAAAAACACCAACCTCCATTGCGGGTCAGTATAAAGCGCCTTGGCTAAGACGGGAAAATCCGTGGCCGTATCCGTAAAGAGGGCCGCGCCAATATCATACTTTTTCTCTATCGCCTTAAAGGAAGAGAGATCGCCTTTCATGGCAAGCATATACTCCTTAAAGAAGTCGGGGCCGTAGAACTCGGTGCGCCCGTCGATAAAAACCTTTTTTCGCGGATAAACCTTACCGATAAGATAAGCCCCGGAATTAAAATCATTGAAGATATTCGCCTGAATATTGTTATCCAGGATAAACTCAACCGCTTTCTTGGGATATCGCTTCTCGTTTATGCCCATATGCTGGCTAACAAACTTAGCGGAATCAAAATCATAGTAGCTTCCGGTAGAAATACTGTCTATCCTTACCCAGACCCAGAAGATAAAAATAACGGCAAGGGCATTGCGGACAAGATAATATGCCGCTCCGCGCCACGCCTCCCGGCCCTTGATCCGTTTTTCAAAAGAGTTTAAGATAGGCGCGCCGTAGATTACGATAACGGTGAATGCGACGAAGACAAAAAACATGATATTGCGCTGCGTAAGCGCAAATATTAAGAAAACTCCCGCCAATACCGCGTCCGCAAGTTTGACCTTCCTAAAGTTTACCAGTAAGAGCGCAAAACATAAGAAGACAAGCCAATAAAAATAATTCCAGGAGTAGCTGTGTGGCCCGAATGTCGGCCGCAGCTCTTGAATATATTCAAAGAATATATTCGCCCTGCCGGTCAAGGCCTCCTTAAGGACAAATGCCGGATAAAGAGCTCCCCTTAATCCGTTAGGGTTTATCAGGCACGCTGCTAAACTTGCTACAAAAAGTAGCCAGCCCTGACGGCTGGAGCGCCTGAAAATCAGGATAAGCAAGGGCCCGAGGAAAAAGTACCCGTGAAAATTAACCCATAATGCCTGCGCCGGGATCAGCAACCAGATGATTTTTTTATTGGGATAGAATCTTAAAAGGTAGAGGAAGAGCGCGAAAAATAAAACGCTAATGAGATCCGGACGGATATTAAAACGGCTAGTCGTTGCTGACATGGCCAAAAACAAGAGAAGCGCTATCTCAAAGTAATTCTTTATTTTCTTGCGCGCGACGAGGAACAATATAAAAAAGGCGAAAAACAGGATATAGCAGGAAAAAAGTATGAGCCCTTCGGCATGGACAAAGTTATAGATTATATAGGAGAGGAGTTGGAATAAAGGTTCGTGGTCGACCCAGGGCTGAGCGGGAAGGGTGAAAGAAAAGATATCGTGTAGAGGGACGGCTCTATTCTGTAAGATGAGCTCCCCGGATTTAAGATGGAGCCAGATGTCCAGGTCGAATATAGCCATGTGGTTCATGATAAAGATCAGGCAAAAGACGCTGATAACGGCAAGCGCGCCCAAAAGCTTATCCAGCCTGAACCCTATCCTCTTTGCGCCCTGGAAATTGATCATAAGGTATAACAAAAAACTGGTAGCGCTAACCGGATTTGAACCGGTGTACCCAGCTTGAGAAGCTGATGTCCTAGACCAGGCTAGACGATAGCGCCAAACTGTTGAATCATTCTAATATAAAGCCCGCCGCCGGTCAATAATTATGTTGATTACTGAAATGATTTATGTTTTAATAAGGTCAAATGTCCATACATATAGGTATAGGCGTTAGCGCGCTTAAGGATCCTATTGAAGCGGCTAAGGACGCGGTAGGCCAGGCGCGGGTAAACCTGCGCTCTTCTAAGGCCGATCTGGCCATTGTCTTTAGTTCCGTAGAATTCGCCCACCCCGCGGTATTAAAAACTATCCGCTCTCTCTCCGGCTCGGCCCAAATCATCGGTTCAAGCACCTTAGCCGTCTTAAGTGATAAAGGCATACATAAACACGCCATCGCTATTTTATTGCTCAGCTTCCCCGATACGGTATATTACAACTCCGCCTGCGTCAATAATGTAGGCTTGCCTTCGGGTACGCGCTCGGGGCAAGATTTGGCGGATAAATTATTATACGGGTTTAAAAATATCCGCAGGGACTTAGGGGTGATTTTCTCCGACGGCCTAAAGGCGCAAGGCTCGGACCTGATCAACGGATTGCAGGAAAGATTAGGCAGCAGCTTTCCGTTAGCCGGCGCTTCCGCTTCCGATAGCCTGGCTTTTAAAAAAACTTACCAGTATTACGGCGAAGAGGTTTTCTCCAACTCTGCCTGCGGGGTCATCTGGGGAGGGAAATTTAATTTCGGATTGGGGATAAAACACGGGTGGAAGCCTTTAGGGAAACCGCGGATCGTTACTAAATCCAGCGGCAACATAGTCCACGAGATCGACGCTGAGCCTGCGGTCAAGGTCTACCAGGAATATTTTTCTTTCGATTTATCCAGGCTTAAAAAAGAGCTGCGGCTGATCTCTATACTTTATCCCATAGGCCTGCGCATCCCTGGAGAAAAAGAATATCTTTTAAGGAACTTGCTGACCATTGAAGATAACGGCTCCATAGTCTGCCAGGGGAATGTCCCTGTTGGAAGCTCTATAAGGCTGATGATCGGGACCAGAGAATCCTGCCTTGAGGCAACGCGCCTGGCAGCGCTTGAGGCTAAGCGGTCAATGGCGGGTAAAAATATTAATTTTGTACTTGTCTTTGACTCGGTATCAAGGTATATATTATTAGGCCGGCGCGCGATTGAAGAGCTTGCGATCATCAAAGAATATTTCAAAGATACGCCGGTCTTCGGCCTTTACACCTACGGGGAACAGGCGCCTCTGCAATCGGTAAATTATTACGGCAAGGCATATTTCCATAATCAGAGCGTCGCCATACTGGCGGCGGGAGGGCAAATATAGAAAATGATTGAAACGGGACTGCTTATGATCATTTTGTTGGTAGTGAGTTTTATCTCTATCATCATCCTCGCTCTTATCATCACCAGAATGTTAGATAAGATCGCCACGCTCAAGGCTGAAATAGAGAAACTCAAGGGTTCGCTGAACGAAATGGATGAACAGGCAAAACTTATCGTGCGCACCGACATGGAATTAAATAAAACGCAGGAAGACCTGGATAAGAAGATCACCGGGCTATACTCTTTGCAGAGGCTATCGCGGGCGATCAGCACCACGTTGGAAGAAGGGCAAATATTCCAGATGATCGAATTGCATTATTTAGAAGAGCTGGGTTTTGAAAAGGCCTGCGCCTTTCTCTGGGATGACTCCGCGAAACATTTTGAGCTAAACATGCATTCGGGTTATGCGCGCGAGGAGGCCGATGGGATCATATCGGCGGTAAACTCGCAAAAGGATAATTTCCTGGGCCTGATCAGGAACGAAAAGACCCTCTCGTCAATAACCAAATCTTCCGCAGAGGCCAACTTTAAAGAAGAGATCCCTGCAATTTTTAAGATCGCTTCCTTTGTCCTTTCGCCGGTACTCCCCAAAGAAGGAGAAAAAGGGCTATTCTTCGTAGGGACGGATAACGGGGAAACGGTTTTAAATGAAGGCGACGAAGAATTGATCACTATATTGGCCAACCAACTGGGCCAAGCGCTGGAGAATGCCCGGCTCTTTGACAAAACCTGGCGCAGCCAGCAGGGGTTGGAGCAAAAAGTCGAAGAGAGGACGCGCGACTTAAGCCGGGCGCTCGCAAAATTAGAAGCGGTGAGCCGGCGCAAATCCGACTTCATCTCAAGCGTATCGCACGAACTACGTACCCCCCTTACCTCTATCAAGGGTTACGCCGCGATACTCTTAACTGGAAAGCTGGGAGACCTGCCTAAAGATATCCGCGAGAGGCTGGATAAAATCAACCGCCACAGCGACGAGCTGGTGCACATGGTCAATGACCTTTTGGATATAGCGCGCATAGAATCGGGAAAAGTGGCGATGAGAAAAGAGTCGCTGAACTTAAAGTCGATCACTGAGAAGATCTCGGACTTACTATCAGTGCAGTTAAAAGAAAAACATATTGCTTTAATCATCGATACCGCGGATAATGCTGCAAGCATATCGGCAGACCGCAGCCAGTTTGAGCGGGTATTTATAAATCTGTTGAGCAACGCTATCAAGTTTACCCCGGAAAAAGGAAAGATCACCGTTACTTCGCATAAGACTGACGCAGGGGTACAGGTAGATGTTACGGATACGGGGTGCGGCATACCCGAAGCCGCCTTGTCCGCGATATTTGAAGAGTTTTATCGCGTTGATAACGCCATTAATCAGGAAGTAAAAGGCACGGGGCTGGGTTTATCCTTGGTAAAACACATAATCGAGGCCCACGGCGGAAAGATCTGGGTAAAAAGCAAAGTGGGAACAGGTTCCACATTCAGTTTTACCATACCTAACGAGGCTTAATAATTATGGCTGTAAAGATCCTGATAGTCGACGATGACCCGGATATACGGGATATACTTAAACTTACCCTCTCGGAAGAAAACTACGAGATCTTTGAGGCCAAAGACGGGGAAGAAGCGGTAAAAATGGTCAACGCCAAACCGCTGGACTTGGTCCTCCTGGATTATAAGATACCTAAGATCGATGGCAGGCAGGTCTGCCGCCTGATCAAAAAAGACCTCCTCCTACGCCACCTGCCGGTAATCATGGTCACGGGTAAAGGCGACATCAATGACAAGGTAAATGGCATAGACGCGGGAGCGGATGACTACGTAGTCAAACCCTTTGAGCCGAAAGAGCTTCTGGCGCGCATCCGCATGATCCTGCGCCGCACGGAAAGGGATTTGGAAGCAAATCCTCTCACCCGCCTGCCGGGAAACGTCTCCATTATTAACGAGCTGCAGCGCAGATTAGAAAACAAAGAAAAATTCGCGGTCTGCTACCTTGACCTGGATAAATTCAAGAGCTACAACGATAAATACGGCTTTGAACACGGCGATGAAGTAATCCGGGAGACGGCGCGAGTCTTAATCCGCGCCACCCATCAATTGGGTAATCCCGACGATTTTATCGGGCACATCGGCGGAGACGATTACTGCATCGTGACTACTCCGAATAAAGTAGATGCGTTATGCCTTAAGATCATCAAGGATTTTGAAGCTGCCGTGCCCGCATTTTATAACGAGAAAGACCGCAAAACAGGATATATCATCGGTAAAGACCGCAAGGGGATCGAGCAGAAAATACCGCTCCTCTCTATTTCTATAGGGGTCGTCACTACCGATACGCGTAAAATAGACCACGTGGCTCAAATAAGCGAAATCGGCGCGGAGTTAAAAGAGGCGGCCAAGCATCTGGAGAGAAGCAACTACGTAAAAGATAAACGCAAAGAAGAAAAGTAGCCGTTTAAATAAAACCCCGTATCTGTGTGCCATCAAGATACGGGGTTTTTTATTTAGTGCGCGGGGAGGGAGTTGAACCCTCACAACCTTGCGGTCACTACCCCCTCAAAGTAGCGTGTCTGCCATTCCACCACCCGCGCGAATACTATAAACTGGTTGCCCCGCATGGAATCGAACCATGATAGTCAGATCCAGAATCTGAAGTCCTACCAATTAGACGACAGGGCAGTATTATTCTATAATTATTACTGGCCGTTGATTTTGTAATCC
>JAPLLM010000009.1 GCA_026387555.1 Candidatus Omnitrophota bacterium | reverse complement strand
GCGTTTCAAATATAGCCTCCTGGTCCGGGGCTTTGGCTTTTATAGTCTGTTTTTTCTGCGTGCAGGCAAAATTAGGTTATGCGCCTTTTGATATCGCGGAAGCGGACCAGGAACTTATGTGCGGAACGCTGATAGAATATTCGGGCCTGCCTCTGGCTGTGTTTAAGCTTACCAAAGCGGTCATGCTTTACCTGCTGCCCGTATTTTTGATTGTTTTGTTTATGGGTAAGGATACGGGTTTACTTTTTATGATTTTAAAATATATCGGATTGTTGGTTCTCATTGTTTTAGTAAAGAATACCAATCCGCGAGTGAGAATTGATCAGGCTTTGGGATTCTTCTGGAAGGTCCCGACATTTATGGCGGTTGCTTCCGTAATTTTAGCGCTGGTGGGGCAATAATGAGTTTAAAAATAAAAGCACTGACTAAATCGATTTGGGTCTTTCACGTAAGCGTGGGTTCATGTAATAATTGCGATATCGAAATACTTGATCTATTTACCCCCCGTTTTGACGTAGAGAGGTTTGGGATCCAATTGATCGGTTCGGTGCGCCACGCCGACGCTCTTTTAATAACCGGGGCAATGAACAAAAAAAGCGTGCCGCGCATGAAAAAAATATACGAACAAGCGCCTAAACCCTGCGTGGTAGTGGCGGTTGGCCAGTGCGCGTTATCCCGCCATATGTTCAGTGAGAGTTATAACGTTTGTGAGCCGTTGGATAAGATTTTACCCGTTGATCTTTATATTCCGGGTTGCCCTCCGCGTCCGGAGGCGATGATCGACGGAATAGTAAAGCTGGTAACCAAGATAAGAAAAGGCAAGTAAACCTATGAATATGCGCGATAAAATAAAAGATGGCTTGGGGGATAAGATCAAAGTTTGGGATGAGCGCTCTGCCCGCAGGATTTATTTTACAGTCGAGCCAAATGATGTGTATAAATCGGTAGAGTTTATTTTCAAAAGTTTAGGTTTGAGGTTTTCGACCGCGTCCGGCATTGACCTGCCCGAAGGTTTTGAAATACTCTACCATTTCAGTTTTGATAAAGCGGGTGAGATATACTCTTTGCGTACTTTGATCAAAGATAAAATTCGCCCCGAGATCGATTCCATAGCACCGATATTTAGAGGCGCGGAGTGGGTGGAGAGGGAGATCTGGGAGATGCTCGGGATAAATTTTAAAGGGCATCCGAATTTAAAACGCCTCCTCCTGGCTGAAGACTGGCCGGAGGGAGAATTTCCTTTAAGGAGAAAAAATGAGTCATAAGGTAATCGTTCCTATCGGTCCGTATCACCCTCTGCAGGAAGAGCCGGAATTTTTCCAGCTATATGTGGAAGGAGAGAAGGTCGTCGATATAGATATTATAATCGGTTATAATCACAGGGGTATTGAAAAGCTCGCGGAATCAAAACACTATGACCAGATCGCTTTTCTGGTGGAGCGCATCTGCGGGATATGTTCTTCAAGCCATCCTTACGCTTATGTCCTGGCGGTCGAAGACTTGTTCGGAGGTGAAGCGAATATCGTGCCCGAGCGCGCTTTATATATCCGCACCATTATCGACGAGCTGCAGAGGATACATTCCCACTTACTCTGGTTGGGCCTGGTTGGACATTTTATCGGATACAATACAATCTGGATGTGGGCCTGGAAATACCGCGAGCCGGTTTTGGATATGTTTGAGATGGTCACCGGCAACCGCAATAATTACGCCATGTTTAAAATAGGCGGGGTGCGCCGCGACATTCAAGACGAAGATATCCCCTTGCTAAAGAAGATGCTCGATGAGCTGACGCCTTCTATAAAAATGTTTTACGGCGCCATTAACGATGACCCGGTAATAAAAGCGCGGCTTAAAGAAGCAGGGACGCTTACCAAGGAACAGGCTATTGACTGGTGCGTGGTCGGCCCCACTGCCCGGGCATCAGGGGTAAATATCGACATAAGAAGAGACGAGCCATACGGCGCGTTTCTGATGAATACCATCGATTGGAATGTGGTATTGGAGAAAGACGGAGATGTTTTTGCCAAAACCATGGTCAGGATATTGGAGATGGAAGACTCCATTAATATCATCAATCAGGCCCTGAATAAAATGCCAAAGGGCGAGATCGACGCTAATGTCAAGGATGTCCCTCCCGGAGAAGGTATCGGCAGGGTGGAGGCCCCGCGCGGGGAGTGTATTCATTATATAAAAAGCGACGGGACGAACCGGCCGGTAAGGCATAAAATACGCGCCCCCAGTTTTATGAACGTAGCCTCCGATAAAGTCGCGGCAGTAGGCGGGACGATTTCGGATGCAACATTAACTCTGGCGGCGGTCGACCCCTGCTATTGCTGCACGGAGAGGGTGGCTGTTATCAACAAGACGGATAATAAAAAGATTATGAACGGTTGGGATCTGGTCAGGTTATCTCAAGAAAAAACCAATAAGATAAAGGAAGGATGGCCAAATGGACGACCTGAATAATATAAAGAATAAGATTAAGGATATGTCTAAACTGGCTTTGAAGATGTGGCAGATGACCCACCGCACCTTTATGGAGCACAACGCTGACCTTATCCCGGGGATTCTTGAGGATGAGAATAATCTTAATAATATGGAGAAGGCTATCGCCGCTGATCTGGTTAAGCTTGGAAAGGGTAATCAGGACGAGCATATGCGCGAAGTAGTCGTTTTGTTTGCCGAGGTGGTCGAGGATTTTGAGCTTATCGGTGATTACTGCAAAGATATTCTGGAGAGGGTGCAGATCAAGATAGAAGAGAGGCTGCTTTTTACCGAAGACGCTGTTAAAGAATACGAAGCGCTTTATAATAAGACCCTTGAGGCACTTGACGAAATAGCCTTTGCTTTTGAAAGAGGGGACTTGAGTTTAGTAAAAATAGTCCTAAGGAAAGAGGAGCATATAGATTATATGGTCGATGAATACCGTAAAAAACATAACGAAAGGATGATCCAGGGGGTTTGTACCCCTATGGCCTGCAATATGTTTTTAAATATGCTCGATTTTACCGCGGCGGTCTATTACCATGCCAAGAAGATCGCGCGTAACTTACTTAAGATAAAATGAACCTTCACTATCCTTATTTTAAAATTGATGCCCTAAACGGATTTTTGATCCCGGCCATAGGGTTATTTTTTATTCTTACCTTTATATATTCATTGAAGTTTATGCGAGGAAAGAAGCGCCTCCTACAATATTATACTTATATTATATTGACTGCTGCTGCGGCATTAGGAGTGGTACTTACTAATAATCTGGTTCTTTTGCTTATTTTCTGGGGATTCTTAGGTTTTCTCTTATATCTTTTGATAAATTTCGGGACAGATGATACCGGGGAGGTCTCTAAAAAGACGCTTATTATCGTCGGCGGAACAGATGCCTTGATGATTTTGGGAGTGGGTATTTTATTTTATCTTACCGGAACGTTTCAGATGGATAGTATCCGCCTGCGTCTCTCCAGCAGTAATTATTTGCCTGCGTTAGCCTACGTTTGTATTGCTCTGGCATGTTTTGCCAAGGCAGGAGCAATGCCCTTGCACTCCTGGATTCCTCCTTGCGCCAAAGACGCGCCCATTCCGGTGGTGGCGTATCTTCCGGCGTCGTTAGATAAATTATTGGGTATTTATCTCTTGGCCAGGATTTCGCTTAATATCTTCGAGATGAACACTGTGATGAGTATTTTTCTCATGCTCATCGGGGCTTTCACGATATTGGCGGCGGTAATGATGGCTTTAGTGCAACACAATATGAAGAAGCTTTTGGGTTATCATGCGGTTTCGCAGGTAGGTTACATGGTTCTGGGAATTGCTACGGGAAATCCTATCGGAATTGCCGGGGGCATATTCCATATGTTAAACCACGCGGTGTATAAATCATGTTTATTCTTAACCGCGGGAAACGTGGAATACCGCGCCAAGACCACGGAGCTGGATGAACTAGGCGGCTTGGGCCGGTTAATGCCTATTACCTATATATCGTGCCTCATTGCCAGCCTTTCTATTTCGGGTGTCCCCCCATTTAACGGTTTTGTTTCTAAGTGGATGATTTATCAGGGGTTGATCCAGAGATTAGGTTCGGGAGGCCCGGAACGTTTCTTAGTTGCTTTATGCCTTGTGGTGGCGCTCTTTGGCTCGGGTTTGACTCTGGCGTCGTTTATGAAATTAATCCACTCCGTATTCCTAGGCCAGCGTAATAGTCAGGAGGGAAGACTTAAGAGCGAAGAGGTCCCTCCGGCAATGTGGCTGCACTGCGTTATTTTAGCTAGTATCTGCGTTGTTTTCGGCGTATTTGCTTTTCAACTCCCGCTTAAATATTTTATCCTTCCGGTGGTACCCGGGGTGGAATTTACAGGTATCTGGTATGCGGGGGTCTCTTGCGCATTGATAATCCTTGCTTTGATCATAGGAATCTTTATATTCCATTTTAATTTTTTCCGGCCGCGCTTTCGCCAGGATAAAGTTTTTGTGGGCGGAGAGCCGATAGATTTCACTCCTAACGCCGTAAGCGGAGGGGAGTTTTACAATACTATCAGCGAGTACGGATTGTTAAAAGGCATTTATAAGTCGGCGGAGAAAGGCGTTTTTGATATCTACGAACAGGGGAAGAGATTAGCCGTTATTTCCAAGCCGCTGCGTTTCTTGCATAACGGCGTATTGCCGACTTATTTTGTCTGGATACTTTTGGGGATGCTGGGGTTATTGATATGGAACTTCATTTAATAATATTCTTCATGATCTTTGCTGCCATTGTGGCTGTCGAGGCTAAGGACCTGCTCTCGAGCCTTATCGGTTTAAGCGCGGCCGGCTTGGGGCTATCGCTGGCCTTTTTAATACTAAAAGCGCCGAATTTAGCGATCACCCAGCTGGTGGTAGAGATACTTTGCGTAATTATTTTAATCCACGCTACCATCAACAAAGATATTCCTTTGGTTAAAGACGGGCGCTGGCTCTTTAATACCATCGCTACTTTTATTTTTGTCGGGGTATTCCTGTTTCTGGCTTTTCTCGCTCTTAGGGAGCTTCCGGCGTTCGGGGCTCCGTTGATGAATGTATCCAAAGATTATCTCGCCTTGGGGCAAGCTAAGACCGGCGCGGATAATCTGGTGGCGGCGATTACGCTTAATTTCAGAAGCTATGACGCCTTGGGTGAGGCGGCCGTGATTTTTGCCGCCGTAATTGGAGTATTGGCGATTTCAAGGAAGACGGGAAAAATAGATGAATAATCAGACGGGGATGAGCTTGATCGTTAAGACGATCACCCGCCTTACTGTCGGGCTTATCCTTATATACGGCATTTATATTATGTTGCAAGGCCATATCGGCCCGGGCGGAGGGTTTGCGGGCGGGGTGATTATCGCGCTGTCTTTTATTCATTTGATCTTGGCCTTCGGAAGGAAAGCAGTATTTCAAAAGATGAACGAAGCGCGGGGCTTGATTTATATAGCAAGCGGGGCGCTTGCCTTTTTATTGCTATCCACGCTGGGATTCTTGGGTATTTCCGGCGTTGGGTTCATGCCTTTCTGCGATACTGCGGTTGCCTTGCTGGTTTCAAGCGGACTTTTTGTGATGTTTTTGGTCCTTATTGGATTGGCATCGAAGGAGAAAAGAATATGAGCCTTTATTTTATGTGCTTGATATTGTTTTCCGTCGGGCTTTACAGTGTTGTCAGGAAGCGCAATATCATAAAGATAATCATAGGCATCGGCATTATAGAGTATTCGGTCAATCTATTCATAATTTTGATCGGATACAGACTGCAAGGCCGGGCGCCCATATTGGCGCACGACCAGGCAATCGAAAATATGGTCGACCCGCTCACCCAGGCGATGGCGCTTACGACTATCGTCATCGGCTTGGCTTTGATCTTTATCGCGGTTACTCTGGCTATAAGGATATACGAAAAATACGGGACCTTCGATATCACCAAGATACGGAGGCTTAAGGGATGAGCCTGTTGATTTATTTTATAGTTGTCCCATTGGCCGCAGCGATATTGACCGCGCTGATCAACACCCGGGCTAAGGAGCGGATTAATTTAATCGCTTGCCTCGCCGGAATAATTTTATTT
>JAPLLM010000011.1 GCA_026387555.1 Candidatus Omnitrophota bacterium | reverse complement strand
GGAAGTGTTAAGAAAGAATTATGGTCTCGACTCCGGCTACGCGCATTTTCTTGCTTATTTTTGCGAGGGGCGTATAGGTAAGGCGCTGGCTTTAAAAGATACGGATATCCTGCGGGAGAAGAACGTGGTCATTGATGATTTAGTACTCTCTCCCGAGATGAAGGCCGGTTCGGTTGACCTCAAAGACAGGGAGGCAGTGCGCGGGTAGCTTAATGTGCTCGCGACATGGTTTCGCGATGTCTGCCTTTTAAAGACAGGGATGCCGGCAGAAGAAGCAATAAACTCCGACCGCGAGCACGAACTTGCGGTTTGGGCAGAGAGGCTTACTTTCGCGCAGTTAAATTCGGTAATGGATGCGGTATCCGATTCTATATTGTATCTTGAGCGCAACATCAACACCAAGTTGCTGCTTTTAAATCTGGGGGCACATCTATGGAAGGCTTAGTTTTAGTCAGATTACGCGATTCCGGGCAGATCCATTTTTATCAGCCCGGTAATTTAGGGGTGAAGATCGGTGATTATGTTATCGTTGAGCACGACCGCGGGCTGGATTACGGCCAGGTCGTTCCTGTTTGCGCCGGGCAGAAGCCCGAAGAAACCAAAGAGCCGGCGAAAAAGATCATCCGGCGGGCATTGGATACGGACTTAAAGCAGATCGAAGATAACCGGGCAAAGTCCAAAGAGGCTTTTAATACCTGTGTTAAAAAGATCTCCGAACATAAGCTGGATATGAAATTAGTGCGGGCAGAGTATTCTTTTGACCGCACCAAGATAGTTTTTTATTTTACCGCCGAGGGGAGAATTGACTTCAGGGAACTGGTAAAAGACCTGGCTAAGATATTCAAGGCACGCATCGAATTAAGGCAGATAGGCGTGCGCGATGAGGCACGGTTATTCGGCGGGTGCGGGCCGTGCGGCCGCGAATTATGCTGCGCTAAATTCCTGAAAGATTTTGAGCCGGTGACGATCAAAATGGCCAAGGAAGAAGGGCTTCCTTTGAATCCGCCTAAAATATCCGGCTTGTGCGGAAGATTGATGTGCTGCCTTTCTTTCGAATATGAGAGCTATAAATTCTTATCCAAGGGGCTCCCCCGCGAAGGCGAGAGGATCCATACCCCGCAGGGAAAAGGCAAGGTCATCGGGGTCAATGTGTTTAAGCGCTCCGTCACCGTCGAGCTTGAAGAAGGCGCGGTTATTCAGGTAAGCTACAAAGACAAGGAAAAATAGCATGGCAAATAAATTTTATATAACCACGCCCATTTATTACGTGAATGCCTCGCCGCACATTGGGCATTCCTATACTTGTATAGCGGCCGATACATTAGCCAGATATATGCGCTCAACCTTAGGGGATAAGAATGTGTGGTTTCTGACCGGCACAGATGAGCACGGTCAGAAGATACAAAAGGCCGCGGACGAAGCTGCGCTAACTCCTCAAGAATTTGTGGATAAGGTAGTGGTGCAGTTCAAGGATTTGTGGAAAAAGCTGAGTATCTCCAATAACGATTTTATCCGCACTACCGAAAAGAGACATACTGAATTTGTGCGCCGGGCGCTCGAGATAGTGCATAAGAACGGCGATATCTATGAAGATACTTACGAAGGATGGTATTGCGTCCCCTGCGAGACTTTCTGGGTGGAAGGCCAGGTTGAGGATAAGCTTTGCCCGGATTGTAAAAGGCCGGTGGAGAGGATTGCAGAAAAGAACTACTTTTTTAAGTTATCTAAATATCAGGGCTGGTTAGTCGAATATATCAAATCGCACCCTGGCTTTATCAAGCCTGAAAGTCGCCAGGAGGAAGTTCTAAGGTTTCTTGAGCTGAATAAATTAAATGACCTTTGTATATCGCGGCCGATTGAGCGTTTAAGTTGGGGGATACCGCTGTCAAAAAAGGTGCTCCTTTATTTCCTCGCATCGAAAACATTTAGACCGCAATTATGCTCATAGATTCTCACGCCCATCTGGATTTTCCTGAATTTGACTCGCAGGGCCGCTATAAATCCGCATGGTGGAACGAAGAAACTTATGTCGTGAATCTTATCGGAAAGGATATTCTACGGCATCACGCGGTTTACTGGCCGATCATGTTAAAAGCGCTCGGGATCAAGCTGCCGGATACGATATTCGCGCACGGCTGGTGGATGATCAATGAAGCTAAGATGTCCAAGTCGCGCGGTAACGCCGTATCGCCGATAGATATGGTCAATGAATTCGGTACTGATACCTACCGTTATTTTCTCCTGCGCGATGTGCCGTTTGGCCTGGACGGAAATTTCTCGCCGGACGCAATTATCAAACGCTACAACGCCGACCTCGCTAATGACCTTGGTAACCTGGTTTACCGCACTTTGACTATGGTTGAGAAGTATTTCTCGGGGAATATCCCGCAAGGTGATCTGGATTTAAAAGATAATCGGGTAAAGGCGATTGCGGATAAGATTTCAGGGCTCAAGGGCGCAATTACTCCCGATTTAGGTCAGGCCGGAGATTATAATTTCAGTGCTGCGTTAGAATATATCTGGGCCATGATCAATATGGCTAATAAATACGTGGAAGAGACTAAGCCATGGAACCTGGCCAAAGAAAATAAAAACGCCGAGCTTGAGAATTTTATCAAAGTGCTGGTAAACGTGATAAGGGCGGCGGAACAAACGCTTTCGCCGTTTATGCCCCGGACCGCCGAATTGATCAGGGAACAGTTTTTAGAAAAAACAATCAAAAAAGGCGTTCCTTTATTCCCTCGCATCGAAAACAAATAGCCGCAATTATGCTCATAGATTCTCACGCCCATCTGGATTTTCCTGAATTTGACTCTGACCGCGATGCCGTCATTTCAGCGGCCATCGCTAAGGGTATCGAGTTTATCGTTAATATCGGTTCAAGTCTTGAATCCTCCCAAAACTCTGTGGAGCTGTCCCGTAAGTATTCTTCCATTTACGCGGCCGTCGGCGTGCATCCGCACGAAGCGGATAAATTTGATGATAATGTTTGCGAGGCTATAGCTAAACTTGCCGGCGAAAAGAAAGTGGTTGCGATAGGAGAGATCGGCCTGGACTTCTATAAGAACTACTCCGGTCGCGAGAATCAAATCGCTCTTTTCAGGGCTTTATTAAAAGTAGCTAAAAATATCGCGCTGCCGGTAGTAATCCATACCCGCGAAGCGCAAATTGAGACTTTAGATATCATCAGGGAATATATGCCCCTTAGAGCGGTAGTGCATTGTTTTTCCGGCGATGTGCAGTTTCTAAATAAGTGTTTGGATTTGGGTTTTTTCATTTCATTTACCTGTAATATTACATATAAGAAAGCCCAAAACTTGAGGGAGATGCTTAAACTAACCCCCATAGACAGGTTGATGCTTGAAACAGATTGTCCTTATTTATCTCCGGAAGGCTTTCGCGGAAAAAGAAACGATCCGTCTTTTGTCAAATTATTAGCCGAAGAGGCAGCCCGTATAAAAGGAATTAGTTTTGAAGAAGTCGAGCGCGCTACTACGGCAAATGTCAGGAGTTTATTCAGATTCTAATGAATGCGCAAGTCGCGATAACCAGGTGCATCGGTTATGATCCGGATTTAGTCTTGGCTAAGCTTAATCTAACGCTTGATCTCCTGGGCGGGATTACTAAGTTTATTAAGCCCGAAAGCCGCGTCTTGGTAAAGCCCAACCTCCTAATGGCTAAGGAGCCGGAATTCGGTATTGATACCCATCCGGAAATGGTGCGGGCGATGATAAAGGTATTAAAGGGTATCGGCTGCCATATAGTCGTCGGAGACGGCCCAAGCGTATGGGGTAATCAGATCGAGAATGTGGAAGAAGTTTACCACAGGTCGGGGATGGAAAAGGTCTGCTTTGAGGAGAGGGTTGACTTGGTTAGATTCGACAAGAAGAGGTTCCGCGGTGAATTTCCCATGACTATCTGGCTTGATCAATGCGAC
>JAPLLM010000027.1 GCA_026387555.1 Candidatus Omnitrophota bacterium | reverse complement strand
ATTTTTTTTTTTTTTTTCTTTTCTTCTTCCACCTATTTCTTTTATAAGGATTGCTCCAGCCTTATTTAACTCTAAAATATCTTGTCTGGTATTTTTTTTCTTTATTCATTAAGGCTTAGCGGTCTGGTAGAATCTTGCGGCCTTGAGAATATCTATTGCCCGCATCAATTGATTATCCGACTTATAATCAAAGACCTTCGCGTCTTTAGGCTTATCTTTATTCTCGACTTCTTCAAATGCGTCATCGGCCTTTTCTATTTTTTTATCCTCGATCTTCGCTGCAGGCCTCTCTGCTTCTATCTCGATATCCGGAGTAACACCCTTACCGTGGATCACCTTGCCTAAAGGCGTAAAGTACTTACTGGTAGTAAGCCTTAAAGCCGAGCCGTCGCTTAAAGGTATCACTGTCTGGACCGAACCTTTGCCGAATGATTTAGTCCCTAAGATTATGGCCCGTTTATAATCTTGCAAAGCCCCGGCTACGATCTCGCTGCCCGAAGCCGATCCGTCGTTGATCAATATGACCATGGGCAGATTAAGTATCGGATGCGGGCAAGCCGCAACTTCCTTTGGTATAGACAATCATCTTGCCCTTTTCAATGAATTTTTCCGCTACCTTAACCGCGGAGTCAAGTAAACCTCCTGGGTTATTGCGCAAATCCAGGATCAACGCTTTCATACCTGCTTTAGAAAGGCGCTCTAAAGCCGCACCTATATCCTGTGGGGTATGCTCCCTGAATTCTACGATACGGATATATCCTATCCCGTCTTCCAGTATCCTTGCCTCCTTTATATCTTTGATCTTGATCACATCCCGGACCATTTTAAAATCCAGAATCTTCTTTTCCGATTCCCTAAGAATCGTAAGCGATACCGGCTCTCCGGGCTTACCGCGCATCTTCTTGACCGCGTCGGTTATAGTCATATCCCGGGTCAAATCATTGTTAATCTTGACTATCCGGTCGTTGGCCTTGAGCCCGGCGCGCCACGCAGGAGTATCTTCGATAGGAGTTACTATGGTCAGTACACCGTCCTTAACAGTAATCTCTATGCCTACTCCGCCGAATCTGCCTTCGGTATCAACTTTTAATTCGTTATAAGTATCCGGATCCATAAACTGGCTGTGCGGATCCAGAGATGAAAGCATCCCCTTTAAAGCACCGTAAATCAAGTCTTTAGACTTTGGCTCGTCGACATATTCCGACTGGATTATCGCAATGGTATCGGAAAATAACTCTACCTGCCGGTAGAGGTCGTCTTTATTCTTTTTCTCGGTAGCCGAAACAGCCAGAGAAACAAAAACCGATACCGCGATGACTGAAACTACGATCAAACCGATAGTAAACTTCTTACGCATTAGAAAGCCTCCGCTTGAATAAATCCTGTAATACCTTGGGATTAGCTTTACCTTGAGATTTCTTCATCGCTTGTCCGACTAAAAACATAAGCGCGTTATCTTTTCCGGATTTAAAATCCGCCACAGACTTAGGATTAGCGCTGATGACTTCTTCAATAATGCCCTCCAATTGTCCGGTATCGGAAATCTGGCTAAGGTTCTTTTCTTTAATAACCTGTTCAGGATTTTTACCTTTAAGTAATTCGGGAAAAACCTCGGTCTTAGCTACAAGATTAGAAATTTTTCCTGAGTCTATTTGCTTAACATAATTGATCGCTATATCATTCGGAATCCTTAATTCGTGTATTTGACAACCTTGCGCTGATGCCGCACTAGCAAAGGGACCCATCAAAGTATTTATAGTTAATTCATATAAATCCTCACCAGCGTCCTTTAACAAATTCTCGACATATTCCGATTTTCCTTTTGTTGAAGTAAGATATTCGGCCGTGCTTTCTGGCATTGGATAGTTTTTCTTAAAACGTTCTTTTATTTGCTTCTGCGTTTCCTTCGGAAGAGTTTTTCTAACTTCTTCGACTTTTGCTTTAGTTATATTAAACGGCGGAAGATCCGGTTCCGGAAAATAGCGATAATCCTGTGCCCCTTCTTTGGTACGCATAACAACAGTAGCCCCCTCTTTATCGTCCCAAAGCCGGGTCTCCTGCACCAAAGACTCTCCGTCATCAAGTGCCCTCGCCTGACGCTCCTCTTCATAGGCCAAAGCCTCTTTCACCGCTTTAAACGAATTCATATTCTTCAATTCTATCTTTACACCCAGTTTTTTCTCGCCGCGCAGCCTTATAGAAATATTCGCATCGCAGCGCAATGAGCCTTTTTCCATATCGCAATCCGAGACTTCCAGATATTCCAGGGTATTCTTCAAAGTAGACAGATATTCGCGGGCCTCTTCCGGAGAACTTATATCAGGCTCGCTGACGATTTCAAGCAAAGGCACCCCGGCGCGGTTAAGGTCGACTAAGCTAACACTATCTTTATGGATCAGTTTACCCGCGTCTTCTTCCATGTGCACGCGCGTAATGCCGATGCGTTTATTCTTGCCCTCGATCTCAATATCAAGGAACCCAGCCAAAGAAAGCGGGAGATCATACTGGGATATCTGGTAATTCTTAGGCAGATCCGGGTATTAATAATTCTTGCGGTCGAATTTAGTGTATTCCTGCACCTGGCAATTAAGCGCGAGCGCTACTGTTATAGCATAATCCAGCGCAGTCTTATTGTATACCGGAAGCGAACCCGGAAAACCCAAACAGACCGGGCATGTCTGGGAATTAGGCTTATTGCCGAACTCTGTAGA